>JAAYVQ010000216.1 GCA_012517095.1 Phycisphaerae bacterium | reverse complement strand
GGGAATGTCGCCCTGTTGGTTGAGCATCCTGCCGTTATTACGCTGGGGGTTCGCCAGAAGGAAAACCGACTGTTGACAGACGAAACAGAATTATCCCGTCGCGGAATCGAGGTGGTCTCCATTCGTCGCGGCGGCGCCGCAACCGCGCACAATCCCGGCCAGATCGTTTGTTATCCGATTATAAAATTAAAAAGCATCGGACTCGGCGTAACCGACTATGTCCACCGACTCGAAGACGCCGGAATCGTTCTTCTGCGGCATTTTGGTCTCGAGAGCGGAACTCGCAAAGGATTTCCCGGTATTTGGGTGGTAGATCGAAAAATCGCCTCGATTGGTGTCCAAGTTCAGAAATGGGTTACACTTCATGGAATCGCGATCAATATCTGTAACGACCTGAGTATTTTTGAGGTGATTGTACCCTGTGGTTTGGATGGCGTGAGGATGACATCGTTAGAAAAGGAAACCGGACACCGAGAGGATATGCGAAAGGCGAAAGCCGAACTGGGACAAATCTGTATCGACTTTTTCGGGAATAAATCATGAATAACCCTCGACGACTCCCGCCCTGGCTGAAACGGCGTCTTGGCAGCGGCCAGACTTTTCTACAAACCGCCGCCACCCTCGAGGGATTGGGGCTTGAAACCATCTGCACCAACGCCAATTGTCCCAACCGCGGAGATTGCTGGTCCCGAGGAACAGCGACGGTTCTGATTCTCGGCAACATCTGCACGCGAAATTGCCGATTCTGCTCGGTCGGCCACGGGAAACCGCAACCGCCGGATCCGGATGAACCCCGACGAGTTGCTGAAATGGCGAGTCGGATGAATCTCAAATATCTGGTTATTACCAGCGTCGATCGCGACGATCTACCCGACGGAGGTGCGGGACATTTTCGGGATGTGATTCTGGAGTGCCGTCGTCAGATTCCCGGTCTTCAATTCGAATTGCTCACACCTGATTTCCGCGACTGCCCGGATCGGGCAATTGAACTTCTTTCCGGGGCGATTCCATTTGTCTTCGGCCACAATGTGGAAACGGTTCCTTCGCTCTACGAAAAGGCCCGACCCGGCGGGGATTATCGAAGATCACTGAATCTGCTGAAACAAGCCAAGATCGTATGGCCTCAACTTGACACCAAGTCCGCCCTGATGCTGGGTCTGGGCGAGAAGGATGACGAAGTTCAGACCGTTTTGAAGGATTTGCGGGCTGTCGGCTGTGATCGTGTAGCGATCGGGCAGTATCTTCGCCCTTCGAGAAACAGTCTGGAGGTTGTTGATTATATCCCGCCGGAAAAATTTAATCAGTGGGCCGGCGTCGCCCGCGATTTGGGTTTTCGCTGGGTCATGGCATCGCCCTTCACCCGCAGCTCGTATCATGCCGAACTCCAAAACACCGGTCAGGAACCGTAAGATACCCGACCTGTATCAGTTCTGATGGCCTCTATGCTGGTAGGATTAAAAAATTTTTCAAAAGATCAGCAACGCGGTTATGGGACCCGATCTCAGATTCACAATCCGACTCTATGAGTCACTCGTAGCGCCCATTATTGGACCCTGGATTCCGATATCCGGACTTTTCCGGATAATTAATGAGGGATTTACTCTATCCTCCATTTCGGTTATACTATACATACGCATCGCATCTTTGATGCGGGGGGAATCCATGTTGAATGTTCAATTCATCCTTGCCCACGGCGGGGCGCTGCATCGGGAAATGACCCGATGGGATAAGACCGGATTGAATCGGCCTTCGCAAAACGGCCGTTCATTCGAGTATCCTACCGCACATGTATCGGCTCGGCTCGATACCCCCAACTATTCCCTCATCCTACCTCTTCGTTCCTCCAACGAAAAGCTCTCCCTTCTGTCCGGATTCGACCCGATCTGCGGTTGAATTATCGGTCGTTCGGTTCGCAAATTCTGATTTGTCCGCGACACCGTTCATTTCGTAAGCTTTAGTACATTGTGCCATCAGTCTGTTGAGTTTCTGAAGGCACGATTTTTTGGAAGGGAGAAAACGATGAAACGCTTAATGCTATTCTGCTGTCTTTCGGCCGGGTGCCTCGTTACCCAGGGCGTCGCAGCCACACTCAATGTGCCCGGTGATTATCCTTCAATCCAGAGTGCGATTATCGCCGCCGCGGACGAGGATGTAATTGTCGTCGCCGAAGGAACCTACACCGAACAAAATATTTACCTGTATGGAAAAGCCATAACGGTCCAGAGCGCAAATCCCCTGGATCCCGCCGCCACTGTTATTGATTGTGGTGGATTATTATGCAGCGGTTTTATCTTTGAGAGTGGGGAAACCGCCTCAACGATCATCGATGGATTTACCATTATCCACTCTTCGTGGGGGCTTGGCGGCGCATTGGTTTGTATGTTTGGAAGCAGCCCCACAATCCGCAACTGTATTATTACCAATAACAATGCAGATTCCGACGGAGCCGGCTTGTATTCCGACATTGATTGTTCGCCCACCATTGAAAATTGCACATTTAACATCAATACCTCCGGACTATCCGGGGGAGCCGTCTCCATCGCTTATGGTAATCCCATCTTTTCCAATTGCCGATTTGTGCAGAACTCATCCGGCTTCTGGGGTGGCGCTATATCCATCAATTATGGTAATCCCACCTTCATGAATTGCCTAATCATGGAGAACTCTTCCGCGTATTGGGGAGGGGCCGTTTATGCCTATGGCGGAAGCCCCGTGTTCCGGAACTGCGTGATTGCCGGAAATTATGCCGACAAGGGAGGCGCCTTCTATTTTGACTCAACCGATCACCCCCAGATTGTGAATTGCACGGTGATCGATAACCTGGCCGGTTCGACGGAAGACGGTTCTGGAGTGTCCGGAATTTATTCCGACAGTTCCATGAATCTGACGATTGAAAATTCGTTGTTCTGGGGTAATGCCGTCGCGATCGAAGCTTCAAACACCGACACGATCTATATTACCGGCCAAATTGAAGGATCCAATACCCGTATTGCCTATTGCGATATCGAGGATTATGCCAATACCCTCAGCTACGATGGTGATTATACAACCGTCGAAGGCCTGATCGACGCCAATCCCAGGTTTGAACTGGACGGTTCATTTAGTCTGGACGGTAAATATATCCCCGGCGACTGGCATTTGCAGAAGAATTCACTTTGCATCAACGCCGGCGATCCCGCCTTTACGCCTCTGGACGGCGAAACGGATATCGATGGCGAAGCCCGAGTCATGAACGGCCGAATCGACATCGGCGCCGACGAAATCGAAGCGGCTATTGCCGCCAGGATCAATATCGTGCCTGGAAAGCTCGTGGTTCCCTGCAAGGGATTCGTGCTGGCGATGATCCGTCTGCCCGAGGGGTATTCGGTCAAACATATCCATGCCAAGACGGTTCTCTGGGCCGGCACGGTTCCCGCTCTCTGGGTGGAAAAATGCCGCTATAGTGCCGTCGCCGTCTTCGATCTGAACAAAGTATCCCAGTTGCTTGATGATGCCGAAGGCACCGTCGAAGTTACGATCACCGGCCAATTGGCCGACGGTACGGCCTTCATCGGTAATGACACAATCCAGGTTAAGCAGGTCTATTGGAAACACTGGTTTCAATGGTGGTGCCATTCCGCTTGTAAGAAATAATCCGCGCGTGGCCCGGGCTCTCTGTTCGCGCCCGGGCCACCTCGCGCCCGGAGTGTGATTTTCAATGAATCGATTTGGCTTCAGACTAATGGTATTGTACGGTATGAAAGGAAAGAAACCCTTGGGGGGGTTTAAACTATGAAAGTTATCAGAATTCGACGGGGATCACTGCGAAAAGGTATCGCCTTGATGATGTGCCTGATTTTCATGGCCGTCTTTTCCGCGCTGACGGTGGGTTTGATGACCACCAGTTCCACCAACGCTCAGGTTGCCGACAATCACCGCAAAACCAACACGGCAATGAATAGCGCTCTGTCCGGTCTGGAGTGCGCCAAATCCATCATCGCTCACACACCCACCTTCAGCACCAACCAGAACACCGTTACCGCAGCCCAGGCCAATACGATGTGGTCCAATCTGTGTTCCACATTGCAGTCCACAGCCCTGGGCGGTCTGGCGGTCAGCCCCGCCGCGGCCTTCACCGACAGCGTGGGGACCGGAACTCAGATCGTGACCGCTCCCATCAATTTCGGAAGCACCGGTCAGAATTTCACCATTCGCTTCTTCCGGTACGACGCCAATCCTACGCGAATCTTATTGGATTGCACGGGCAGCGAAGGATCCATTTCCCGCAAGGTCCACCTGGAAATGGATATCAAGAAACAAGCCGATGTTCTCAACTATGCCATTGCCAGCCGCGGCCGTATGTGGGTTACCCAAAACTCGGTCATTCACGGCCCCATTTACAGTTCCTGGAACCGACCTTCCATCGGTACCGGTATTGAGACCACCGCCGACACGATTGTCGAAGGTACCATCAGTACGGCGATCACCCTGGCCGATCTTCGCGCCAACAGTCTTCAGATGGAAACTCTCGACGCAGACGATAATCCCATGTTCGACGCCGAGGGCAATCGTATCTACAGCACCGAGGACAAGATCCAGGGAGCTCATCAGGGAATCTTCTACGGCGTACAGAATGCCTCCATGCCTGGAATGAGCCCCAGCGACTATAACACCAGCGCATATAAAAGCTTGTGTACGACGATTGCCACCTCATCCACAATTCAGACGGAATATTTTCCCCATTCCGCGTCGGGATACACACTGCCCATGTCCAGTTCCAGCAAGCGATTCGACCGGAAAGTTTACAATGGCATGACCTTTAGTAATGTCAAGGTGCCCAAGGGAACCCATGCGCTGTTCAAAAACTGCACATTCAACGATGTGTTGTTCATTGAGGCCAATGCCACTTACTCGGACAGCGCCAGTTACACCAACAATATCCGCTTCGAGAACTGCAATTTCAACGGGGCCATCGTTTCGGATGTGCCCACGACCAGCACCACCAGCAGTACCTGGTGGATGCGCAACTGTCTGTACTTCACCGGCACAGCAACTTTTAACAACCAATCGCAATTCCGCGAGACGACGATTCTGGCGCCCAATTTCAATGTGAACCTTGGTAACACCGGATCGTTCGAATCCGGAAGCGAAAATGTTCTGACCGGGGCCGTCGTCGGCGGCATCGTGGACGTTCGCGGTAACGCCCGCCTGTACGGCACGATCATCTCAATGTTCGACACCTCCAACTACAGTAGCGGGTATGTTACGAACATCGGAGCGGCCAATGATGGAGGAAGCGAAAGCGTCGGCTATACCGGCGGTACAATCGAGATTACTCCCGACTCCGAGAACTTATTACCCAGCGGAATCACGACACCCGTGGTTATTTCACCCGTCAATAATACATATAGTGAATTGTGTAGTTGATCCAATTCAGCCGAATTCATTTTGAATTATTCGTAAGGAGAAAACCCATGAAAAAGTACCTGATAATGCTCATGCTGATGCTCTTCATCGCAGCGCCCGTGGTTCTGGCCGAGGGGGATGACCCCACCGAACCCACGGAAGTCACGATGCTGTCTGGCGATGACGGTGGTTCCGATGAACCCACGGAATTCACGCTTCTGGCTGACGATGAGGGTGGTTCGGATGAACCCACGGAGTAACCACTCCGGGCAGTACAAAGAAAGCCGTCCGGGATTTACCACCCCGGACGGCTTGTTTGTTTATACAACGGGTAAAGACACCCATTTTCTATTTCTCTTTCTCTTTCATCCAATCCCCGGTATGGACCAGCCCTCGCGATAGGTCTTCTTCAGGTATTTTTCCGCCTCGGGCATATTCGGGATTTTCAGATTCACCGGATCCCACTGAAGGGTCTTGCCCGCAAAATGGATCCCGACATTGCCCAGTAGGACCGTCTCGGTCATCGGGCCCGAGAAATCGAAGTTGGCCTCGGGCTTTCCCTTGCCCAGACAGGCATCGACCCACTGCTGGTAATGATCCAGCGATTTGATCTTCGGCCGCTGGTAACCCTTGAATTTTTCCAGCGGGTACAGTTGCGGCCCGGCCCAGTGCGGCAGAACCATCACGCCCTCTTCGCCGACAATGATCGACCCGGCCCCGGGCAGCTTATACTCGGCCGGCATCGGGACCAGTTCCCGCGGCGGAATTTTTTCGCCGTTATACCATGTCCCCTTAACGGTCTTTCCGGCCGAGAATTCCGTTCCGGGGAATTCATATTGAACGATTTGCCAGACCGGATAGGTTTCGGTATTGTAATCGGATATCTCCGTCTTGACCGACAATGGAGCGCCCAGCTTGAGGGCCGTGAAAACCGGATCGAAGATGTGGCAGGCAAAATCGCCCATCACACCGCTTCCGAAGTCCTGCCAGCCGCGCCACTTGGCTTGATGATAGATATCGGCCTTGAACGGCCGCATCGGAGCTACGCCGATCCACTTGTTCCAGTCCAGGTTAGCCGGGACAGGGTCTTCGCCTTCCGGCCGGGCCTTGGCAGTCGTCCATACAGCCGATCCGCTTTGCCAACTATGGAATTGGGTTACTTTGCCGATCCCCCCGGATTGGAGGATTGCCACCGCCATCCGATAAGCGATGTCGGCGTGGCACTGGATCCCCATCTGCGTAACAACTCCGGCCTTACGGGCCGCTCGCGTCAGAATCCGGGCCTCGTTAACCGTATGGGTCAGGGGTTTTTGGCAATAGACATGTTTGCCCTTTTGAATCGCGCTATAGGAGATCGGAGCATGCATGTGGTCGGGTGTCGAGACATTGACAGAATCAATCTTGTCTCCCTCTTTCTCCAGCAACTCCCGCCAGTCGCGATATTGACGAACCGATTCGATCTTGTGTTCGGTCTTGAGCCATTCAGCTGCCTTGGCCAGATTCCCGGCATCCACATCGCATAACGCGATGATATCCGTCGTTCCGCCCGCAAGAATCGATTGCAGATCGCTAAATCCCATCCCCCCTACGCCGATACAGGCATGTTGCAGCTTGCCGTTGGCGGATTTGGCCAACGACAATTTCGGTAAAAAGAGAGTGGAACCCAGCGCAAGAGAACCTTGCAGAAAACCACGACGACTCACATTATACTTCATATATCACCTCCAGAAAAACATAGGTTGTTTTTCGTAGTGTACCCCCTTGTTGGTTCTTCTGTCAATTCCGATTTGTAGATTTGAAAATTTCCCTTCGCAGCGCAAAAAAAGGGCGAATCCGAAGACTCGCCCTGTCGAAAGCAACTGATATAGTGTTACTGCAGGATTCCCAGCCGACGCAGCGTCGCCTGAGACCATTTTCGGCTTCGGAGCTGGGCGCTGAACAACAATAGGATTACCAGCAACCACAAACCGCCGAACCGCAGGAAATACAGGAATTGAGAGAGGACCGATGTCGTATCCGAACAGCCGCTGGAACAAAGAAGTTCGGACGGCATATACATCGCTCCCAACAGGACTCCCGGGAAGAAGGTCTGCCACGGAACCAGGAAAATCAGGGCTAACAACGATCGGAAAAATGCGCGAACAATGTGATTCAACCCCCCCAGTCGTCCCGCCAGAGAAATCTTCAAGATGACCAGCAGGGAAAGACAATACAGGATCATCATCAATAACACGACGAAATTGCCCACCCGGATCGTCCACATGACCTGGATGCACTTGGGCAGAAACTTGTCGTATTTCCCTAACGGCCATTTGGGTTTGTCGCCGACACCGGTTTTCGGCGACTTTTCGGCCGGTTTCTCCGTCGTCACACCGACCGCTTTCTCGGCCTCGGCCATTACCGTCGTTGTCGTTTCTTTCATTTCGGGGGTTATGGCGGTTTCGACAGGTTTTGCCGTCGGCTCAGTCGCGGGATTAACCGGTTCACGCGTCGAGGGAGTATCGGTAGCCGCCAAGGGTCCCAACCAAGCGATGCGGGCGTCGCAGACCATAACACAGGTCTTGCAGGGCATGGAAGAATCCGACTTATCGATATAACCCAGATAATTCAGCCAGAAGATCGCCTGCAAAAGCAACAAGCCCAGCAGGATCAGGGTGAACAATCCATTCTTCATGCCCTTGAGGGCGCTGATCGCCTCCAAGCAATCGGTAGTATCGACGATGTCGCCTCTTTTTTCAAATTCGCTCATGGTACATCTCCGAAATCAATCTGAGAATTCTTCCTGAGTATTATCGTCGGATGCTTTGAAAGACCTTGCATATAATTTCAATGGTTTTGTGAATATCCTCGGGACTGTGAGCCAATGAAACAAACAGAGCTTCATAGGCGCTGGGCGCGATATAGACGCCGTTTCGCAACAGGCCCGAGAAAAACCGTTTGAACATCGCTATCTCGGTCGATTTCACATCTGTCAGATTCCGAACCGGCCGATCCGTGAAATAACAACTCATCATCGAACCCGCCCGAAGGATTCGAACCGTAATCCCCGTTTTCCGGGCCGCCTTTTCAATTCCGGCCTGCAATTGCGATCCCGCCGTTTCAAGTTGTTGATAAGAATCCGTTTCGCCAAGCACATCCAATGTCGTAATCGCGGCTGCCATTGCCAAGGGATTGCCGCTGAGGGTGCCGGCCTGATACACCGGACCCAGCGGAGACAACAAGTCAAGAATGGCCGCTTTTCCTCCGACTGCCGCCGCTGGTAATCCGCCGCCGATGATTTTACCCAGACAAGTCAAATCCGGACAAATCCCATAGACGGCCTGAGCCCCGCCATAGGCAACCCGAAAACCCGTTATGACCTCATCAAAAATCAGCACGGTACCATGGTAGTCGCACAATTGCCGAAGAGATTTCAGATATCCGGGGTCCGGAAGAACAACGCCCATATTGGCTGCGATGGGTTCGACGATCAAGCCGGCCACTCGACCATGATATTCCTCGAACGCCCGTTCGACACCCGGTATGTCATTGTATTCTGCAACGATTGTTCTTTCCGAAATACTCCGCGGGACTCCCGCACTGGACGGGGTCGAATGCTCGGCCAAACCGGACCCTGCGGCCACAAGCAGGCCATCAGAATGCCCATGATAACATCCGTTCATCTTGATGACATAATCCCGCCCCGTATGAGCCCGGGCCAGCCGGATCGCCGTCATTACCGCCTCGGTACCCGAAGAAACCATCCGCACTTTCTGGATCGAAGGCATTGCCTTCACAATCCGCTCGGCCAGATCCGTTTCCGCAAGAGTCGGCGCCCCAAAGGTCGTTCCCCGCTGGGCTGCGGTCTGTATCGCCGCCACCACTTTTGGATGAGCGTGACCCAGAATGAGCGGTCCCCAGGATCCAACATAGTCAATATACTCATTGCCATCGATGTCCGTAATCCGGCAACCCTGTCCCGAGGCGATCAACACCGGCTTTTCATCCACCCCCCCATAAGCCCGGACGGGAGAATTGACCCCGCCGGGTATCACACGCCCCGCTCGTTGCCATTCCCGAGCGGATCCTGAGAAGTCATATCCCTGCGCCATGCCTGAATCCCTTTCCGTTAAGGCCTTCGATTATAATCCCGACATCCGCCGAACGAAAGGATTCCCTGGCCGGTCCCCCTTTTCCTTCCAAAACCCCATCTTTTCACTTGCATTTCCCCGACGGATCCCCTATATAGTATCGGTTTATCGATCCTGGATCGAACCATGACACTCAAGGGATAAAGGAAGCGGTATGAACATTGTCAAATGGATGCGTAAAAATAACCGGAAATTGATGGCCGGTGTGGTCATTGTCATTATGATCTCGTTCGTCGGTGGAACGGCTCTCCAGCAGATCCTCAGCAGATGGGGTTCCGGCGCTGGTTCGACGGTGGCAACATACCGCAACAAGGGGATTATTACGCCCAACGATCTGCGAATGGCCGAAGGTCAATTGATGATCCTGCGGGATTTATCGATGCCGATGTTCCTGCAGTTCAAACCCACCGCCGGTGGATCGCCGGACATTCGCGCCCGGCTGCTGGGACAATTGCTCTTTCCAGACTCTCAGGCGGCGGCCATGATACAGGATGAAATCCGTCAGGCCATGCTCCGGGGCGGATCGGTAACGCCCGAACATCTCAACGCGTTCTTTGAAAAATCCTCCGGCGGTCCCACGGAAAACTGGCTGTTGCTCAAAGCCGAAGCCCGACAGGCCGGTTGTGTTGTCGATCCTTCGCAGGCCAGAGAGATTCTCAAACAATTGCTTCCTCAGTTAAGCCAAAACCGCGCCGACGCGGCGGTCATTGTCTCGGCCATTATCAACAACCGCCGGGTCCCGCAGGAACAGATCTATGCGACATTTGCCGATCTGTTGTCGATTCTGAATTACTCCGATATGGTTACCCGTAACGAGGCTATAACCACCGCTGAAATTCGTTCCCGGATCGGACGAAGCGGGCAACGGATCTCGGGCGAATTTGTAAAATTTTCAGCCGACGACTTCATCAAAGAAGTAGCGGACCCGACCGAGCAGGAATTGCAGGACCAGTTTAAGGCCCATCGAAGCGTTTTTGCGGGAACGGTTACCGATGACAATCCATACGGTTTCGGCTACAAGATCCATCCCCGAGTCCAGTTGGAATACCTGATCGTCCGATATGCGGACATCCAGAAAACTCTCGCCGAACCAACCGATGAGGAACTGGAGGAATATTACCGCCGCAACCTCAAGGAATTTCAAAATGAAGAACCCGAAGATCCGGCGAAACCCGACGGACCCAAGGTGCTTAAAACTCAATCATACGCGGAAGTATCCCAGAGGATCCGCGGCACAATCCTCCGCAACAAAGCCATGCGTCAGGGCGATATGATTCTCGCCGAGGCCAAATCCATTATCGATACCGGATTTGAAACCCTGGATATGGAAAAGGCCACCAGCGCCGTGCTGGAAAAGGCCGCCGGTAACTTTGCCCAGGCCGCTGAAACCCTCCGTAAAAAGTACACCATCGACCTGTACACAGGCCAGACGGGCTTGTTGACTTCCGACGACATTTCTTCCAGCCGGGTCCTGGGCCAATTGGCCCTTGAGGGACAAACCCAGAGCCCCGTTCTCCTGAGCCGACTGGCCTTCGCCGTTGAGGAAGCCGGCATCGTTAAACTCAGCCGTTTCGAGGCCGCCAAACCCAAAATGTGGTTGACGCTGGGACCGATGAAGGATCGGTTTGACCAATATGGTTCTTTGTCCGCGCTGGTCCGTGTGATCAAGGCCGAAAAAGAATTCGAGCCCCAGGATCTGTCTCTGACCTACAATAAGGCCGACGCTTCGACGGATAAAACTCCCCCGGCCGAACAACTTTATATTCTGAAAGATGTGGTTATCCGCGATGTCAAACGGCTCAAGGCCGTCGCGCTGGCCAAGGCCCGCGCCGACGAATTCGCCGCATCGATCGGCGATCAGGCCTGGGAGAAGGCCATCGAGGCCTTCAACACCAAGTACATCAAGGCCGACGATCCCGGCGCTTTTACCCAGCGGTTGCGAATGGATCGACTCAGCGAACGGGCCCGCAGCACGGATTCCGACATCCGTCGAATGGCCGCCGTTGTTCAGGGCGACCCCTCCATAGAACGGTTCTATAAGGACATGATTCAGACCAACCAGCAACTTAACCTGTTTCATTCTCTGTTGCCTGCCGACAAAACCGAGGTCGATAATCTCAAGTCCGTCGTCGAGTTCAAACCGGCGGCTCAGTGGCTGGTCATTAAAAAGATCGCACGAACTCAGCCAACCAAGGAAGAATACCGCAAGAGCAAGGCCGCGGCCGCGTATCAGATTGATGCCATGCAGTCCGACGGCCTGGCCCTGATCCATTTCGATCCCGACAACCTCCGCCAGCGGATGCAGTTCGCCAGGACCAAAGAGGATGTATATATTCCGCCCGTCCCGACGATGGACGATATCCCGGAGGATTTCTGATGGCCGACCGTCCCCGGATCGAACATACCCTGTTTCTCCTGGCTGTGGGGATCCTCGCCTGGATCATTCCTGGCGGAGGGCATTTCTTGATCCGGGAACGACGCCGCGCCATCATTATTTTTGTCACGATCACATTGACTTTCGCGGTGGGTTTGTATGTTGGCTCGATTGCGGTAGTCAATTCCGTCGATGCCAAACCGTGGTTCTTCGCCCAGATCTGCGCTTCGCCGGTTGTGGGATTTATCGACAACATCAGCCGCAGCGGATATACCGATACCACCGGTCAGCATGTAAAATATACCGCCTTCGGTCGGCCGGGCGATGTCGGCCAGATCTATACCAGCATCGCCGGCCTGCTCAACCTGCTCAGTATCCTCAGCGCCGTCTATATGGCCTATACCGGTCGCGGCGAAATGATCGGTACCGAGGAGGAAACGCATGCCTGAGTTGTTCGCCCTTCTGGCCTCCTTCACTCGCCCGATCGAGATCGGAACCACCCCAACTTCGATCCTGTGGATGTTTCCCTTACTGGCCTCGATCTCCATTGTCTATAAGGCCACCAAAATGCGGGTCTTGTTCTGGGACCGCTTCCTGCGAGAGGTCGTGGTCCTTCTTCTAACTGTAAGCTTGTTTATGATTATTACCGCGGTCGCTCTCAACATCATTGTCTGGTGGTTCACCTGATCCGGCGATCCGCATCCGTCCCTTCACCCAAATAAGGTTTGGACATGGCCAAGATTACCAAACTCGACGACATCGTGGCGCTGTGCAAACGGCGCGGCTTTATCTTTCAATCCAGTGAAATCTACGGCGGCCTGGCAAGCTGCTACGATTATGGTCCTCTCGGCTCGGAACTGAAACGCAATGTCCGCCAGGCCTGGTGGAAGGCCGTCGTGCAGATGCGTGACGATGTCGTTGGCCTGGATTGCTCGATCCTGATGCACCCGATGGCCTGGAAGGCCTCAGGCCATGCCGACAAATTCGCCGACCTGGTCACCGTGTGCAAGAAATGCAACACGCGGACCCGCGTCGATCATCTGGCCGACGCCGGCAAAGACCCGCACGAGGAACATACCACTCACAGCGCGGCGGGCACGAACAATCTGTCGAAAAAAGTCTGCCCCGCCTGCGGCGCCGTCGGCCAGTTCGGCGAGCCGATGGCCTTCCGCCTGATGTTCGAAACGCAGATGGGCGCCAATGTCGAAGACACCATGACCCTGTTCCTGCGGCCCGAAACCGCGCAGGGCATCTTCGTCAATTTCCGTAATGTTCTGGACAGCACGCGGGTCAAGGTCCCCTTCGGCATCGCCCAGATCGGCAAGAGCTTCCGCAACGAAGTCACCACCAAGGCCTTCATCTTCCGCACCCGGGAGTTCGAACAGGCCGAACTGGAATTCTTCTGCGCCCCTGGCACTGACGAGCAATGGTACGAGCACTGGAAGCAGCAGCGTTTCCAGTGGTACCTGGATCTGGGGATCAAGAAAGAAAACCTCCGTTTCCGCGAACACGAAAAAGACGAGCTGGCCCACTATGCCAAGGGCTGCGTCGATGTCGAATACCGCTTTCCCTTTGGCTCCGGCGACTGGCAGGAACTCGAAGGCATCGCCAACCGCACCGATTACGACCTCCGTCAGCACCAGCGTGGCATGAGGACGATGAACGACTGGTTCGAGAAGGGCAAGAACCTCACAGCGATTTCCCTCAAGGACGAGGACCCCGACTACCTCAGCGGCCCGCTGTCGTTCTTCGACGAGGCCAGCAAGAGCCGCTACATCCCCTATGTCATCGAACCGTCGGCCGGAATCGACCGCAGCACGCTGGCCTTTCTGGTCGATGCCTACGATGAGGATGAGGCCAACGGCGAGGTCCGCAGTGTCCTGCGGTTTTCCCCGGCTCTGGCCCCCATCAAGGCCGGTATCTTCCCGCTGGTCAAGAAGGAAGGCATGCCCGACATCGCCCGCAAACTCTACGACGACCTCAAGCGAAACTGGGCC
>JAAYVQ010000215.1 GCA_012517095.1 Phycisphaerae bacterium | reverse complement strand
GTGCGTCTGGGTTGTCATAAGTCCTGAATTGCGGGCGGTGAATCTGCGCGGATTCGGGGATGTAAGTTCTTGAATTGTAATGGGTTCCGTTTCGGGATAGGCCGGGATGGAAAAGCAATGGGTATGGCGGACTATAACCCCCGACATGAAGTCGGGGGCTTCCATGACGGATTTTGGACCCCCAACATGAAGTTGGGGGCTTTCCTGTCGGGTCAAAAATTGTCGCGAAACGAATTGCGTAACGGTACGGGTGTTGGTATCCTATCTTAATTCGCCCGAGAGTATCGGCGGGGGGGCTGTAATCCGGCAGAGTTCCGGCCAGCAGCCGTGTTTCGGGCGAAGGACCGTGGTTGTCAATGGATAGCGATCGTTACACCGTACAGGTGTGTAGATTCGTCAAAGCAAGAGGCGCGTCACTTTAGTAAGGAGATGTGAACCATGGCAAGACCGGTAACACTTTTCACGGGTCAGTGGGCCGATCTACCGTTGAAGGATTTGGCCAAGAAGGCGGCGGCGTGGGGCTACGAGGGCATGGAGTTGGCCTGCTGGGGCGACCACATGGATGTCTTCAAGGGAGCCCAGGACAAGGATTACTGCAAGCGGCAACTGGCGATCCTGCAGGAAAACGGCCTGAAGTGCTGGGCGATCAGCAACCACCTGGCCGGGCAGCTTGTCTGCGATCTCAACAATGACAGCCGTTCGGATATGTTCGCCCCGAAGGATTGCCACGGCAACGCGGAAAAGAAGCGGGCCTGGGCGGTCGAGGCGATGAAGAATTCGGCCCGCACGGCCAAGAACCTCGGTATCAAGGTCGTCAACGGCTTTACGGGTTCCTCCATCTGGCATTTCATCTACAGCTTTCCGCCGGTCTCCGATGCGATGATCGACGACGGCTTTAAGTTTTTCGCCAAGATGTGGAATCCGATCTTCGATGTGTTTGACGAATGCGGCGTGAAGTTCGCATTGGAAGTCCATCCGACGGAGATCGCGTTCGATATCGTGACGGCGCAGCGGGCACTGGAAGCGGTCAACTATCGCGAGACTTTCGGCTTTAACTTCGACCCCAGCCACCTGCACTGGCAGATGGTCAACCCGGCCCGGTTCATTCGCGAATTTCCGGATCGCATCTATCACACGCACATGAAGGACGCGGCGCTGCAACTGGACGGATTCAGCGGGATCCTCGGTTCGCATCTGAACTTCGGCAAGCAGGAACGCGGCTGGGACTTCCGTTCGCTGGGCCACGGCGGCGTGGATTTCGAAGAGATCATCCGGGCGCTGAACCACGCCGGGTACAGCGGTCCGCTGAGCGTGGAGTGGGAAGACTGCGGCATGGAGCGCGAGCGCGGGGCCAGGGAGTCCTGCGAGTTCGTCAAGAACATCAACTTCTCGCCCTCGACGCATGTGTTCGACGAGGCGTTTGACAAGAAATGATCGAGAGATAGGCATCCTTCGGCCGCGGGGAGACGATGCTTTCCCGCGGCCGCGGGGTGTTTCGGCCGGTAGGGCAGAGCCGGGGCGGATGGATACGCGATTCGCCCCGATTGATTTGACAAGGCATGAGATGCGGGTTGTGGTTTGGGAGCGTGTTTGATGAGCGTGGTCCGCACGGTAGTAAGGTGTCTGTGGGGCTGTGGGGGAGTATTGGCGGCGGGGAGAGAGGGGGGCGGCATTTCTTTCATTCATTCGCACGAAAACAATCGGCCGTGGAGTTTGTACGGCGGCCGCGAAATCGCATTTGTTCTGAGGGAAAATCCATGAAACTGAATCGAAGATCGTTTCTCCAACAATCCGGACTGTGGGTCGCCGGTGCGGCCGGCCTGCCCTACATCATTCATTCTTCGGCGATCGGCGCCGACGGCACGATCGCTCCGAGCAATCGGATCACCATGGGCGCCATCGGCGTCGGCGGCATGGGCATGGGCGACCTGGGCGGATTTCTGAACCGACGAGAGATCCAGATATTGGCCGTCTGTGATGTGGACGACAACCACGCACGCGAGGCCAAGCAACGGGTGGACAAAAGGAACGGCAACAGCGATTGCACAACCACGCGGGATTTCCGTCAGATCATCGAACGCAAAGATATCGATTCGATCATGACCGCCACGCCGGATCAGTGGCACGCCCTGATCGGCGTCGCCGCGGCCAGGGCCGGAAAGCATGTCCACTCGCAAAAGCCGCTGGGTTACAGCATCCCCGAAGGCCGGGCGATTGTCAACGCCGTCAAAAAGTACGGCATCGTCTGGCAGACGGGCAGCCAACAGCGATCGGACGCCCGATTCCGGCAGGCCTGCGAACTGGCCCGCAACGGGGTGTTGGGCAAGATCCACACCGTCGAGGTGGGGCTTCCCAACAAAAACAGCGTCAACGGGGCCGACCGGACCTTCAAGGAGCCGCCGGCGCATTTTGATTACAACATGTGGCTGGGCCCGGCTCCCGAAGCGCCGTATTGCGACGCGCGGTGCCATTGGAATTTCCGTTGGATCAGCGACTACGCCGGCGGGCAGATCACCGACTGGGCGGGCCATCACTGCGACATTGCCCAGTGGGGCATGGGTACCGAGCTGACCGGCCCGGTCGAGATCGAAGGCAAGGGCGTGTGGCCGAAAGATCCGCTGTTCAACACCGTCGAAGAGTACGAATTCTTCTGCAAGTATAAGGAAGGATTTGTCATGCATGTTGCGGGTAAGTTTCCCAACGGTGTACGGTTCATCGGGGACAAGGGTTGGGTGTTCGTGGATCGCGGCCGGATCGACGCGGAACCAAAGTCGATTCTCGAAACCAAGTTCGGACCCAACGATATCCGGCTCTACAAGAGCGACGATCATCACGGCAACTTCCTCGATTGCATCAAAACCAAGAAGGAATGTATCGCCTCTGCGGATATCGCGCATCACTCGATCGCCGTCGGACATCTGGGCCTGATCGCGATCAAGCTGGGTCGCAAGGTGCAGTGGGATCCGGAAAAAGAACTGTTCGTCAACGATCCGGAGGCCGACAAGCTGCTCCAGCCGCGACCGCTGCGGGCGCCGTGGCGGTTGTAAGCGAAAACGAACCAACCAGAATGGAGAGACACTATGGCGGAACAGACTTTCAATCGTAGAGCATTTCTCAAGGCGGCCGCCGCGACCGCGGCGATTCCGGCCTTTGTGCCGAAGACCATTTTCGGAGGCGAAGCCCCGAGCAATCGAATTGTGATGGGGTTCATCGGATGCGGCAAGCAGAGCACACACCTGCTGCGGACTTTCCTGAATTGTCCGGGCACTCAGGTGATCGCCAATTGCGATGTCGATCGGCTCAAGCTCGAACGCAACATGAAGATCACAGAAGACCATTACGGCAAGAAGGGCGGCAGCGGCAATGCGGGCGTGAAGGCCTATAAGGATTTCCGCGAGTTGCTGGCCGTCGGTGACATCAATGCGGTGGTCATCAGCACGCCGGATCACTGGCACGCGTTGAATACCATCGCGGCGGCCAAGGCGGGCAAGGATATCTACTGCGAAAAGCCGCTGGGGCATAACATCGTCGAGTGTAAGGCGATGGTCGCGGCCGTGCGACGATACGACCGCGTTTTCCAGACCGGCTCGATGCAGCGGTCGGATGAGAAGTTCCGTCACGCCTGCGAACTGGTCCGCAACGGATACATCGGCAAGGTTCATAAGGTCTGTGCCAACATCGGCGGGCCGCCCAAGGCCTGCGATCTGCCCGATGAGCCGACGCCCGAATACCTGGACTGGGATTTCTGGAACGGTCCGGCCCCGGCGCGGGGATACAACGCCGAGCTGTCGCCGCATATCAGCAAGGACATCTTCCCGAACTGGCGGAACTACCGCGAGTACGGCGGCGGCATGACGACGGACTGGGGCGCGCACCATTTCGATATCGGCCAGTGGGGTCTGGGCATGGACGAAAACGGTCCGGTCGAGGTCCTTCCGCCGGATGGCAAAGATGTCAAGGTCCTGACCTTCAAATACGCCGACGGGAGAATCATGGTCCGGGCCGGTAGCGAACCGGACCACGGCAATGTCAACGGTGTGCTGTTCCTGGGCGATAAGGGCAAGGTTGAGGTCAATCGCGGGTATCTGAAGACCTGGCCTGAGAATCTGGCGACCCAGACGATCGGGACCAATGAGATCCGGCTCTATAAGAGTAACAATCACTACACGGACTTCCTGGACGCGATCCGCACGCGGCAAAAACCCATCTGCGATATCGCCATCGGATACAGTTCCGTGGTGGTCTGCCACATGGGCAATATCGCCTATCAGCTCAAACGACCGCTGAAGTACGATCAGGCCAAGCAGGATTTCGTCAACGACGCCGAAGCTTCCGCCCTGATGGGCCGCGCGATGCGGGCGCCGTGGAAATTGTAAAGGTTGAAGGCGGTTAATTAAACACATTCTGTGAGAAAGGGGACGGAGTATGAAGAACGCAAACTCGATGAGTCGTCGTCAGTTTCTTCGGGTAACCAGTACGGCCGCGGTCGCGACTATGGCGGTACCCTACTTCATTCCCGGCCGGGCACTGGGCGCCGACGGCGGGACAGCCGCCAGCGAGCGGATCGCCGTCGGTTGTATCGGCGTCGGGCCTCAGGGCACCGGCGATATGAGTAACTTCCTGGGCCAGAACGACTGCCGCGTGGTCGCGGTCTGCGATGTCAAAAAGAATGTGCTCGAAGAAGTAAAGAACCTGGTCAATAAGCATTACAACAACCAGGACTGCAAGCCGTACGGCGATTTTCGCGAACTGGTCGCCCGTAAGGACATCGACGCCTGCCTGATCGCCACCTGCGATCACTGGCATGTGCTGACGGCCCTGGCTGCGGTGCGTTCCGGCAAGGATGTGTATGTCGAAAAACCGCTGGGGATCAGCGTGGTCGAAGATCAGGTCCTGCGAACCGAAGTGAATCGCAACGGTCGAATCTTCCAGTTTGGTACACAGCAGCGGTCGAGCTGGCAGTTCCGACATGCCTGCGAGTTGGTCCGTAACAAGACGATCGGCGATCTCAAGTCCATTCGCGCCTGGTGCGTGGGATCATCGGCCGGCGGTTCGCCGAAACCCGTTCCCGTTCCCGAATGGCTCGATTACGATTTCTGGCTCGGGCAGGCGCCGATGGTTCCCTATACCGAAGACCGTTGTTCAAACAAGTACTGGTGGTTCATCTCCGATTACGCGCTAGGGTATATCGCCGGGTGGGGCATCCATCCGCTGGATATCGCGTTATGGGGCGGGCAGGAAAAGATGGAGTGTCCCGTCGAGGTCGAAGGCAAGGCGACTTTCCCGACCGAAGGCGTATGCGACACGGCCCTGACCTGGGAAGTGAAGATGAAATACCAGAGCGGCCTGGAGATCGACTATCGCGCGCTGCCGTCAATTCCGGACGAGTGGAAGACGCGGTATCGCAAGCCCAACGATCACGGCACGGCCTTCGAGGGCAGCGACGGCTGGGTCCATGTCGATCGCGTCGGGATCAATACTTTCCCGGAGAACCTGGCCAAGCACGAGTTCGGGCCCAACGATGTGCGTCTGATCAAGAGCGACAACCATGTCCGGAATTTCTTAGACAGCATCAAGTCGCGGGCCAAGTCGATCTGCCCGATCGAAGATTCCGTGCAGGGCGACATCCTGTGCCACATCAGCGACATCGCGACTCGATTGGGACAAAAGCTGACCTGGGACACCAAGGCCGAACGATTCGTCAACAACGCCACGGCCAATCGGATGCTTTCGCGATCCATGCGGGCGCCGTGGAAGTTATCCTGACCGCAGGATGAATATGACCGGAAAAATTAAAAATCAAATATAAAAGATACAAATTAAATATTAAAAATTAGCGTAGTCCTTTTCAGTTGCTGTCAAGATAACGACTCTTTGCAGGTTATGACGGTTTCAATTTGACAGAATGGGAGATATGACGATGAAAAGCGTGATTTCAATTTTGGGATTGCTGGTTCTGGCGACAACGGCGCTGGGCGCCGGGGAAGAGGGTTGGATTTCGTTGTTTAACGGCAAGGACCTGGATGGCTGGAAGACCGCCACCGAAAATACGGGCACCTTTTCGGTCCGGGATGGCGCGATCGTGGCTCATGGCAATCGCTGCCATCTGTTTTATGTCGGGCCGGTCAACAACGCTGACTTCAAGGATTTCGAATACAAGGTCGATGTGATGACCGAGCCCGGAAGCAACGGCGGATTGTATTTCCACACCCAGTACCAGGAAACCGGCTGGCCGAACAAGGGTTTCGAGGTCCAGGTCAACAATAGTTTCAAAGCCGATCCCCGAATGACCGGAAGCTTGTACCAGGTGCAGGATGTGATGAATGTCTCGCCGGCCAAGGACAAGGAATGGTACACCGAGCACATCATCGTCCGAGGCAAGCGAGTTCAGGTTTTCATCAACGACAAGCAAGTGGTCGATTGGACCGAACCGCCTACGCCCGATCCCAAACTGGGCGACCGCAAGATCGGATCGGGAACCTTCGCTCTTCAGGGGCATGATCCCAAGAGCATCGTGTATTACAAGAACATTCGCGTGCGGCCGTTTGGCGGTCGCAGGCAGGGGCAGGGGGATCGTCAGAGTCGTCGCGGGCAATGGGTGGATCTATTCGATGGAAAGACGCTGGCCGGTTGGAAGCAGATCAACGGCACCGCCAAGTACGAAGTCGTCGATGGGACCATCAAGGGTACGACCGTCGAAGGCAGCCCCAATTCGTTCCTCTGCACTGAAAAGCAATATCAGGATTTTGAACTGGAGTTTGAGGTAAATGTCGATTCGCGTCTGAATTCAGGCGTTCAGATCCGAAGTAACGCGTTCGAGGACTACCAAAACAATCGGGTGCACGGCTATCAGGTCGAAATCGCCACCAATGGTACGGCCGGTTCGATCTACGACGAAGCTCGCCGGAACGGCTGGGTGAATCCCAAGCAGGTCAGCCCGGAATCGAAGACCGCCTTCAAGGACGGCCAATGGAACCAGTACCGCGTGGTGTGCAACGGCAAACGGATCCGCACCTGGGTCAACGATATCCCGGTGGCGGATGTGTCCGACGCGATGACGGCCAAGGGATTCATCGGTCTACAAGTCCATAGCTTTAATGGCGACAGTCCGGCCTCCGTTCAGTGGCGCAATATCCGGATCCGGGAACGGGCCGCCTCCCAGCGCGTTCTCAAGGTTGCGTTTGTCTCCGGCGGACATGATTTCGAACAGGACAAGTTCATGGAGATGTGGAAGTCGCTGGAAGGGATGGAAGTGGTCCATCTTCCGCAGTCCGACGACAGCGAAATCTTCGAGACGATTCTGCCGTGGGAATACGATGTGATCGTCCTGTACAACATGTCGCAGAAGATTTCGGCCAAGCGACAGAACAACCTTAAGCAGCTTCTCAGCCAGGGCATCGGACTGGTCGCGATGCACCACAACCTCGGAGCGTTCCAGGATTTTGCCGATTACAAGGACATCATCGGCGGAAAATATTACTTGAAGGCCGAAGGGGATCAACCGCAGGGGGAATACAAACACGGCGTAGATATGAAGGTCCGGATCGCCGATACGAATCATCCGATCACCAAAGGGCTGGAAGATTTCGCGATCAATGACGAATCCTACAAAAAAGTCTGGCATGCCAAGGACAATCATGTCCTTCTGACGACGGATGAACCTACCAGTGATACAGAGCTGGCCTGGACTCGAACCTATGGCAGAGGCAAGGTCTGTACGATCGCCCTCGGCCACGATGGAATGGCGTACGCCAATCCGAATTTCCGTAAGTTCGTCGCGCAGGCCATTCGGTGGGTTGCGCAGTAAGAAAATGATTTGAATCCAAGATCAAACCCTAATAAGGAGAATCGAGTATGAAGCGTTGGATGCAAACAAGTTGGTTGGTGGGTATCGTCTTGTCATTATGGGGGATATCCCTGGCCGTGACACCCGAAGAAATCGCTAAAATGGAAAAGGCCATGCCCGCCAAGGCGACGGTGGCTCCCCAGAAGCCGCATAAAATCCTGGTGTTCAGTCTGTGCAAGGGATTCAAGCACAGTTGTATTCCCTATTGGGAAAAGTCGCTCGAAATCATGGGCAAAAAGACCGGCGCATTCAGCATCGATGTCAGCACGGACATGAACGCGTTCACGGCCGAGAATCTCAAACAGTATGACGCGATCTGCTTTAACAACACGACCAGTCTGGAGCCAACGCCCGAACAGGCCAAGGCGATTATCGATTTCATTCAGAACGGCAAGGCCATCATCGGCATCCACGCCGGGGCTGACAATTTCAACAAAAATCCGGAATTGCAGGAGATCATTGGTAATAAATTTACCGGCCACCCTTGGACAGACGGGGCGGGCGAATGGGCGTTCAAAATCGACGATCCCACGCACCCGCTGATGAAGGCCTTCGGCGGCAAGGGTTTCCGTGCAATGGACGAGATCTATCGCACCGAGGCCCCGCTGTATTCACGAAGCAAGATGCGGGTGTTGATGAGCTTGGATATGAATGACGAAACCAACAAGAAGCCCAGGGGTCTGAAGCCCTCTGACGCCGATACTGGGATTAGCTGGATCAAGAATGTCGGAAAAGGACGGATGTTCTACTGCTCGCTGGGTCACAATCACGGGATCACCTGGAACCCGATGATCCTGCAGCATTATCTGGACGGAATCCAGTGGGCACTGGGCGATCTGAAGGCCGACGCCACGCCGATTCCGGCTCCGGCGGCCAAGTAACTTTCCTCGCAGGAACCGTATAGACCTCATCAAGGAGAAGTTTGCATGTTTCGATGGAAGCAATGGGTTTGGCCCATGGCGGTTGTCTTGTTGTGTTCGACAATCGCGATGTCTCAGGCCGATCCCCTCGGCGACAAGAGCAAGCAATTTGACGATCTGTTGTCGCAGATTGCCAGGTATGAATTCGGCCAGAGTCGCGAGAGTCAGACCCAGTTGACGGATTTGATGAAAGGCCTGCAGGGTGACGCGGTCCAGGCGGTCGAAAAAAAGTTTCTGGCCTTTCTGAAATCCAACGCTACCGGTCCCGGCAAACAGTTCATCTGCCGCCAGCTCAGCTTGATCGGATCCGAGGAATCGGCCGAGACGCTGGCCGGGATGCTCGGCGATCCGCAGACGGCGGACATGGCGCGGTTTGCCCTGGAACGGATTCCCGGCGCGGCGGTCGATGAGGCCCTTCGCAAGGGACTGGACAAGGCGACCGGCGCCGCCAAGGTCGGGATCATCAGCACGCTGGGTCTTCGGGGCGACAAGGCAAGCGTACCCATTCTGCAAAAACTGATGTACGATTCCAATGCGGATATTGCATCGGCGGCGGTGACGGCCCTGGGTCAGATCGCCGATCCCGCTGCGACGGCCGCGCTCAGCGAGGCCAAGACCAAAACGAACGGCGATCTGCAAATGCAGGTTCTGGACGCCTATCTGAGTTGCGGCGATCGTCTCGAACAGGCCGGTAAGCCTGAAGAGGCCGCTAAAATCTATCGCGAGATTTACGAGGCCAAGGTTCCGGGCGTGATCCGCGTGGCGGCCTTTCGCGGAATGATTTTCTGCGCCAAGGATCAGGCGGGCAAGATCATCGTCGAGGCGATTCAGAAGGGCGATCCGGAACTGAAGTCCGTGGCGTTTGTCCTGGTCAGCGAGATTGAAAAGCCCGAAGAGATCGCCCTGGTAGCGGCCGAATTACCGAAGCTGCCGCCGGCCTCGCAGGTGCAGCTCATTACCTCGCTGGCCAATCGCGGCCAGGATACGGCGCGTGCGGCCGTGATGGACGCCGTCAAGAGTCCCAACGAAGAAGTCCGTATTGCCGCGTATAAAGCCCTGGCCAAGCTTGGCAACGCCGATTGTGTGATGCCGCTGGCGACGGCGGCCGCGACGGCTAAAGGCGCCGAGCGCGATGCGGCGAGGGAGACGCTCTATACCCTTCGCGATCCGCAGGCCGACAAGACGATTCTTGATTCTATCACCAAGGCCGAGCCGGCGACGAAGGTGGAGTTGATTCGCAGTATCGCCGAACGAAACATCCGTGCGGCCGATGCGGTCCTCCTTGCGTCGGCCGGCGATGCCGATCGCAAAGTTCGGCTGGAGACCTTCAAGGTGATGCAATCGGTCTGCGATGAAGGCCAGTTACCCGCGATGCTCGAATTGCTGGTCAAGGTGCAGAACGATACCGAACGGGTCGAGGCCGAAAAGGCCGTCTCCGCCGTGTGTAGGCGGGGGGGTAATCCCGTCAAGCATGTCGATGCCCTGATCGCGAAAATGGCTTCCGCTCCTGTCGCAGGGAAGGCGTCGCTGCTGACGCTGCTCGGGCAGATCGGCGGCGAGAAGGCCTATTCGACGCTTTCGACAGCGGTTCGCGATGCGGATGAAACCATCCGCGACGCGGCGATCCGCGCGCTGGCCGAGTTTCCCGATAGCCGCCCGACGGAGGTGTTGTTGGGGATGTCACAGAACGCGACAACACCGGTCAACAAGATCATTAGTCTTCGGGGGTATGTCCGGATGATCGGCCTGACGCAGGCGGCGACCGAGGATCTGGTCGCAATGTGCGAAAAGGCAATGGCTCTGGCGACGCGCGTGGAAGAAAAGCGGTTGGTGCTTTCGGCGGCATCGAAAATTCCGGATGTAAAGGCGGTCGCGTTTGTCTCCAAGGCCGCCGCCGATCCGCAACTGGCTGCCGAGGCCAAGGCCGCACAGGCCGAACTGGATCGGTTGCTCAAGTCGGTGGCGATCGTGACCGATTCGGGTTTTCTGGATGGCAAAACGGCCAGGATCACCGGCATGGGCGCGATGTACGACGAGAAGGCCGGATGCATCGCCAACTGGCAAGACGAAAAGACTGTCGCGGCCTGGACGGTGGTGTTTAAGCAGACCGGGTCGTTCGAGGTCGAGATCCTTCAGTCGATGGCCGGTTCGGCCGGCAGCGGCTACAAAGTCGTTCTCGGCAAGCAAGAATTGACCGGTCAGGTCAAGGAAACCGGCGACTGGGGCAAATTTGAATCTGTCAAGATTGGAGTCGTGATGGTCGAGCGACCGGGCGTCTATACGATCGAATTTCAGCCCACCAGCAAGACGGGCGAACTGCTTGTTAACCTTAAGGGGATATCTCTAAAATCCGCTCAGAAGACGGGTAAGATCATGCTCGGCTGTGCAGATTTTTCAGCGTGGAGAGAACCGCTGGGCGACTGGGCGATTGTCGCAGATGCCGTCCTGAAGGCCGACAATCCAGCCGCGCTTGAAGGCAAGCCCGGCGCCGGCGCGCTTCTTAACGGCCCGACCGGACGAACGGTCTATCTGTATAGCAAGGCCGAGCTCGGCGACTGTGCGGCTCATATCGAGTTTGTCGTGCCCAGGGGTTCCAACTCCGGCGTTTATTTCCAGGGTCGCTACGAGATTCAGATCCTCGATAGTTGGGGTGTCAAGGAACCCAAGTATTCCGACTGCGGCGGCATCTATGAACGCTGGAAGGATGACAAGGGTTTCGAGGGCGTCGGTCCCCGCGTCAATGCATCCAAAGAACCGGGGCAGTGGCAAACATTCGATGTGATCTTCCGTGCACCGCGATTTGACGCGACCGGAAAGAAGATCGCGAATGCAAAATTCGAGAAAGTTGTCCACAATGGACAGATTATCCATGAGAATGTCGAAGTCACCGGACCGACGCGTGCGGCCGTGTATGAAGATGAAAAGCCACTCGGTCCGCTGGTCCTTCAGGGGGATCATGGGCCCGTGGCCTATCGTGCTATCTGGATTGAACCGCTGAAATGATTTCCATTAAACCTTCATTGCCGGAGAGTGTCGTATGAGAAGCAAAGAAATCCTAATCGTTGTTGTGATTCTGAGCATGGGATTGATCGGATCGGTCGTAGCACAGGAAGCGGATCCTTTTATGGGCGACTGGCAGGGTGTTCGCCAGACCGACAGCGGAATGACCGGGGATCTTTCGATGCAGGTCATTGCCCTCGGAAATAACCAGTACCGCATGCGGGTGTTGGAATCTTTCGATTGGCCGCATGACCCTGTGGCCGTGATGGATGCCGAACTCAAGGGTCAAGCCGTTCGTTTCAAAAGCGTTGGAGGAGGTACGGAATGGACCGGCGAAGGGGATGGAACCCTCAAGGATGGCAAGTTTGAAGGCAAATACAAGGGGACCGACGACGGGTCGTTTTCCGTCAAGCGAGTGGTGCGGCTGTCTCCGACTCTCGGTGCCAAGCCGCCGAAAGAGGCGATCATCCTGTTCGATGGTAAGAATCTCGACGAGTGGAAAAAGATCGGCGGTGTCGCGGGATTAGTCAATCTGGCGGCACTGGTGGGGGGGGATAACGCGGCGGCCTATCTGCGAACCCGTATACGGTCGGAAGGGGAGCAGAAGGCGGTTTTGGAAATCGGCAGCGATGACGGCGTCAAGGTCTGGCTCAACGATAAGGTCGTTCACGCCAACAACGCGGCCCGCGGTGTTACGCCGGGGCAGGATAAAATCCCCGTCACCTTCAACGACGGCTGGAACAACCTGCTTGTCAAGGTAACTAACGGCGGCGGCGACTGGGGCGTCTGTGTCCGCATCGCCGACGAGCAAGGCAAGATCCTGCCCGGAATCTTCGAGATGGCGGGTCGTGAGAATCAGGAAGGCAGCCGCGAGGTCTTCGAAAAGAGCAACGGATTCCTGACCCGTTGGCGTGTCGCGGGGCCGTTCCGTATGGAGGGTAAGGATGGGACGGCCGTATTCGACATCGAATTCGATCCGGAAAAAGCCGGAACGCAGGTCGAGTGGAAACGCGTCTCACTCGAGGCCGAAAGCAATGCGGCACCCTGGAAACTTGCAGATGGGGTGATGGAAGTCCGCGGCGGTAACATCGCTACTCGGCGACAGTTTCAGGACTATTCACTGCATCTTGAGTTCCGGCTTCCGTTCATGCCCACCGCGCGGGGACAGGCACGAGCCAACAGTGGGGTCTATCTCCACGATCAATACGAGATCCAGATTCTGGATAGTTACGGATTGGAAGGACTGGATAACGAATGCGGCGGCATTTATCAGATCGCCCGCCCCCGCATCAACATGTGTGCTCCGCCCCTGCAATGGCAAACCTACGATATCGAATTTTCGGCTGCGCGTTTCGATTCAGAAGGCAAGAAAGTCCGCAATGCCATCTTGACCTGTCGGCACAACGGCGTTACAATCCATGACAAGCTGGAAATCCCCCGTCCGACCGGTGGGGCGTTGCGAAGTGATGAAAAAGAGCCGGGCGGAATTTATCTGCAGGATCACGGTAATCCCATGCAGTTCCGAAATATCTGGATCGTGGAGAAACCGCAGGACGCTTCGAGGTAATCCGTAAACCGATTGAGGGAATGAATCCTTTCGCATAAACAAGCGTTAAATGGAAGGGATTGATAAGATGAACATGAATCAGCGAGGGAAAGTTTCCCGCCGTGCGTTTCTGACCGGGGGCTCGGCCGCAGCGGCGGCGTTTACATTTGTCCCTCGTCATGTCCTGGCCGCATCGGGTTCGCAGGCCCCCAGCGACAAACTGAATATCGCCGGGGTCGGCGTCGGCGGCATGGGCAAAAGCAATGTCAACGAGTGCGCCAGCGAGAATATCACGGCGCTATGCGATGTGGATTGGGATTATGCCCGGGAAATTTATCAGACCTTTCCGAAGGCCAAGCGGTGGAAAGATTATCGCAAGATGTTCGAGGAGCAGAAAAACATCGACGCGGTGATCGTCGCTACGCCGGACCACTCCCACGCCGTGATCGCCATGGAGGCAATGCGACGCGGCAAACATGTCTATGTTCAAAAGCCGATGACGCATACCGTTTTTGAAGCCCGCAAGTTGACCGAGGCGGCCCGTCAGTATAAAGTCGTTACGCAAATGGGTAATCAGGGCCATTCCGGTGACGGTGTCCGCAAGATCTGTGAGTGGATCTGGGCCGGTATCATCGGGGAGGTCCGGGAGGTCCACGCCTGGACGAATCGCCCTGTATGGCCGCAGGGTATCGATCGTCCGACGGATAAGCCCGCCGTTCCGCCGGATCTGGATTGGAATTTATGGATCGGACCGGCTCCCATGCGGCCCTACAATCCGGCCTATCACCCGTTCAAATGGCGCGGCTGGTGGGATTTCGGTTGCGGCGCACTTGGGGATATGGCTTGTCATGTTTTGGATCCGGTCTTTGCGGCCCTGAAGCTCAAGTATCCGACTTCTGTCGAGGCCTGCGCGACTCCGGTGAACGAGGAGACTTTTCCGGCCGGATCGATCGTTCGTTTCGAGTTTCCCGCACGCGAATCGATGCCTGCGGTCAAATTGAACTGGTACGATGGCGGCCTTAAACCGGACCGCCCCGCAGGATTGGAGGAGAATCGCCCCCTCGATCAGGCCGCCAGTAATGTCCTGTTCATTGGTTCCAAGGGCGTCTTGCGCTGCGGCGAATATGGCGATGATCCGCAATTGATCCCGTATTCGCGAATGAGAGAAGTCAAGTTTCCGGAACCGTCGCTCCCTCGGATCAAAACCAGCCATGAAATGAACTGGGTCCAGGCATGTAAGACCGGCGGTCAGGCGACTTCGCATTTCGACTATGCCGGCCCATTTACCGAGGCGGTGGTCATGGGCAATCTGGCCCTGAGACGGTTGGGCAAGAAACTGCTCTGGGATGGCGATAACATGAAGTTTACCAATGATGAAGAAGCCAATCAGTTTGTTACCAAACCCTATCGGCAGGGTTGGAGTCTATAAATGTTGACAGAATCGGGTACGGCGGTTCGTCTGGGTTGATGGAACGGACGATCGACCGATGGATCTGTATGAAACAAAACCAAGGAGAAACGCAATGGCAAGATTGATATTCATGCTGGTTACCCTCGGCGCGATGACGCTGCCCGTGTGGGCGGCCGAATCCATCCATCCCGCGCGGGATGCCTATGACGGCTGGCGGGTCGGCCCGATGTCGTATTCGTTCAACCGGTTTACTTTTTTTGAGGCCATCGACAAGGCCGCCGAGCTGGGCGCCAGTTGGATGGAATCGTACCCCGGCCAGAAAGTCAGCAAGGATTCCAACGCCGTCTTTGATCCGTCTCTGTCTCCGGAAATGCGTCAGAAGGTCAAGCAGAAACTGGCCGAGCACGGCATCAAGCTGGTCGGCTATGGCGTGACCGGTCTGCCCAATAACGAGGCGGAGGCCCGCAAGGTATTTGAGTTCTGCAAGGACATGGGAATCGAGAATATCGCCGCCGAACCCGATGAGGCGGCATTCGACCTGCTCGATAAGCTCGCCCAGGAGTACAAGATCGGCGTAGCCATCCACAATCACCCTGAGCCGTCGCACTACTGGAATCCCGATACCGTTCTGAAGGTATGTCAGGGTCGCAGCAAGTATATCGGGTCCTGTGCCGACACCGGTCATTGGTGCCGAAGCGGCGTCGATCCGGTCGAGGCCGTCAAGAAACTCAAAGACCGTATTCTGTACTTTCACTTCAAGGACCTCAATGAGTTCGGCAATAAGGGCGCTCACGATGTTCCCTGGGGCACCGGCAAGAGCAAGGCCAAAGAAATCCTTCAGGTTCTTCACGAGATCGGCTGGAAGGGATATTTCTCCAGCGAATACGAATACAACTGGGACAATTCGGTCCCGGAGATTCGCGCCAGCTTCAAGTGGTTTGAAAAAACCGCCGCTGCCCTGAAGCCCACTGGCTGGAAACCCCTGCTGGCCGACGACCTGAGCAACTGCACCACCAACGGCAACTGGACCCTCAAGGAAGACCTGCTGAACCGTGCCGACAAGGGCGGGGATATCTGGACCAAGGACAGCTACGGCAACTTGATCCTGGATCTGGAATTCAAACCCGAAAAGGGCACCAACAGCGGCGTATTTCTCCGAACGGCCGACATCGTCAACTGGCTGCATACGGGCATTGAGATTCAGATCGCCGATTCCGCCGGCCAGCCGGTCGGCAAGCACATCTGCGGCGCCGTTTATGATTGCCAGGAACCGGCAAAAAATGCGACCAAACCGGCCGGCGAATGGAATCACATGACCATCTGGGCAAAGGATAACAGCATCAAGATCGCCTTGAATGGTGAATGGATCATCGACATGGACTTGAATCGCTGGACCGAAGCCCACAAGAATCCCGACGGCACCCCGAACAAATTCAATATCGCATACAAGGACATGGCTAAAGTCGGCGTCCTGGGTTTCCAGGATCACGGTACGCCAATCGCCTATCGAAATATTAAAGTCAAAAAGATCTGATCATAGGAGACACACACAGTATGAAAACGCAAATCAACAGACGGGATTTCATCCATTCGACCGCGGCTATCGGGGCGGGGTTGTTTCTGTCCCCCAACGCCTTTGGTCAGGGCGCTGCGGCGGCGGCCAAGAAGGATGTGCTGAATGTCGGCATTATCGGCGCCGGCGCGCAGGGGAATGTCTTAATTGATGCCATCACGAAGATGGGAAAGAACGCCAATGTCAGCTTCCGGGCCGTAGCCGATATCTGGGAGTATAATCGTAAGCGAGTCAGTAAGATGCTGAGCGCTTACAAGGCCTACGGCCATGTCGGAACACCGTACGCCGATTACAAGGAAATGCTGGACAAAGAAAATCTCGACGCCGTGATCGTCGCATCGCCCGATTTCTGGCACGCCGAACACACCATCGCGGCGTTAAAAAAAGGCCTGCATGTTTATTGCGAAAAAGAAATGTCGAACGACATCGCAAAAGCCAAGCAGATGGTTCTGACCGCCAGGGAGACCGGAAAACTTCTGCAGATCGGCCACCAGCGGCGCAGCAATCCGCGGTATATCCACTGTTATGAGAAACTCATGAAGGAAGCCAACCTGCTCAATCAGGTCACGCATATTTACGGGCAGTGGAATCGAAGTCGCGCGGCGTGTGAAGATCAGGATAGCCCGAAGGGTTCGGAAATTCCGCAGGCCGAACTGGAGAAATATGGTTTCAAAGACATGCATCAGTTCCGCAACTGGCGATGGTTCAAGGGTCTGGGTGGCGGACCTATCGTGGATCTCGGTTCCCACCAGATCGATATCTATAGCTGGTTCCTCAACGAAGCCAAGCCGATCTCGGTCATGGCCAGCGGCGGCGTTGATTACTGGAAAGGCCACGAGTGGTATGACAATGTCATCGCCATTTATGAGTTCAAGACCGAGAAGGGCATCGTTCGCGCGATCTACCAAACTCTGACGACCAACAGTGCCCAGGGGTACTACGAGCAGTTCATGGGCGACGAAGGTACGCTGGTGATCTCCGAGGCCTCCAGTCGCGGCGAAATCTATCGCGAAAGCTGGGTCGAGGAAGACAAGTGGACTCCATGGGTCAAGAAGGGGTATATCAAGCAGGTCGCCGCCGCTCCCAAAGTCAAGAAAGAAGCGGAAACGGCAGCGGATGTCCGTGAATCCGTCCAGCCGGCCAAGTACGATCTCCCGATTACGATGGATGTACCCTACCATCAGCCGCATCTGGTTAATTTCTTCGACTCCGTCCGCGGCAGCGCCAAGCTCAACTGCCCCGGTGAGATCGCCTATGTGACCGCAGCGATGGTTCTGAAGGTCAATGAAGCCGTGGCCGCCGGCAAAAAGATCGAGTTCAAACCCGAAGACTTCGCTGTCTAAGGTCAATTCCTTCCGGCGGGCATCTTCGGATGCCCGCCGGTTTTTTTGTCCCCCGGCATCGGAATTACGGATTGTGAGATTCCCGGTTCGGGAGGAAATTTCCTTTACAGGACGCGAGCTTTTCGGTCTAATATCCGCGGTTCGATCGGTTCAAACGATTCAGATGTTTGGATACCAGAGAGGCATGACATTGAGACCCTTACCAATTCGATTTTTATGTATCGGTTTAGCATTGTCGGGCGGATTGTTGTTTGCCGCCGAACCCGAAACCCCTCAAGCGGCTGTAATCGAGGAAAAACTCGGCGATGGAAACGATGGAAACCGATCGTCTCCCGTTCATCTCATTGAACTGTTCGACGAAAAGGGCGAGCAGATCAAGGTGGATGAGACCCGCATGAATCCGGTCTCCCTGAAGCAGACCTGCGGGAAATGCCATACTTACGAAACCATCGCCGCCGGCTGGCATTTTCATGCCGGGACCGGCGAGATTCCCAGTGGTCGTGTCGGCGAGCCGTGGATTCTTGCCGATTCTGAAACCCGTACGCAGATTCCGATCTCCGACCGGGGTTGGGCTGGAACCTTTGTGCCGAAGAATCTGGGAATTACCTCCTGGCAATTCGTACAGCTTTTCGGCTCTCATTTCCCCGGCGGCGGTCATGGCGAAGCCGAAGCCGTTGAGGATGATCCCGTCGGTACCCTTCGCAGCGAAGTATCCGGAAAGTTCGAAGTCAATTGTCTGGCCTGTCATTCTCGCGACTCTCTCCAAAACCAAAGCGAAGCAGCTCTTCAAGCCGCCCGCCAGAACTATCGCTGGATCGCCACCGTCGCGTCCGGTCTGGGAATCGTAAAAGGCACTGCATCCGGACTGGACGACTTGTACGATCCCTGGACTGAAGACAAGATCAAATGCATTTATGATAAAACCCGTTTCAATGCGGAAGACAAAGTCGCCTTTGATATCGTTCGCCAGCCCCCGGCCGACCGTTGTTATTTCTGCCATTCAACACAGCAAATGGATCAATCGGGCGACAAGGAATGGACGCGAGATCAGGATGTTCATCTGGCGGCGGGCTTGACCTGTACCGATTGCCATCGTAACGGCGCCAATCACATGATCGTTCGAGGGATCGAAGGCAACTCCAACGGAGGCACCGGATTCGTTTCTACCCTGTCGTGCCGAGGATGCCATCTCGGTGATTCTACCGCCGATCCTCTGGCCTCCCAAAAGGGCGGTCGTCTTGGAGCTCCGTATCCCAAACATGCCGGCATTCCGACGATTCATTTCCAGGAACTGGCCTGTACGGCTTGTCATTCCGGACCCATGCCTTCAAATGAAACAACGCTGGTTCGAACGGCCCGAATCCACAAGCTCGGCCTCCATGGCAAACATGCCGTCAACATGAAGTTGCCCCATATTCAATGGCCGGTGTTTGTTCGTGGAAATGATAACAAGATCGCTCCTCATAAGATGATGTGGCCATCTTTTTGGGGAACTCTCCAGGATAAGCATCTGATACCGATGACCCCCAAAGTTGTCATCGAAGCCATCGGAGATATTATCAAGTCCGATCAACCCCGGATCAACGATTGGATTCCCCTCAGTGAGGAAACGATCGTGGCCGCCCTGAAAACCCTTTCTGAACAGATCGAGGAGCCGAAAGAAGGTTCCAAGCCCACCGCCGTTTATGTTGCCGGCGGAATCCTGTATCAACTGTCCGGTGAACAGCTTACCAAGTCGGAAGGTTCGGCTGTGGGCCCCTTTGCCTGGCCGATTGCCCACGATGTACGACCCGCTTCTCAGTCTCTCGGACGCGACGGCCTGTGCGGCGATTGTCATTCGACAAAAGCCCCATTCTTCTTCGGGACCGTCGCGGTGGATTCGCCCGTCAAACCCGAAGCAATTCAATTGCGAAAGCAGGTCAGTTTCCAAAAAGTGTCTCCCGTGTTCGCAAAGGCCTTTGCCTGGTCGTTTATGTTCCGGCCGTGGATGAAGATGACGGTTCTGGCCTGTTGTGCGGTGATTGGCGCGGTGGTTTTGGTGTTTGTTCTCAAGGCCCTGGGATGGTTCTCCCATGTGGCAGCGGAAGAAGATTAATCTGGCGGAAAATTCCATGGATACGCTGTTTCGAAATGTTTTTATCGCGGGTTTCATCCTTGTTGGGGGTGCAATCATCCTGCATTCCGTTTTGTTTCCGGCTGTGCGCCAATGCAGTCTGAGCGTTCGTGCCGTCATCCGCAAATTCGTGTTTCTCTTTTCAATGGTCCTTCTGGAACAGAAACTCGGACCGATCGGGCGTCTCAGAAAACTGGCTTGGCTTGTCGCGGCCGTCTGTTTTCTGGTCCTGTTTGTGACCGGCTTTGGCCCCCGGATTCTCTGTGGCGTCCCATTGTCGGGTTGGCTGTTGATGATTCACGCAACTTTCGCCCCCGTGTTTGCGGTTTGTGTGGCATTTCTCGCCGCAACATGGGCCTGGCAATGTTGTTTCTCCGTACGCGATTGGGACTGGGTCGTGCGTCTGTTCACCTTCAAGTGGAAAGGATTACTGGTCGATAGCGATCTTGGCTGGAAGCTCTCCTTCTGGGCTATGATCCTGTTGGTCCTCCCGGTCAGTTTGTCCATCGTTTCCAGCATGTTCCCGATCTTCGGCACACATGGACAGGAAGTTCTTTTCCAGCTTCATCGTTTCACCGCTCTGGCTTTGTCCCTGGTCGCACTCGCACATCTTTACTTAGTCCTGCGCGGCCGCTGCAAGGCCGAACAGAACTGAGTCAGAGTCATTGTCGGTGTCGTCTGACCGCAATAAGGGGAGATTATGATGAGCGAATTGCGGGACGCAAAACGGTTTCTTTTCGGCCGACCGCAGGATTTTCTGCGAGTACCCAAGGCACGACTCCAGCCGATTCTGGCCAGGCAGGGAAAACCCACAATCGATCTGGACGAGCTTCGAGAACTCCTTTCACCATTTGCCGAGGTTCTTCCCGTCATCGTTGTTCAATCTCCCGAGCACTGGTGCCACTCTGTTCGCGATCTGCCCGCTGATATCGACGCTATCCTGCCGGTCAGTATTCCCGCCTATCCCACCGAAGTCTGGAACTCTCATCCTCAGCCGCTGGTTGAGCGCGGGCTTCCGGTAATTTTCTGGCCGTTGATGGCTTACGATGAGCCCGATTTCTGGCGGTGGTCGGCCCGCGATTTTCTCCGGGCTCTGGGGGTGGAGGTCTATATCGCCCGCAATGCCCGTCACGGCGAGGCGATTGTCCGTTCGCTGGCCGTCAAACGCTTTCTGACCACGGCCAACATTGTCGTTTTCGGCGAACAGAATTTCCCGTGGAATGCCACAGCTGCCGGCCACTTGATGACTCGTTCGCTTGGCCCGATGATCCTTGTCGAGCCGCTTGTGGAGATTCGAAGTCGGATGAGCCGGTTCACCGATCAGCAAGTTCGCCAGGTCTGGTCGCAGCGGCAGGGCCGTTACGCCGTCGGAAATGTCCATCCCGAGGCCTTGGACGAAGCGGTCCGCGTGTATCTGGCGATCCGGGATATTCTGGATGGTCACAAGGCATGCGCCTTCGGGGTCAACTGTTTCGGCGATCTGGTGATTCGCGGTGGTCGGGATGTGCCGTGTCTGGCTCAGTGTCTGCTTCGTGAGGACGGTTTTATCGCCGCCTGTGACGGCGACTTCTGCGCGATCCTGAGCATGATACTCATTACGGGCCTGCTCGACAAACCCACAATGATGTCCAACATGTATCCGATCCGCTATGTCGGCGCCCTGAACGATCACTTCGGAGATCCGCTTTCGCCCGATTCCAAACGCTATCCGCAATCTTCGTGGAACAATCTGGCGCGTCTGGCCCACTGCGGTTTTGTCGGCGTGATCTCGCCGGAGATGACCCCGAAGGGCAAAGCGACGCTGCGCGATTGGGGCGGGACCTACGAGATCAAACGCGACGGCCGCGGCTGCGGCATCGACGCCGATCTGACTCCGGATATGCCGATTACGATCGTCGAGATGTGTTTTGACGGCCGTACGATTCTGCTGGCTTCCGCCAGGGTCTGCGAAACCACCCGCCATCCGAATATGCCCCACTGCGAATCCTCGGCCCTGCTGGAATTTCGCAATCTTGAGGGATTCGTCGAGTCGATCTCGCGCGAGCACACGGCCGTCGTCTATGGCGACCACATCGACGAGCTTCGGACTCTGGCCGAAGTCCTCAAGCTCAACTGCAGGGTCTTCTGACATGAATCCGCCCGAACCGGCTCTCGGGATTGACATCGGTACGGGAAAAATCGCCGCAGTGATTCTCGATTCGTCCGGTTCCATTCTGGCTGTCGCATCTCGTCCTCATCATGCCGTCATTGCCGGACCGCCCGGTCATTTTGAACAGGACCCGCGCAAGCTTTATTCCGTCGCCCGTGAGGTGGTCCGCGAGTTACCCGAATCCATCCGAGCCGAGGTCGGTTCCATCGGCCTGACCGGACAGATGCACGGCGTACTGTTGGTCGATAAGCACAACGAGCCGGTCGGGCCCCTGATTACCTGGCAGGATCAGCGGGTCCTCGAAGACGACTTTTTTGTCGCCCTGCAGGACCGTCTTAACAAGTGGATCTTTGTCGGTTATGGCCTTGTAACGCTCGCATATCTATGCGCCAAACAAGCATTGCCGCACGGAACCGCATGCGGTACAACGATTCACGCCTGGCTGGCCTCGCGGCTGTGCGGCCTGGATCGTCCCGTCCTGGATCCGACGGATGCACATTCCTGGGGATTCTTCAAGGGTTTGTATGACGATCGATGGGACCGTCGCGAAATTTCGCGTGCCGGGATTCCACAGGATATTCTTCCCGATATCGTTCCCACCGGCCACCGGATCGGTGATCTCAAGGAAGGGGTGGCCGCTGAATTCGGCCTTCCCACAGGCATAGCGGTCTTGGCCGCTCTTGGCGACAATCAGGCCTCCATCCTCGCGACGCTGGAGCATCCCCAAACGGATCTGGGACTAACCCTCGGCACCGGAGGACAGCTTTCAGCCGTCATTCAAGTGGACGATAACTATCTCAAGGGTCTGGATCAACAGCGCTTCGAAGATCGTTATCAGGAATTAACCGGCCGAGATCCCGGCAAGGCCAAACATCGACAGTATATCTCCGAATCCTATGAGCTGCGTCCTTATCTGGGCGGAAAGCAACGGCTGGCCGTCGCGGCCCTCCTGTGCGGTGGGGCGGCCTGGAACTGGCTGGCCGAAACCGCTCTCCAGTGGATGAGCGACCTGGGAGTCCCGCCGGTCAACACGACTGACCTGTTTGCCCGGCTCAATCGGATGGGGCTGTTGTCCCGCTCGCAGGTTAGAGTCCATCCGCATTTTCTTGGCGAGCGGTTCGATCCCGAACTTCGCGGCCGAATCGACGGCCTGAATCTTCATCCTCTCGATTTGGGATCTCTGGCCCGCGGAGTGGCGATTGGAATTGCCGATGCCCTGCGGATCATGATGCCGTCGCACATTCTCAAAAAACGCAGACTTATCGTCGCCAGCGGCAATGCCTTGCGTCGTAATCCGTTGCTTGTCAAGGCCGCCGAGGAAGTGTTCGGCCTTCCGGTGATCGTTTCTTCAATGACCGAAGAGGCCGCCTGTGGGGCCGCAAAAATGGTTTTGGGCAGGACGCTGTGAAGATAGGAAAGATGGGAATCGGCCCTTTTCCTTTATCCGGCCGGATTATTATCCGTTTTTTTATCGGGAGGACAAAAAATCCTTTTGATTTCACATCGAATTCGGTAGGATGATTCGTCAAACCGAACCCGGTATTGAACCTGAGGAGTCAACGGAATTGTAGATATTGTTAGGAGAACAAGCATGAGCAACGGATCGTTACCTGATTATCTGAAAATGGCCAAGCCAAATCCGATGTCCAATCGGGCCCCGTGGTACAAGAACACCGCCCCGACCTACGCGGGAATCTTTCTATGGTTTGTGTTCTGGGCTCCGATGATCGCCGCCGGTTCGAAGACACCTTCACCCGCAGGCATTCTTTCGCAGGGTGTTGGTCCGGCATTGTTGGGTCTTATCCTTGGCGCATTTATCTGCCATTTCCTGTTCTATATCGTGCCTGGCATGATGGGCATGAAAACAGGTTTGCCGCTCTATATTGTCGGAACTTCCACCTACGGAACACAGGGCGGTTTTCTGATGCCCGGTTTTCTGATGGGTGTTCTTCAGTTCGGCTGGTTGGGCGTGAACGCCTATTTTGCGTCATTGGCCCTGGGACCGTGGTTTGGCGATAGCGTAGTGGCCCAGAAAGTAATCGCCGTTCTTTGGGCGGCCGTTGCGGCGTTTGTCGGACTCAAGGGCATCCAGTATGTTGCCAAAGTAGCAACCTATCTTCCATTGATTCCCGTAGTGATTCTGCTGATTATGCTGGGAAAGACGATCGGTGGACTGGGTTCATTTGATCAAGCCAAAATGGTAGCTGCAGGAACTGCGGCTGGTGCGACGGGAGGAGCTCTGGATTTCTTCGGAGTCGTTGCATCCTCGATCACATATATCGTTGGTTTCTTTGCCACGGCCGGTGCTGCGGGTGTGGATTTCGGCACTAATAGCCGCGATGCCAAAGATGTCCAGTGGGGCGGCCTGATTGGTGTGGCTGGCGCGATCATCATTACCGGAGGCGCCTCCATTCTCATCGCGGCTGGTGCTTTCGCGAGCACAGGATCGTATGCCCTGAACACAGCGGATGCCGGTTTTATGTCCAAGGTAATGGGCTCTGAGTCGGCCGGAAAATGGATGGGATTGCTGCTGGCGATCGCTGCATTTCCGCCGGCTTGCTTTAGTTCCTTCATTGCCGCGAACAGCTTCAAGACCACTCTTCCGAAGGTTAATCCCTTTGTAAGCGTAGGATTGGGTGCCGTAGTCAGCATCATTTTGGCCGTAACGGGATGGGCCGGTCAGGCCAGTGATGTCTTTGGTGTCATCGGAGCATCCTTCGGACCGGTTTGTGGAGCGATGATGGTTGATTATTTCCTGGCTGGCAAGAAGTGGGCAGGTCCCCGTGCCGGATGGAATCTGGCCGGGTGGATTTCCTGGGTAGTTGGTTTTGCTGTCGGAATGCTACCCCTGATCGGAGTTGCCAGTTATCCCTTAGCGCCGGTTCTGGCTTTCGTCGTTGGTGCGGTTCTGTATTTTGTACTGGCCTCGATGCAACCTGCTGTTGTGCCCATGGAAGGGTCAAAATAAAGTACTTAAGTGCGGGGTTATGGTCTTGAATGGATCATAACGATCGAATCAGATAAATCAGGGGTGTCGCGGGAGAAGATTCTGCGACACCCTTTTTCTTTAGGATGAGTTTTCTTGCAGTATTTTATGCCTGGTTTTCGTCAATCATAGGGGGATTTGAATGGAAGGATTATCGATGAGAGGACTGACAATTGCGGTTGGAATAGTGATGGCCGTGGGAACATCAGTTGGCGCGCAAACCATTGCCAGGATTCAGGTTACGGCTGGTCAAACGGATCGGATCGACACTCCGGTATGGACAGAGGTGAGCGATTCGCTGGCGGGACAGTTGGCCGGAGGTTTTCAGCTTCGGGAGGCCGGCAAACCAGTGGCGGCCCAATTCACGATGGACAAGCCCTCTCGGCTCTGTTGGATCCTTTCCGGCACGACCAAAGCTGGCACGACCCGAGCATTTGAGCTTGTCAAAGGTCAGGCCCCGGCCGGTCCTGAACCGGTCAAACTGGTGAAGGACGACAAGGCATTGGAGATTGTGATCGGTAACCGCAAAGTCCTCCGATACAATTATGCCCCGGTTCCTCCGCCTGCCGGTAAAAACCCGCTGTTTACGCGCGGGGGATTTATCCATCCGCTCTGGTCGCCGGATCAGGCCGTGCTGACGGGTATTCATGCCCCGGACCACATCCATCACATGGGCTTCTGGATGCCATGGACGCATACCGTGTTCGAGGGCCGGGATGTCGATTTCTGGAACATCGGGGATGGCAAGGGGACTGTTCGATTCAAGGAATTTATCGATCAAGAGGGCGGTCCTGTTTTTGGCCGCTTCCGGGCACGGCATGACCATATTGATCTCAAGGCCCCCGGCGGAGAAAAGGTCGCTTTGAATGAGGTCTGGGATGTTTTGGTGTGGAATACGGGCGACAAGAGCGATTACTGGATCTGGGATTTCACCAGCACGCAACGATGTGCTTCCGATAGTCCGCTCCAGCTTCCGGCCTATCGTTATGGCGGGGTTGGTTTTCGCGCCACGCCGGAATGGAAGGAGGGTTTGGCCGACTACCTGACCTCCGAGGGCAAGACTCGCAAAGACGGCCATGGAACGCGAGCCAAGTGGTGCATAATGTTCGGCCCAACCACCAAAGGGCCTGAGGGAATCGTCTTCATGGGACATCCTTCCAATCATGAATTTCCTGAACCGATGCGGCTCTGGCCGGAAGGGGATATCTTCTTCAATTTCTGTCCCGTTCAGCAGAAAAACTGGGTCCTGGAGCCGGGAAAGGATTATGTTTTCCGCTATCGGCTTTATGTGTATAATGGTAAGCGCACGGCCGAGCAGGCCGAACAGGTTTGGCAGGATTTCGGCAATCCACCTGTGGTTACGATCACTACGGAAAGGCAGGGCTAACGCATGGTACGCAACGGGCTTTCTCGAAGAGATTTCCTCAAGGCATCCGCCGCCGCGTGGGGATTCACGGTTGTCCCGTCTTCGGTTTTGGGTCAGATGGCCCCCAGCGAGCGTATCGGGGTCGGCATGATCGGGGTCGGAAACATGGGTTCCAGCAACCTGAAGGGTTTCATGGGCAATCCCGGCTTTCAGGTCGTGGCGGTCTGCGATGTCGATCGATTCTACCGGGATCCGGCCATCAAGGCCGCAAAACTGACGGCCAAGGATGGCTACAACGATTTTCGCGAGGTCTTGGACCGCAAGGATGTCGATGCGGTCTGTATCAGCACGCCGGATCACTGGCATGCGATTCCGACCATCGCCGCGGCCAAGGCCGGCAAGGATATCTATTGCGAAAAGCCGATGACGCTGACGATTGCCGAAGGTCGGGCAATGGTCAACGCCTGCAAACGATATGGTCGCGTTCTGCAGACCGGCTCGATGCAGCGATCCGACGCGCGGTTCCTGCAGGCGTGCGAGCTGGTCCGCAACGGACACATCGGAGATATCAAGCAGGTGTTTGTCGAGATTCCGGGGAACAATCGGGATAACCCGCTGGACTGGAAGGAAGAGCCGATCCCAGACGGATTCGATTACAATTTCTGGCTGGGTCAGGCCCCGCAGGCCCCCTATACCAAGATGCGATGCCATTACACTTTTCGGTTTATCCTCGATTACTCCGGCGGTCAGATGACCAACTGGGGCGCTCACTATCTGGATATTGCTCAATGGGGTTTGGGCATGGACGACAGCGGTCCGGTGAAAGTCAAAGGTAAAGGCGAGTTTCCCAAAGGCGGCCTGTTTACCACAGCCGTCAAGGCGGACATTACTTATACTTATGCCAACGGGGTCGAACTGATCCTGCATCAGGAGAAGGGCGGTAACACCAAGTTCGTCGGAACGAAAGGTTCCGTCAGCGTCAACCGCGATCGGATCGTAACCGAACCTCAATCTCTGGCTGAACACAAAACAGGCCCGGACGAAATTCATCTGATCCGCAGCGTCGATCACAAGATGAATTTCCTGGAGTGCATCAAGAGCCGCCAGAATCCGATCTGTCATGCCGAAGTCGGCCATCGTTCGGCGACGCTGTGTCATCTGGGGAATATCGCTATGCTACTGGATCGCGAACTGAACTGGGATCCGGTAAAGGAAAAATTCGTCAATGATCCCGAGGCCGACGCGATGATCTCGCGGAATATGCGGGCTCCGTGGACTTTATAACCGTACTGTAAGGGGAAGATTAACATGACTCAACAATTCCGGGGATTGATGACGGGATGGTTGATATCCTTTTTCTGCATATCCGTCGGATTCGCGCAGGTGAAACCGCCGTCCGAGGAAGAAGTCCGAAAGATCAGGGATGCCGCTCCAGCCAAGGCCCGGGTTGAGCCGGCCAAACCTCGTAAACTGCTGGTTTTTTCGCGGGCCTACGGTTATGTCCACAGTTCGATTCCCTATGGTGAAGTCGCCTTCAAGGCGATGGCGGATAAGACCAAGGCATTCGAGGTTGTCTGTTCGACCGACGCTGACATGTTCCTTCCGGACAACCTCAAGCAGTTCGACGCCATCGTATTCAACAACACCAATGAAGAAATATTCCTTCCGGAGAACTATAAGGACTTGACTGGAGCCGACAAAGAGGCGGCCGATAAAAAGGATGCGCTCCTCAAACGAAGTCTGGTCCAATATCTGAAGAATGGCGGCGGGTTGGCCGTGACCCACGCCGGTGTCGCCAGTTTTCGTCAGTGGCCGGAATTCGGCGAGATTATGGCCGCACGATTTGATAATCACCCCTGGGTATCCGGAACAGAAGTGACCATGAAAGTCGAAGAGCCGGATCATCCTTTGGCGGCCGCATTCAAAGACCTCAAAGAGCCGCGATTTACGATCCGGGATGAGACCTATCAGGTCAAGGAAAATTACTCCCGCGAGAAGGTTCGCGTGATTGTCAGCATCGACACTGAAAAAACCAATATGAAAGTGGATGGGGTTCATCGAACGGACAACGATTTTGCCATCACCTGGGTCAAGCCCTATGGCAAGGGTCGCGTGTTCTACTGTGCGATCGGGCACGATCATCCTTTGTTCTGGAACCCGATGATCCTGCAGCATTATATGGACGGAATCCAATTTGCCCTCGGCGATTTGAAGGCCGATATGAACCCGATCGTAAAACCGAAATAAAGAGTTTTCTGAGTCAGGGGTACAACCATGAATATGGGGCACATTAGTCGTCGCGATTTTCTCAAAGGAACAGCCGCCGCAGCCGGCCTGTTTGCAGTTCCTGTATGGGTTCCTTCCTCTGTGTTCGGAGCCGACGCGCCCAGCGAACGGATCACGGTCGGATGTATCGGCACCGGCCGCATGGGACAGGATGATATGAAGGAACTGCTCGGCCAGGCGGATGTCCAGATCGTGGCCGTTTGTGATGTCGATTCCAACCGTGCCAAGGATGCTCAAAAGCTTGTCGAAACAAGATATGCGAATCGGACATCGTCCGGTGAATTCAAGGGTTGCGACATTTATGGCGACTTTCGCGAATTGGTCGCCCGGAAAGATATCCAGGCCGTGATGATCTGTACTCCCGATCACTGGCATACGCTTCCGGCAATCGCGGCAGCCAGGGCGGGCAAGGATATTTTCCTGCAGAAGCCGCTGACGCTTACGATTGAAGAAGGCCGTGCCTTGAGCGATACCGTTCGCCGTTACGGCCGGGTGTTCCAAGTCGGCAGTCAGCAGCGATCGGATGCTCGTTTCCGTCTGGCTTGCGAGCTGGTGCGAAACGGCCGGATCGGAAAACTACAGCGGGTAGAGGTTGGGTTCGGTACGGATCCCGGATGCAAACCACAGCCGGATATGCCGGTTCCTTCGAATCTCAATTACGACATGTGGTTGGGACAGACCCCCGAAGCTCCGTACACGGAATATCGCGTTCATCCGCAAAAAGGGTACGGCCGTCCGGGCTGGTTGCGGATGGCGGCGTATGGACACGGGATGATTACCGGCTGGGGATCGCATCATCTGGATATTACCCAGTGGGGGATGGATACGGAAAAGACCGGCCCGACCGAAATCGTCGGCGAGGCGGTCTATCCAAAGGAGGGCCTGTGGGATGTCCACGGAGATTTCCGTATCGAGTACACTTATGCCAACGGCGTCAAGGTGATCTGCGCCGATGAATCGAAGTGCAAGCAGGGCGTACACTTCTTCGGAGACAAGGGTTCGGTCTATGTCCGCCGAGAATCGATTGCGACCGATCCGAAGACGCTGGTGGATGAAAAATTCAGCCCGAATGATCTTCGCCTCTATAAAAGCAACAACCACAAGCGGAACTGGCTTGATTGCATCAAGAGCCGTGCCGAGACGATCGCTCCTGTTGAGACCGGGCATCGCTCCTGTACGGTTTGCCTGCTGGGTTCAATCGCCATGCGGCTTGGGCGAAAGCTCCGCTGGGATCCGGCCACCGAGCGGTTTATTGATGACGACGAAGCCAACGCCATGCGATCCCGCCCGATGCGGGCTCCGTGGAAATTGTAAAATTTCCAAACAATCGAACATCGCTGGTTCGTCTTCCATAGGGATTCGGACAAACGAGGATACCCTTTTGATACAACGCAAGGATAATTCGACATCGTTAACCCGGCGGCAAGTTCTGGGGATGGCGGTCGTTGCGCCATTTGCCTCCGGCCTGTTCGCCGCTGAGTCCAACACCGCAACGGCCAAGATTGAACGGATTGAACTGTTCCCGGTACGGTATCCAATGACGGGATATTTTAAATTTTTTGTCGGACCGAAAGGATCCATTGGCCGGTCGGCGATTCTAATCAAAATAACGGCCGAGAACGGGATCATCGGCTGGGGACAAAGCGTCCCGATCGCCAAGTGGAGCTATGAAACCCCCGAGACGGCCTTGATTGCATTGCGAGAGTATTATGTTCCGGCCCTGATCGGCCATGATGCCACGGATATCTCCGGAGCCCACCGCAAGATGGATGAGGCGATCGCTCCGGGATTTTCCACCGGGAATCCGATCACGCGGGCTGGGGTCGATATTGCCCTGCATGATCTGGCCGGAAAACTGGCCGGTAAATCCCTGGCCCAAATGTGGTCTTTGCCCCAGGGCAAGACCATCACAATGAACTGGACGGTCAACGGCCGTACGATGGAGGAAATCGAAAAGATACTCGAAGACGGAATCCAGCGAGGTTACGACAGTTGCATCATCAAAGTTGCCCCGGATCCGAAGTTCGATGTCGAGTTGGTCAAGCGAATCCGAAAAAGGTTGCCGAATAGCTTTCTCTGGGCCGATGCCAACTGCGGCTATGATCCTCAGACCGCTCTGGAAGTTGTGCCGAAACTGGCTGATTTGGGTCTGGATGTTCTCGAAGCCCCGCTGCGGCCCAACCAGATTGCCGGTTATCAGACCCTCAAGAAGCAGGGGGCTTTACCCATTCTGATGGATGAGGGGGTGGTAGCACCGGCCGATCTCGAAGAATTTCTCAGACTGGGAATGCTCGACGGTGTGGCGATGAAACCCTCGCGGTGCGGCGGTTTGACCTCGGCCAAACGGCAGATCGAAATTCTCCGCAACCGCGGATTGATGTGGTTGGGCAGCGGCCTGACGGATCCGGATATTTCCCTTGCCGCGACTTTGGGGCTCTATGGCGCGTTTGGACTGGCCAAGCCGGCCGCCCTCAATGGCCTGCAATTCCTGACCGCCGATATGTTGGCCCATCCGTTGAAGGTCGAGAAAAATGTTGTTCATGTCCCATCCGGACCGGGTCTGGGAATTGAAGTGAATGAGG
>JAAYVQ010000214.1 GCA_012517095.1 Phycisphaerae bacterium | reverse complement strand
AGAAGCCATGCCTGACCAGAAAGTCGATCAGGCAATCGAAATCGCCCGCTATTTCCTGTCGGTTCCCGCCGCGGATGCCGCCTCGCGAATCAACAATCGCAATCAAGCCCTTGCGGAATTGAAATCCGTCGAGCAAGAAGCCGGAGACGACGCCCGGGTAGTGGAATTGTTGTTTGATTTGTCTCTGTTTCCCGATTCAGACAAACCCGGCGCCAAACCCGATTTGGCGATTGCCCGGACCTATGCCCAGAAGGCCAAACAATTGGATATCGATCGGTGTGGAGGCCTGTATTTTGCCGCTCGAATCGATATGGTCGATGGCCAGTTTGCGTCCGCCGTGGAAAAACTGACGGAGTGCATTCGGATTCTCCCGATTTTCCCCCAGGCCCTCCAATACCGATCTCTGGCTCAACAGGCCCTGAACAATCTGACGGAAGCCGCCAAAGACGCCGATCGCGCTTATGACTGGACCCTGATCGACGGTAACATCGCGCGGCTCCGAGCCACGATTTATTATCAACTCTATCGAAAAGCCGGCACCAATCCGACTCCGGAGGAATATAACCGGATGAATCAGGCACTGGCAACGGCCGTCCGACTGAATCCCGACAATATGGAACTGCTGAATTTTTATGCAGATTTGCTCAGCATTCAGGAACCAGACAGGGCGCTGGTTATTCGTCAAACCATCATGGCCCGTTTCCGTTCCGAAGATTCCGTAGATAATGACCGCCTCCTTGCCTCCTTGGCTTTGCGCCTTTTCGATACTTACGAGAACAACCGTAATGCTCAAAAGATCGGTAGCAAGGAATATCTATTGCTGATCGCCCAGAAGGCCCTCGAAAAGGCCCGGGAACTGGCCCCGAACGATCCGGCCGTCATGAATGTCTGGGGAGAATATCTGCGGCTTTCCGGAAAACAAAATCTGGCGGAAGCGACTCTTCCCGCGGATTCGTTGTCGCTGGTGGATTTCTATATCAACGACAGTAAATTCGCCAAAGCCAGGGATATTCTTCAGAAACTGTATGAGAAAGACCAGAAATCCAATCCCGCCGTCCTGAGGGGACTGACGGTCGTCGCGCTCAAAACCGGCGATCTTGACGGACTTAAAAAATATACGCAGGAGTTGTCGGAGGTTAAGTTCGAAGATCCGAAACTACAAGAGGCCACCGATATGTGGATCCTCCAGCGTTTGCTGGAAATTAATTTTGAACCGGATAAAACGGCCTTGCGCATCGCCAGCTTCCGGGAACGCTATCCCGACAATATCGAGGGCCTGGTCATGCTGGCCTGGTCCGATTTCAATCGATATGCCTTCGCCGACGCCCAAGCCAGAGTGGGGGAAATTCTGACTCTGCGACCCGACCATGCGATTGCCTGGCGGATTCGAGGCGTTCTAAACCGCATGAAAAGCGATTTTCCTCAGGCGATCTCCGATCTTCAAAAAAGTCTGTCCCTCAGGGACGACTCTACAACTCGTGTCGAATTGGCCCAAACCTATATGATGAACGGCCAAGTCACCTCCGCCATCAGCGAACTGGTGACTGCGCTCGAAAAACCGCAGGCCCCGATGCGAGTTCGATATTTCCTGGAAAAAATATATCAGGATTCCGGTCGAAACGAGGACCTCCAGAAATTCTACGATCAGACTATTGCGAAATATTCCGACGACTCGTACTGGTTGCACCGTGCCGGCGCTCACCTCCTGACGCAATATCAGAAACAGTTGGATCAGGAAAAGAACCAGGCCCGCAAACAAGGAAAATACCAGCCCGGAACCCTCTTCAAACCTTCGGATAAGACCTTTTCTCTGCTTGAAAAGGCCGCGCCTCTGTTGGAAAAATCATGGACTCTTGTCGAACCTCAATGGAAACTCAATCCACAGGAACCCGCGTTTGCTAAAATTCTTGATTATTACCTGGAATCTCTTCTTCAACAATTGGAAACGCAAACCCAATTGACCCAGTTTATCCGGATTGCATCCAAGTATATGGACACCCCCGCAGCACCCATCGTCTATTCCCAGATGGCTCAAGCGCATCTTCGGATGGGGGACAGAACCAAAGCCCTGGAACTCTTCGATAAGGCCCTGGAATCCTCCAGGAACCAGCCCGAATATGTCGTCCAGTTATTGGATGTTATGCAGAAGGTTCTGGAATCCACCAAGGAAGTCCGGAGCTGGTGCGAGAAGACTCTCGCCGCCGATCCGAAACATATCGGAGCCAATTATACCATGTTCCAATTGGCCCAGGCCGCCGATCAGTTCAATGTGGCCCTCGAATTCCTCGATCGCTGTCTGGCTCAGTGTCAAAACAGGGACGATGTTTGGGTTGAGTACACTCTTCAGCAATCCCAGGTCCTCCTGAAGGCCTTTTTCAAATCCGGCGACAAGAAGTACCTCGACGGCGGAGTCGCTCTCTACGAATCCATCCTTCAAGCGGCGTCTTCAAACCATCCCAAGCGAGCTCTTGTTCTGAATAATTTGGCCTATCTTCTGGCGGACAACAATCAAGACCTCGAAAAGGCCGTCTCCTTTGCTCGACAAGCCCTGAAAGAAACGCCCAATGATCCCGTGCGGATGGATACGCTCTCCTACACCCTGTCCAAAAGCCGTCAATTCGAAGAAGCCGAGAAAATGGCCAGAATGTCGATTCAGTATCACGAATTGGCCGGCAATTCCGTTCCATGGGATTCGTATTATCATTTGGGGATGGCCTTGGAAGGGCTCCAGAAAAAAGCCGAGGCATTGGCTTCGTACCAAAAGGCCCTGGAAGCCGGCGGCGACACCGTTCCGGCATCCGACAAAGAACAGATCGATGCGGCAGTTAAACGAATGTCCCTGTAACCGCCGCAGTGATACTTGAATGCAGAATGATGACTTTCAATTGAGGAGATAACCGAAAATGACCGGACAGATTCAACCCCGTTCAGCAATGCCCATGGCCCGACCCGGCATGCCCACAGCTTCTTTGGCCACCGCGCAGCCCACAATGACGCCTCGGGAAATCTGGGCCGTTATCCAGCGATGGTTTAAATGGATCGCGTTTTCCGCCGTAATCGGCTTGATAATCGGTACGATTTTGTATGTCATTGAAAACCGGTCTCGTCCTCGATTTACAACCGTCGCCTTCATTCATGTCCTGCCACAGGAAGAAAAGGATCCAACTCGGATCGATGATCAGGCCGTGAATAAGGACGCCCAATACCAATTTCGAAATACCCTCGCCAGCCAATTAAAAAGTCAGGGCGCATGGTTACAGGATTTTCTCCGAAATCCCAATATCATCGGCGACCCCACGACAAATCCGCCTAAACAACCCCTTGCTTGGTATAAACAGATCAAGGAAGGGAACTGGTTAAATAAGAAGGATGACATTATCGTAAGGACGGATCGTTACTTTAAAAAGCATTTATCAATCATGGTCGATCGGGAAGCCAATCTGATTCGAATGTCTCTGAGGTGCTACGGAACATCGCAAAAAGGAGACGGCGTTGTGATCCTGGACGAGATCGGAAAAATCTTTCAATCCAAGCTCAAATCCGATGTGGATACAAAATGGTTCGGATACAAATCGAATTTGTTGGATAAAAGAAAGAAAATCCTGGATTCCCTGGAAACCGGCCCCCTTGCGAAACTGAAGGACCTTCGAACGGCCTATTCCTTTGGTAATCTTAGCGGAATTAATTTTCGCGACTATATAGAAGAAAAAATGGCCAATCTCGAAGAGCAACAGGCCGCCCTACAAAGCGAAATTGCCCGACTGAAAAGCGATGTGGAATTCCTGAAAAACCGGGCTGAAAGCGACTATGACGCCGTCGTTCGGGAACAGATCGAACGCGATCCCATCTCCGCCCAAATGCGCCAGCAGTTGAACCAATTGGATGTCCTCTTATCGAGTCAACTGGCCAGTTTTGGTGAAAACCACCGCCGAGTCAAAGAAACCCAGGATGCTCGCGCCCGGGCACTGAATGATCTCGAAGACCGTCAAAAGCAGATCGGCGACATCGTTCGGCAGTCCCAATATATTCAGTATCGCGAAAATCTGGAATCAAGAACCGTCGAATTGAATGCGCGGAAAGAGCAGTTGGAGGCAGCGCAAAAATCGCACACGGAACTGCGGAACGCCCGTGCTGAATATGAGCAGGCCGAAACCAAGCGAGACGAACTCCAGAAACAATTTGAATCATATGACACACAAATCAAAAAAATTGAAACCCTGATGGACAATCCGGATGTGACCAAGATCGCTTTGGGACGTCCGATCCCACCGCTGGAAAAAGACTGGCCTCGTTGGTATATTCATGTTCCAGCAGGGTTTGTTCTCGGTTTGATGTTAGGTTTAGGAATCGCGTTTCTTCTCGAATTGTCCAATAACCTCCTTCGCACACCGCGGGATGTCATGCGGCATGTTACGGCCCCTCTGCTCGGTATGATCTGCGATCAACAGGCCGACGACGAGACCGATGGAGTGGATTTATTACAGGTGGTTCGTCAGGCCCCTTACTCGTTTATGAGCGATAACTATCGACAATTCCGAACGAACCTTCGCTT
>JAAYVQ010000213.1 GCA_012517095.1 Phycisphaerae bacterium | reverse complement strand
ATGTATCTGCTCGGCTTCGATATCGGAACCTCGTCGATCAAGGCGACGCTGATGGACGCGCAGAAAACTTCGAAAAGTTGACGCGATATTCACCAGGAGAGATTCTATGGCAATGGTTATTCCAAACAGGATGAGCCGAAGGGATTTCGTCAAGGGCATGGCTGCCGTGGGAATGGCGGTGATCTCCAGCGGCTGCAACGGCCCGGATTCACGGGGCATCTCCACAGAATCCTTGTCCATGCGATGGGCATTCCTCAGCGATGTGCACATCCCGGAGGATGTCGCCAATAACTACCGCGGTTTCTTTCCCTATAAGAACCTGGAAACTATTGTTCCTCAGGTCGTATCCCAGGCGCCGGATGCCGTTGCGATCACGGGCGATCTGGCGCGGCTGACGGGGCAGCCCGGCGATTATCAAAATCTCAAAAAGTTGCTGACGCCCCTTTCGGAAAAGGCCCCGATTTATGTCTCGCTGGGAAACCACGACAATCGCGACAACTTCCTGAAGGTTTTTGAATCGCTGCCGGAAAAGAGGCAATCCGTCGCCGGGAAATATGTGGTCGTGGCGGAGATCCCGCCGGTCCGGGTCATCATGCTTGATTCCCTGCTATACACAGACAAAGTCCCGGGATTACTCGGCAGGGCGCAACGGAAATGGCTTGCCGAATTTCTAAACAAGGCGGACAATACTCCGACGCTCCTGTGCTTTCATCACACTCTTTCCGATGGGGATGGGGATCTGCTGGATTTGCCGCGACTCTATGACATCATTGTCCCGATTTCCAAAGTCAAGGCCGTCATCTATGGCCATTCCCATGAATATGGTTTCAGCACCTACAAGGGGATCCACCAGATTAACCTGCCGGCGACAGGATACAATTTCAGCGATAAAGAACCTGTGGGGTGGGTTCTGGCACAATGGACGGTAACAGGGGCCGATTTTGTTCTTCACGCCACCGGAGGTAATCGAGACAAGGATGGTACAGTAACAACCCTCCGCTGGCGGTCATAGGAACCCACGAATCGATCCCATCCTGTTGTCAATGAACAACGATTGACGCCCGGACAAGGGTCGTTTCGATTATGAACACATGGAGCCATCAATTAACCTCCAACCGTGGAAGCGGAAAAGAACAGGACATAATCGCGAGGAGATCAAGTGGAAAAAGTGAATCGGCGTACCTTCCTGAAAACGGCCGCCGGCGGTTTGGCGGTTTACGGCGGCCTGATCCAAGCCGACAGCACGCCGGCCATGATCGGCCGATCGGCCACGAATCCGATTCGTAACGCCGACACCCAATCCTGGTCGCTTGTGATTCTCCCCGATACGCAGGTCTATACAAGCCAGTACCCGGGTTTGTTGCATCTTCAGACCCAATGGGTTCTCGAAAACAAGGATCGATACAACATCGTCTATGTCCTCCAGAACGGCGATGTCACCAATAACAATCTGGAAGTCCAATGGCAAAGGGCCAGTCAGGCCTTCGCCCGGCTCGATGGAAAGGTCCCCTACGCCATTTCTCTGGGCAACCACGATTTTGGTCCCAATGGAAGCACCAAGGACCGTACGACTCTTGCGAATGAGCATTTCCCCATGTCGAGATTCGAAAAATGGGCGACCTTTGGGGGCGCGATGGAGACCGGCAAAATGGACAACACGTTCCATCGATTCAACGCCGCCGGCCGGGACTACCTGATCCTGTGCTTTGAGTTCGGCCCAAGAAATGAGGTATTGGAATGGGCAAACCAAATCATTGAAAAACACCCCGCCCATCAAATCATCATCATGACTCACGCGTATCTCTACTCCGATTCGACCCGTTACGACTGGAAGACGAAAAATACGGAACAGAAATGGAATCCCCACGCATATCCGATTGCCGATACCGATACCACCATCAACGACGGGCAGGAAATGTGGGACAAACTGGTCAAACGGCATCCAAATATTTTCATGACCGTCAACGGTCATGTCCTCAACGATGGCCTGGGATTCCTCGACAGCGCCGCTGACGTCGGCAATACCGTTCACCAGATGCTTGTGAATTATCAGATGCTCCCGGAAGGGGGCGGAGCCCGGCTTCGGATCTTGACTTTTCACCCCGACGATAAAACCATCGAGGTTAAAGACTATAGCCCGCTCTATGAGAAATTTTTCACCGAGCCCGACAACCAATTTGTCATCCATATCTGATATGGAACGCGCAGAAATCGATTCGAAATTCAGACCGTTAACGATTGTTGAATTGGATAAGTCATCATTCTGTTCTTCGCTATGATTTTGATCTTCATTCCTATCCTATCAATTCCGTTGATGAATCAATGCATGTGAGCTTTTGATTCAACCGCTTGACAACAACAATACGATCCTCGATACTTGGCTGAAAATAACAACCGTAAAATCTTTAGAGAGGACTGTTTATGTATCTGCTCGGATTTGATATCGGAACCTCGTCGATCAAGGCGACCCTGATGGACGCCCAGACCCAGAAGGTCGCGGCCTCGGCCACTTCACCGAAAAAGGAAATGGAGATCCTGGCCCCGCATCCCGGCTGGGCCGAGCAGGACCCGATGAGCTGGTGGCAGAATGTCAAGCTGGCCGCCGCCGAGGTCCTCGCCGCCTCGCGCGTCCGGCCGGCCGACATCAAGGCCGTCGGCATCACCTACCAGATGCACGGCCTTGTCGCCGTCGATAAAAGCGGCAAGCCCCTTCGCCCGTCGATCATCTGGTGCGACAGCCGCGCCGTCGAGGTCGGCGCCCGCGCCGCCAAAAAGATCGGGCCGAAAAAATGCCTGCAGAACCTGCTCAACTACCCCGGCAACTTCACCGCCTCCAAGCTCCGCTGGGTCCGCGAAAACGAACCGAAGCTCTACAAGCAGATCCACAAGGTCATGCTCCCCGGCGACTTCGTCGCGATGAAGATGACCGGCCGCACGGTCACCACCGTCTCCGGCCTTTCCGAAGGCATCTTCTGGGACTTCAAGAAAAACCAGATTGCTAAGCAAATCCTCTCGGCGATGGACATCGACCCCGCCCTGCTGCCGGAGACCGTCGAGACCTTCGGCATCCAAGGGGAACTTACCGCGCAGGCCGCACGCGAACTGGGCCTTGTCGCGGGGACGGCCGTCGCCTATCGCGCCGGCGATCAGCCCAATAACGCCTTCTCGCTGAATGTCCTGGAACCCGGAGAGATTGCCGCCACGGCCGGCACATCCGGCGTGGTCTATGGCATCGGCAAAACGCCCGCCTACGACTCCGCCTCGCGCGTCAACACCTTCGTCCATGTCAACCACACCACCGCCCAGCCGCGCTACGGTGTGCTATTGTGTGTCAATGGTACCGGTATCCTGAATAGCTGGCTCAAGCATAACATCGTTGCGCCCGGTCTTGACTACCCACAGATGAATGCCCTGGCCGCCCGGATCCCCGTCGGCTCGGAGGGGCTTTCGATCCTGCCCTTCGGCAACGGCTCCGAACGGATCCTCGAAAACCGTAACCTCGGCGGCCTGGTCCGCAATCTCAACTTCAATGTCCACACCCAGGCCCATGTCCTCCGCGCCGCACAGGAAGGCATCGTCTTTGCCCTTAATTACGGTCTGGACATCATGCGGAACATGGGCGTTACCATTCGCAAGGTCCGCGCCGGCTCTGCTAACATGTTCCTCAGCCCCATCTTCGCCACCGCCTTTGCGACCGTAACTGGTTCTACCGTCGAGCTTTACAACACCGACGGCTCCCAGGGCGCCGCCCGCGGGGCAGGGCTTGGCTGCGGAACCTATCGAACTGCCAAAGCGGCCTTTTCCGGCCTGAAAAAGGTCAGGACCATCGAACCCGACGCCAAACAGGCCAAGGCCTTCAAAGCCGCCTATGGGCTCTGGCTTTCGGCCCTTAAGCAAGCCATGCAATAAACAGTCATCGCAGACAAACAGGGGCATTCTGCGATTGATTTTGCGCGTAATTCTTTTTGAATCAAAGCTTTACAATCTCCTGTTCGCCCGGATGTTTTTGTTCTTGCCCCCGGGTATCGATTATTGGCTATCAGGGAAAGACCGATAATATCCGATGAATTCCGATTTCCGAATTTTTAATAAAACTTTTCCCTCGCTCGACCGATAATGTATAATGAGGAGGTTGTCGGTTAGGTTGTTTTTAATGTATAAAACAAGATAATTTACATAAGGATTTAGGGAGAAGTCCATGGCGAATGAGACCACTGGCGTATCAATGGAAGAGCAAATTGGAAGTGCTGCCGGTCAGGTTTGGACCTATCTGGCCAAGAAGAAATCGTCGGTCAGTTTGACGGATCTGCCCAAGTTGACCGATCTGAAGCCGAATCTGGCCTATATGGGTCTTGGCTGGCTGGCCCGCGAAGGCAAACTCTGCTATGAAACCAAGGCCGGGAAGACTCTGGTCGGCCTGGTTCCAACGGAGTGCTGCCTGTAAGCATTTTCTGTTTCCTCTAAAATCTTCCATGCCGATTCCAATCGGACCGTGGAGGGTTTGTGTCGCAAACAAAACCGTCTTTTAATAAAGGCGGTTTTTTTATTGCCATTGCTTTGATTATAGCCACTTCGTGATTGACATAATCAACCTCGGAAGGTATTCTTCTGGTTTCATGGCATCGGTCATAACCCTAACAGGAGTATCAGGCATGAAAGAGGCGTTTGCCGGAATAAAAAAGATCGAATACGAAGGTCCGGAGAGTAAAAATCCCCTTTCGTTCAAACATTACAATCCCGACCAGATCGTCGAAGGCAAGACCATGTTCGACCACCTGCGGTTCTCGGTGGCCTACTGGCACGCTTTCCGCAACGGCTGCGGCGATCAATTTGGCGGACCGACACGGCTGATGCCGTGGGACGACGGTTCCGGAAGCATTGAAAACGCCCAAAACCGCGTGCGTGCGGCCTTCGAGTTCTTCCAGAAGCTCGGGGTGGGTTTCTATTGTTTTCACGATCGCGATGTCGCACCGGAAGGTGCTACTCTGGCCGAGAGTAACAAGAATCTCGACGAGGTCGTCAAGGTCCTCAAGGAAGAGCAAAAGCGCACCGGCGTTAAGCTCCTGTGGGGTACCGCATGCCTGTTTGCCCATCCACGATTCATGCATGGCGCGGCGACCAGTTGTAACGCCGATGTCTTCGCGTTTGCCGCCGCTCAGGTCGCCAAGGCGATGGAAGTAACCAAAGAGCTCGACGGCGAAGGGTATGTCTTCTGGGGCGGCCGCGAGGGTTACAAGACCTTGCTCAATACCGACATGAAGCGAGAACTGGATCACCTGGCCAAATTCCTGCATATGGCCGTGGATTACAAAAAGCAAATCGGCTTCAAAGGCCAGTTTTACATCGAACCCAAGCCCAAGGAGCCGACCAAGCACCAGTATGATTCCGACGCGGCGGCCTGCTTTGCCTTCCTGCAGAAATATGACCTTGTCCATCACCTCAAGCTGAACATCGAGGCCAATCATGCCACCCTGGCCGGTCATACCTTCATCCATGAGCTGGAGTTCGCCGCCGCCAACGGTATTCTCGGCTCGGTGGATGCCAACCGGGGCGACCTTTTGCTTGGCTGGGACACCGATCAGTTCCCGACGGACCTCTACGATTGCACCTTCTCGATGCTGACGATTCTGAATATGGGCGGTTTCACGACCGGCGGACTCAACTTTGACGCCCATGTCGCCCGCGAAAGCTTCGAGCCGGTGGATCTGTTTCACGCGCACATCGGAGGCATGGACACTTTTGCCCGGGGCTTGAAAGCCGCGGCTGCGATCCGTCGCGACGGCGTCCTCAAAAACTTCGTCACGGAACGCTATGCCAGTTGGGATAGCGGTATCGGGGCCGACATTGAAAAGGGCAAAGTCGGCTTTAAGGAACTGTCCGCTTATATGTTGAAGAAAGGCGAAGCCACGGCCAACAAATCCGGCCGCGTCGAAATGCTTGAAAATCTGATCAACGAATATCTGTAATTTCCAGGATTGTCACCGTAGAAATCAACAGCCGTTCCTGTTCCCTATCGCAGGAGCGGCTGTTGATTTTCCTGGGCATTCGTCTCGAATCCTATCCGAACAATTCCCGGAACTTGGCTTGAATATCCCCCGATTCGCACAAGGCCTGCCCGATGAGCACGCCGCCGACACCCCACCTTCGGATCTTCGCGACATCCTCCCGCGTGCGAACTCCGCTTTCGGTAATCACCCGTCCCGGTTGATCCACCATTGAAAGCAGTCGTCCCGTGTGGTTCAGATCGACCTGCATCGTACTCAAATCGCGGTTGTTGATTCCCAGCAAACTGTACGATTGCTGGGGGAATCCCACCATGCTTCGTACCGCCAGCAGGACCTCGGTCCCGTGGACCTCCAGTAACACGGTCAGCGTCAACTGGTTGGCCAGGATCATCAAATCCGACAACCGTCCTACCGGCAGCGCCTCGGCGATCAACAGAATCGCATCGGCTCCGGCAACGCGCGCTTCATAGACCTGATACTCGTCCAGGATAAAATCTTTCCGCAGGACCGGAAGTCCGACCGCGGCCTTGACCTGTTCCAGATACTCCAGTCGTCCCTGAAAATACTTTTCATCCGTCAACACACTGATCGTATCGGCCCCGCAGCGCTCGTAAGTGGTGGCGATCGCTACCGGGTCGAACGATTCCCGGATGATCCCCGCCGACGGCGATGCCTTTTTGACCTCCGCAACAATATTCAGTCCGCGGGGATTGGCCTTGGTCATAGCCGCGAAAAAGTTGCGGCACTTCGGTAATCCGGCAATCCTCCGTTTCAACGCCTCCAGCGGAACTGCCGCTTTTCGCCGTTCAATCTCGACTCGTTTGTCGGCCAGAATCCGGTCCAGCACAGTCGTCAAGACGCCTTCTCCGCCAGTTGCACAAACGCCATCCGCAATTGCCCCAGTGTACCGCTCAGCGTCCGTTTCTCATCGTCGGTCAGATTGCCCTGAGTCTTCTTCTCCAGGACTTCCAGCGTATCGATATGGAATTTGGCCAGCAGAAAATCCGGTTCCCGCTGCGGTTCGCCTTCGCGGCCGATCAACCCCAGCGCGAAAAACGCCTGTGTCGCCAGCATGCTGACCAGTCCCGTAAAGTCCGGCTGCGGCAATCCGGTTTCGGCTCCGCCCTCTTCACCCTCGTCGGCCTGGGCTTGCTGCTCGGCCTGTTCCTTCTCCCGCTGGGCCTCGGCCTTCCAATCCTCGTCGATAATAATCTTTTTGTCCTTTTCCTGCTCGGCCATAAAATCAGGTTCCTCTTCTTTATTTTTGATTTTTATTTCCGGTATTTCTTCATCGCCCGATCCGTGTCTTTCCGCTGTTGTTCCTTTTGCAGCTTGGCCCGTTTGTCGTATTGCCGTTTGCCGCGAGCCAGGGCCAACTCGACTTTGGCCAGACCTCGTTCGTTAAAATAAATCCGCAGCGGAACCAGCGTAAAGCCCCGCTGCTGAAGTTTGCCCTCGATCTTGCGGATCTGCGACCGATGCAGCAACAGTTTCCGCTTTCGATCCGGATCATGATTGGCTCCCGTCCCGAACGCATACGGTGCGATTTTGGCCCCGATCAACCAGCACTCCCCTCCAATGATCCTGGCGAATGCCCCCTCCAACTCTCCGCCGCGGTTCCGCAGACTCTTGACCTCCGTGCCCACCAGCGAAACACCGGCCTGGACCTTTTCCACCAGTTCGTAATCGTGAAAGGCCTTCCGGTTGGTTACTTGCGGCGGTTGCGGCCGCTGCTGTTCTTTGTCCTTTTTCGCCATGAATCTCGCCGGTCACCCCTTTCGGTTGTCCGCGCAGAACTGTCCCATCTTCATCATCGCATCGTTCAGACGATCCATGGTTCCGTCCAACTTGGCAAACGCCGTTACCAAATCCAACAACTCCGGATCGGCCGGCTTTTGCCCGTACTGGTGGCTGGTGTTAACGATCCCCGCGTCCAGGCCGTACTCCATCGCCTTGGCCACATACGCCCGGCACACGCCGACCTTCCGCCCCGGCAGATCGCGGCAGCAGTTGCTCACGCCCAGTGAACAATGCACGCCCTTCATCGCCGGATCGCTCTTGATCCGCCGAATCGTTTCGAACGCCCGATAGGTGTACCCCGGCACGCCCGGCTCCATCGGCATATCGATCGCCAGCGGGAAGACCGTGCTGTCGAAGAAAATCTGTTCGGGCTTAAAACCATATTGCCCCGTCGCTTTCTGGAATATCTGTTTGGCGATCCCGTACAGTTCTTCCACCGAATGCGATCCTCCCGGCCCCTGCGGCTTGCCTTCGCTGACCAGCAATCCGATGAAATTATATTCAAAACGGCTCTTCAATGGGAACATCTTGTCCATCGAATATACCTTGATCGAGTTGATCAGCGGCGTTTTGACCGGCTCGCCCGTGCTGTACCATTCCTCCAGCCCCGCGACGAGCGCCTCGTCGTTGCTGCTGTCGAAACAGATCGGCACGCCCCCGCCCCACCGCCTCACGAGGCGCGTGTATTCCCGCATCATCCGCACCGTCTGCGAAGAATCGCTTTCGCCGAAGGCGTCTAAGTTCACCGCCAGATAGTCGGCCTTCTCGTCCGCCTGCGACTCGATCAGCGCCCGCACATACCGCAGAGGTCCGCTGTCTTTAGTGTATGCATCCGGCCCCAGTTCGTGCAGCTCCTTCATCACCTTGCCCGTTTTGGGAATCGACGCGTGAATCGCCTCGCCGATCGAAATGATCGCGTTGGGCATCGTATGGTCCTTTCCAAACAGATAGTTCAGCACCGAGCTGGTTCCCTCCAGCGCCGGATTCCGGGGCGGATTGACCAGCTTGCGAAGTTTCTCCCGCCCCCCCACCTCGGCCGCCGCCGCCTGATACACCCGCTCGCCGACGCACACCAGTTCCAGATCGTTGCCGCATTTGCCCTCGACCGTCGCGTCGCCGCACGGCACATTGGGCAATCCCTTAGCGCACGGCCCGATCGTACAGACGCCGCAATGTTCCGGCAACAGGCAATCCCCGCAGCTTTCGCACTCAAACAAAAGCGACTTGGCCGCCTTCTCCGCCGCGTTGAAGGTCCGATACACAAATCCCCTGCCCTTCGAAGCATGGGTGTGCTTCATCGCCCCACGGAACCAGTGAAAACCCCGGTGCGACGGATCCAGAATCGCCCGATGCATAAAACTGAAAAATCGTTGTCCCGTCGTTTTCGAACTCGAGGATAGCATCGCCTCTTCACCGGTTGTGCTATACAAATAAAACGCATGCGCCGGAGTAAAGCACAGATTGTCCTTGTATGCGTCCCACTCGGCACCGATCTTGGCCGCTCGCCGCAGAATCTCCTGAAAGGTCGAAAAGTCGTGCGTCCCACCGACATCTACGCCCGAATACCCCAGCCCCCGATACATCGCGATCTGCTGCGCCGCACGATCCAGATGCTGGTCATAACTTTCCTGCCGCAACCGCGCCAGCAATTCGTCGCTCACATAGCATCCCGGCAACTTGCCGTCGTGCATCAGCCGCGGCGCGGGATTGGTCGTCGTCAGAAGATACACATTCCCCACCAGCGGCACATCGATCCCTCGTCGCCGGATATATCGCATTAGCTCCAGCGACTTCTTCCAGTCCCATCCCACTTGCGTAATCACAAATCCCGCCCCCGCGGCGATTTTCTTCTCCATCTTGTAGTACTGCTGCATCAGCGATGGCTCCGTGTACTTGAACGACGACACCGCCGCCCCCGCAAAGAACCGATGCACCCGATCCCATTGCCCGGGCTGCCCCTTCAGGATCGACTCGTGATTCAGCCGTCGGATCATCTTCAGCAGAGTAACCGACTCCAGCTCAAACACGCCCTTGGCGCTGACCGGCCTGTCTCCCGTAAGAGCTAACACCGTCTCGATGCCCCTTGTCCGATACCCGACCAGCGACGACAAGATCCCGTCGGCGTTGGAATCCTTACAACTGATATGCGGAATAAAATCCAGGTCCCCCAGCAACCCCGCAGAGTCGATCTTGGCCAGAATGTCCGTGGGTTCCAGATTCGCCACGCCCCCGGGATTCTGCGGCACGGCCACTCCAACAAAATCGAATCCCGCCGGGATGGCATCGGTACCCGCTGCCCGGTAGTCGGTCAGAAACTTTCCAATTGGCCGAAAATCATACCCCGGCCCGCCGGTCAGTTCTGCCACAACGGTAAAATGTGCCAAATTTTCCAGAGATTGTCTTAATCGCCGGGTCACGGTAGTCTCCATCAATCCCAATTGACCATCGAGTACAAAATATGGATTCTACCCGCCGTCCCCCTCTTTTTCCAGCCCCAACTCCGCTCCCTTTCCACTTTTCCCACGAAAAGACACGGATGAAGTGCGAAAAACGAGGGCATATACACGATCCGATATGAATCAGGAATCCGGTTTTCAATCTCGGCCGAACACCGGATTGAAAACCGATAATAGGAAAATGATAATCATTAGGCCTTCGGCCTTCACAGGTGGCAGCTATCCAAGCCCTTTTTTTCGAGGTATCGCTGATGGTATTCTTCCGCTCTCCAGAATTCGCCAGCCGGTTTGATCTGCGTGACGATCGGCCTGCGGAACCGTTTGGTTTTCGTCAGCTCCGCCTTCGCCGCTTTGGCAACCGCTTCCTGCTCGGGCGAAAAGAAAAAGATCACCGAGCGATATTGGGTCCCGATATCCGGTCCTTGCCGGTTCACGGTCGTCGGGTCATGATTGGACCAGAAGACCTCCAGCAACTGTCTGTAACTGACTTTAACCGGATCAAACTCGATCCGGATTACCTCGGCGTGCCCGGTCTTGTCCGTGCAAACTTCTTTATAGGTTGGATTTTTGGTATGTCCCCCGGAATACCCCACGGCCGTATCCACAACTCCCGGCACTTTGCGAAAGGTCGCCTCTACACCCCAGAAACACCCGGCACCGAACATCGCCACTTCGAGTTTCGGCTCTAATTCGGTTTTCCTATCATCCACCTTGGTTGCTTCTTTCGGTTCCGCTGGAGAATCCATATTCAATGCCCTTCCTACCGTCTGTTGATTCAGGCCCCGTTGGATGTTCTGCCACTGCTTTTCATCACAACCGACGGCCGACAGCATCATATAGCCCGCAATCCAAGCCAGAACAATTTTTCTTTTTCGTACAATCATCGATCAACACCATCTTGAAACAGCAGGTTCCAACTGAATCTTCAATCGTTGTACGCTTGAGCCCGCCCTTTGTTCCCAGATGATGCCTCGCAGATAAGACCCCAACATCTTACATCATAAATCATTAAAGGGAAATCACTTACGAACTGCGCCCGGGGGGATTCGAACCTCCGACCTTCGGTTTAGGAAACCGATGCTCTATCCTACTGAGCTACGAGCGCCT
>JAAYVQ010000212.1 GCA_012517095.1 Phycisphaerae bacterium | reverse complement strand
TCCAGCAACTTCGCCAACGCCGGTTGCAGCGAAGCCATCTGCTCATACGTCATACTCGATCCTTCCCAACAAACTCGTGTTGGGAGAATCATCGGCATTCCGATTCCATTTTCTTGAGCCCCTGTAGCGCTGTCATATTAGAGAGTGGTGATTTGAAATTTCATCCGAGATTTGAGTTTCGATTAAAGGTGTCTTCGTAAAAACGAGGATGATTATTCACATTATCATTTCCCATATTTGCATCTGTACCTCAGATTCCTCCGTTGCAAGCCCAAAGTGGACTGAACCGTTTTTCAGACCCAATCGGAAAACGCGGTACGCATCTGCAACTACGGTTTGACAAGTGGTTTAAAGTTCAACCATTCAAAGTCCACCCGCTCCGATATGTCTTGCGGATATAGCGATCCGCCTCGGGACAGTTCGTTACCCTCATATTGTCGGCGTCGTAGGCCAGTTCCTTTCCGATGGTTACGGTTTCTTCCTTCCCGTCGGCGCCCTTTTTCGTGGTGACCTCGCCGAGGCGGTACGACACCAGCGACAACATGTTGTGTTCGATAAGAGCTCCGGAATAATCGAAGTTGCAGAGCGTGGGTTTGCCGGTTTTGCAGGCGATGATCCATTCCTGGTGGTGGCCTGGCGATGGCGGAATCAGTTCGTCTGGTTTCGGCAATCGGTACTGCGTCATGTCGTTGTCGCCTCTGGGCATCAGGATCCGCCAGTCGTAATCGGCCATCAGCCAGCCCTTGTCGCCCCTGAAGATCACGCCTTTAAACAATCCCTCCCGGTTAAACGCCTCGGAAGGCATACCGGGTTTTTTGCCGCCATCATACCAATAGACCTTCACGGCGTCCCGCCAGCTATTGGCGGGATGGTCCCATTCCGCGGTCAGCCATGTCGGCAGTGTATCGTTGTTCAATTCCGTCCCGCCGGCTTTGCAGGTTGTGGGGAGTTTCAAATCGAGTCCCCAGAAGGCCATATCCATCATGTGGCTGCCCATATCCCCGATCTGCCCGCTGCCGAAATCCCAGAAGCGGTTCCAGGCCAGACATCCACCCAGGTACCCGGGATTGAACGGATGATAGGGCGAAGGACCGATCCAAAGATCCCAGTGAATGTGAGAAGGAATGGGGCTGACCTCGGGCAGATAGCCGCCGCCCTGCGGTGTCCGGCTGCACCAGACCCGCGCTTCTCTCACCGGCCCGATAGCTCCGCCGCGAAGCATCTCGACCATCCGCCGATAGTTATCGCAGGCGTGAATCTGCGTGCCCATCTGGGTCGCCAGTTTATCCTTGTTCTTGAGGTACGCCTGGCGGACGAGGTGGGCTTCTTCGACGGAATTGGCGATCGGTTTTTCACAATAGACATGCTTACCGCGGTTCATGGCCCACAGACAGATGAAAGCGTGCGTGTGATCGGTGGTGGAGCATACAACGGCGTCGATATCCTTTTGCTCCAGGCATTTTCGCCAGTCGTTGTACTGTTTGGCATTCGGAAATCGCTGTGCCGCGGCAGCCAAGTTTTTTTCATTGACATCGCAGAGCGCAACAATATTCTCGCCCGCTACGCTATCCATATTGCTTCCGCCCCGGCCACCAACACCTATGACGGCCACATTCAGTTTGTCATTGGGCGAACTTCCCGCTTGAAGAATCCCCGACTTTAAGATGATCAATCCAGCACCTCCGGCGACACAGTGTTTCAAAAGCGTTCGGCGTCGTATTCTCGTAACCACAAGGCACCTCCATTTCAATTGGATTTCAGGTCAGGAATTACACTATCCGATTCTTCGCTCATCAAAAACAAGCTAATTCCAACAGAATTATACCTGGCATTCGCATCCGGCGTCAAATCGGTTAACACACTCCCTTCAAGCCGATCTCCGCCGCCACATCCTTCATCCCCGCGATTGTTTCCCGAAACAGATCCGACAATTCCATTCCCAGCATCTGGGCGCCGCGCTGGATCACATCCCGATCGATCTTGGCCGCAAATGACTTGTCCTTCCACTTCTTCTTGACCGACGACGGTTCCATGTCCAGAACGGATCGGGATGGACGAACCAGCGCCGTCGCGGCCACCAGTCCCGTCAATTCATCGATGGCGTACAGGACCTTCTCCATTCTCGCACGCGGTTCCACATCCGAACAGATCCCCCATCCGTGTGACACGACGGCCCGAATATAATCCTGGGGCCATCCCTGTGCCGTCAGAATCTCGCCGGTTTTGATACAATGCTGTTGAGGAAACTGCTGATAATCCAAATCGTGAATCAATCCGATGATTCCCCACTTTTCGGGGTCTTCCCCGGATACCCGGGCAAAGTGCCGCAAGACCGCCTCGACGGCCAACGCATGACGGATCAGACTCTCATCGGAATTGTATTGCCGGAGAAGATTCAGAGCTTCGTCTCGCGTAGGTACATGGGTTCCCATTTACAGGTTCTCCGGATACACGATGATTCCGTTTTTCAACCTTTGACTACTCAATGAGTTCAATCTTCAGAGTATGGGTAACCGGTTTGACACTTGATGCTGAAGCCGCGGCCATCTCCTTGTCCTTTTGGGCCAGCTTGTCCACGATCTGATCGAGGGTCTCTTTCTCTTCGGGAAGATATCGCCGGTAGTTCGGTATTTCGTGCAGCAGGACCTTCGTCAGTGCGGTTTCGAAGTTCTGTTGTTTTGCGATTGCCTCCTGGCAACGGCTGAAGGATTCCGAGAAAGGATTGTCGAGAAATTCCGCGGCCAGGTTGATCCCCTTGGCCAGTTCGGCGCCGGAATAATGCCGAACGACGCCTCCCCAGGTCAGTTTGTATTTTCCATCTTCCTTCAGGTTGGCAGCCACCAGTCGAAAACGATTCAGTTCCTCGTTGAACGGCAGAAACTCCAGGATACCCCGCGTGGATTCCGGTTTGGTTGAATCCCCGAAAAAGCAGAATGGATATCGCGTGCTTTCAATCTCAACAGCGCCGCCGGATACCGACAGGATTTTGTGGCCCTCGGTGGCCTTGGCCTCGTTCGATTTCAGATCCACCGTAATCGTCCCGATATTTCCGTTGCAACCCATCGCCTTTAAGAAGGCATAGGCCATTACCAGATGCCCGTTAAAACTTGGATGAACTCCGTCGCCTCCGCCAAGATGATATGACTTTCCATACTTGGCCTTGGCCTTGGCCATCACATCAATCATCGGGTCGTATACATTTGCAAATGCAACATTCTCCTCCCCGGCCACCTCGCGGGCGATGTCGCGGAGTTCGGAGAGCGTCTTGTTGTACATGGCCGCCTCTGCGGGATTGTTACGGAAGGTATCACTGTCCACGCAACCCGGAGATCCGACGACAACCAATCGAACCCCCTTATCCTTGAATTTTTTCACGATTGCCCGCTGGGAATCCCGGTATCGCTGTGCCTTTTCTGGCGTCATCGGAGAATACCCGCCATCGTTCATTCCATAACAGGTCGTGGCCACCGTCGGTCCCAGGGTCAGCACATCGTGTTCCATTCGCCCTACAAAGTTGACGGCCTGTTCCCCACCCCACCCCGCCTGAACCGTTCGGAGATTCGTCGCCGGTTGACACATCAGAAGATAGTTTTCGATATACATGGAATAAAGCTTCTGCTCTGTGATTGAATCGCCGCAGATAGCGACAAAATCACCCGATTGAAGAGAAGGGGCCTCCTGGGCCTGCAATGGTGAAAGCGTGCATATCAAAACCAGAATCGCTGAGATCACAAGAACAACGGGTTTTACGCAATCGATCTTCATGCGGCATCCTTTACTTTTACATAAACCGAGAGTTTAAATTACCGATCCCAGCATAATTTCTTCATCAGGGAATATCAAAGAAATTCCGGTCGGATAATCTGTCGTGTATTCAGTTCGGCTGACATGACAATCGGAATATTGTAGTTGTCATCGGAGATGATTGGCTTTATATAGAAGGATATGGAATGTATCAGGTGTGATCGATCCCTGGAATAATCGACTGAAATAAGAGGAAACATGAAACCGTATTGGATAATCATCATTGGCATATTCGCCGCTTTCTTGATTTCGTCCCCCTTCGCCTTTGCGGCCGGTTCGGATTATGTCGTGGTTGTTTCCAAACAAACGCAGGCCGATCCCAAGTGGAGCCGGATATCTGATACGCTGTGTAAAAAGCACAAAGGGGCCGTCATCGCATTTGAGTCAAACATCGAAGAGATCCTGTCCCAATGTCAGCAGATCTTCCCTCGGTATATCTGCTTTATCGCCCGGCCTGCGGAAGCTACGCGGGAATTTGTCCAACAGATTCATCAATGGACCCGCCGGATCGACGAAGATCCGTATGCCGATTGTTTTTGGGGGATTCTTACCGGCTACGATTCTTCGTCTGCGCTGCGGATCGCGGAACACGCCGAACCCTTGATCGTCAGCAAAGTGGCCGGCGGAACCGAATTCGCAATCGATAAATGCGCCGAAGGGGTCTGGTACAGTGAACTGGACAAGGGTAAAGGTGTCCGCAAGGAAAAAGGCGGCACGGCCGAGCCGATCCTGGGCCCCGATGATTCCACCGAGGCCCTTGTCAAGACCCTCACAGAGTTTAAGGCCGACTGTTTCATCACCTCCGGCCACGCTACCGAACGGGACTGGCAGATCGGATACCGATACCGAAACGGTTCCTTTCGATGCCGCGGCGGCGTTCTATATGGCCTGGACACCGAGGGAAAAGAGTACCCCATTCAATCTCCGAATCCGAAGGTCTATATGGCCGTCGGTAATTGCCTCATGGGTCACATTGACGGTTCTGACGCAATGGCCCTGGCCTTCATGAATAGTGCCGGGATCAACCAGATGATCGGTTACACAGTCAACTCCTGGTATGGTTACATGGGCTGGGGTTGTCTGGATTATTTTCTCGAACAACCCGGCCGTTACACCTTTACTGAGGCCTTTTTCGCCAATCAGGCGGCCCTGATCCATCGTTTGACGACCTATTTCCCCGAAAAGGAGCAGACAAGGACCGATGGGGCAGAACCGTTGAGGGGTTCTATTATCATCAGCCCGGAAGCTAAGAAAGCCGGATTAACGGCCAATGACGCCCGGGGGCTTCTCTATGACCGCGATACCGTGGCATTCTATGGAGATCCTGCGTGGGAGGCCCGCATGGCCAGAGCCGATACGGCTTGGGAGCAGATCCTCACCGAACATAACGGAAGCTGGACCTTCGAAATTAAACCCAATCTCGGTGAAAAAACCTTTGAGCCCGTCAACCGCAATGGTTCCCAGCGCGGCGGAAGACCAATCATCCAATTTTTCCCTCGACGAATGAAGAATTTCCGGTTACGGGAAGGGGCGGAACTGAAACCGGTCTTCTGTGAAGACTTTATTCTGGTTCCCAATCCTCGAATCTGCAACCAAGATACCCGTTTTCGCGTCGTTTTCTCAGCAGAACTTTTCTAACAAATCCGTCTTGGGTAAATTACTGTATCGGGTCATCGGGCACAATTTCAATTGAGAGGGATCGATATGTCATACAACAAAATCCGGCGGCGTGATTTTGTCAAGGGTGTTACAGGGATCTGTTTCGGAACGATTGCAATCCCGCAGATTGTGCCATCGTCGATTTTTGGCGCTGATGGCGCAGCCGTTCCAAGTGAACGGATTGTGATCGGTTGTATCGGCCTTGGAATCCAGGGAACCGGCAACATGAAAGCATTCCTCGGCAATAGCGAGGTACGACTGGCAGCCGTATGCGATGTCCATGAGATTCAACGGCAAAAAGCTAAACAGACGGTGGACGAATGGTATGGCAATCAGGACTGTACGGTGGTCAAGGATTTTCGCGAACTAATCGACCGCAAGGACATCGACGCCGTACAGATAACCACGCCGGATCACTGGCATCCCTTGATTGCGATCGAAGCGGCCCGACACCGAAAACACATGTACTGTGAAAAGCCCATCGGTTGGAGCTTCCGTGCCGCCAAGGCCGTTCAAAAGGCCGTGCATGACAATGGTGTTGTCTTCCAGTTCGGAACCCAACAGCGATCCGGCGGCTTCTTCCGTCAGGCCTGCGAATTGGTTCGCAACGGGAAAATTGGAACGCTGAAGACCATCCTGGTGGGTGTGCCCGGTAGTTGGACCTGCCCCAAGCAACCTACAGAACCGGTTCCACCAGAACTGGATTATGAAATGTGGTTGGGGCCGGCGCCAATGGCGCCGTATTGTTACGAGCGATGTCGTCCTTATACCGATCCGCCTCGTACCCAAAATCCGGGCGCTTGGGGGCCCTGGAGTATCTGGTATTGTATCTCGGACTATTGTATCGGTATGATCGGGAACTGGGGTGTTCATCATCTCGACATCGCCCAGTGGGGGAACAATACCGATTTGTCCGGACCGATCGAAATCGAAGGCGCGGGAGTGTTTCCCGAGGACATGCTTACGGATTGTGCCACGAGCTGGCAGGTGGAAAACCGTTATGAAAACGGCGTAACGCTTGTTCACATGGACGATGGGACCGCCAAACAACACCCGCAGCAGGTCGGAAACTATGGCCACGGCCTATTGTTCCTCGGCACGGAAGGGTGGGTGCATGTGGATCGCGAGCGCATCGATGCCAATCCCAAATCCCTGCTCAAACTCAAGCCGGGACCCAACGACATCAAGCTTTTTACGAGCGACAATCATCATGTCAATTTTATCGATGCGGTCAAAAACAAAATCCAGCCGGCTGCGCCGATCGACATCGCCGTCCGCTCGGATACCCTGTGTAATCTTGAACAGATCGCCATCAAGCTGAAACGCAAACTGCAATGGGATCCGTCCACGGAAGTTTTCCTGAAAGACGATGAGGCGAACGGGATGCTGGATCGGCCGATGCGGACGCCTTGGAAAATATAATCCAGTTTGGAGACTGTTCCATGGTTCGAATCCATCTTTTTTTTACCGTTATTATAATGTCGGGGACTGCCTTGGTTTCTTGTGTTGAAGTTGCTGAAGGTATCGGTAACGGCCAAGCGGTTTCGGATCTACCCTTTTATGTCGGATGGGCGAAGACCGATATTACACCCCCGAAACCAGTAGCACTTATTGGACAACTGCACAAGCGGATTTCAACAGGAGTATCCGATCCTCTTACCGCTACTGTGTTGGCCATCGAAACACGGGGCGAGGGTAACCTCAAAGAACAGGCCATGATGGTGTCGTGCGACCTGTTGTTTATCCAGCGTTTCATCCAGCAACAGCTACAAGAACGGATCCGGACGCAGTTGCCGGATTTCGATTCGGCTAAACTCTTCCTGAATGCCACCCATACGCATACGGGCCCCGGATTCTCCGACAGCACATTTAAGGACCTGTATGATGTCAGTCATGATCCCGGGGTGATGAAAGCGTCTGAATATGCCAAATTCTTTCTGGATCGCGTATTGCAGGCCATCGTTGAGGCATGGAATAACCGAAAGCCCGGCGGCATGAGCTGGGCCCTCAGTTATGCGGCAGTCGGATTCAATCGGCGTGCTCACTACTTCGATGGAACCTCCGTGATGTACGGAACCACCAACTCTGCGAATTTTTCCAATGTCGAAGGTTATCAAGATAACGCAGTTGACCTTTTATTTTTCTGGGGACCCGAAATCCGGTTGACGGGTCTGGTCATCAATCTGTCTTGTACCTCGCAGGAAACCGAGAATCTCAACGAGATATCCGCTGATTTCTGGCATGATGTACGATTGGAGCTCTATAAGCGACATGGAAAAGACTTGTTTATCTTTCCGCAATGTTCGCCCGCGGGGGACCAATCGCCGCATTTACTCTATCGCCGGCAGGCCGAGAAGGTCATGGATGATCGACGAGGACTTTCACGACGACAGGAAATCGCCCGCCGTATCGCTAACGCTGTGGATGATGTTCTACCTGTGGCGAAAACCGATATCAAAAACCGCATCGTGTTTCGGCATTCAATCATCAATCTTGATATCCCCGAACACCAGCCACCCACTCTTCCGTTTCATGAAACCGATTCGGTTCACCCCATCGAGTTCCATGTTCTGCGGTTGGGTGATGTGGCGATGGCGACCAATCCGTTTGAGTTGTACTTGGATTATGCCACCCGTATTGAAGCCCGTAGTAATGCGGTGTTGACGATGCTGATCCAGCTTTCCTGTTCCAGCAGTGGGTATCTCCCTACGGATCGGGGAGTGAAAGGCGGCGGCTATAGCGCGGATCAATTCATCGTCGGACCTGCTGGCGGGCAGGTCCTTGTGGAGGAAACCGTCAAATGCATCAATGAATTGTGGCCATAATGGTCCATGCAAATCACTGTAACAGTTTGCTGCATAAAGAGTTATGGAATTGAGGCGGTTGGCCGAAGGATAGGAGGACACCGATTGTATGAATATTGATTGACAAAGTTCAGTCGGAACCGTATATTGGTATTCGAGAATAATGAGGAAGGTGATGATGAATAGGAGAGGGAAAAGTTCCTCATTTATCATTTCTTTTTGCTGCAGGGCAAGGATGTCAGAAGGATTCGAAAAATTCACGCCGATGTCGGTGTGAGGCGATAGGGTTCTATTGCGGAGGTGGTTATGAAAAGAATAGGGTTTGTATGGATGGTTGTGGCGGCGGTTTCTGCGATGTCGAGCGCAACAGAGCTCCAGTTTGATTTTAACGGGGACCTGAGCGCAAGCGCTGGTCCGGGGACTCTGGATTATTTCAATGGTGCCACAACCTCTGGGGCGGTTAGCTTCGGTACGGCCGGAAGTTTTGGCCTGTCTGCCCTTTCGGGTGGGGATGCCACAGTGATGTCATTTGCGGCATTTCAACCGGATCAGGGGCTTCAGTTGTTTCCGGGTTGCGGACCGAATGGCGGCGGTTCGGATATCAACCAGTACACCATGATTTGGGATCTGTTGATTCCATCCTTCAGTTCGTCGTACTCGTCTTTATTCAATACCAACCCGTCAAACGGCAATGATGGAGATTTTTTCATCCGAGAGAATATGGGTATTGGGATCAGCGGTGATTACACGGGAATTATTAACCCCAATGAGTGGAATCGAATTGGAGTTACGGTGGACCTGACGACTTCGACGATGTCGAAATATATTAACGGGGTTCAAGTCGGCAGTCAGATCCTTTCATCGGGTGTTGGTGGTCGATGGGCTTTGTATGCCGACGGCCAGGCGACCCTCCTGCTGGCGGACGAGGATGGCGAAAACAATGCCGGGTATATCAACAGCTTCTACTTTGCGGATCGAGCCCTGACCAGTTCCGAGATGGCGGCCTTTGGCGGGCCGGATAGCGATGGAGTTATCCCTGAACCGGCAACGGGACTGCTGCTCATCACAGGCGTTTCGTTGATAGCCGCCCGTAAGCGCCGAAGTTGATCGAAACATCCTGCTAAATGAATAAAACAAGAAGGGGGCGGAAAAATATTCTCCGCCCCCCAACTCTATTATTCGCTAAGCCAACTATTGGATAATACGAGTAGATCGTTTAGATCAACCCGACCATCGTGGTTGATATCGGCCAGGGGATCGGATTTGCCAAAGATATCGGACACTCCCGGTATGATGGAACCATCGGGATTGAACGGGATTGCGGTTGCTTTGAAACCGAACTCATCGACCGTGACCCGGACATATTCATTCACCAAGCCACCGTCGATCCCAGGGGGCATTACCTGGTAGCCGCCGACGGTTATATGGGGCCAGTCGTACACCAGCGGTTCGGGAAGATCCAGCCAACTTCCGCCTCCGGTAACGCAGTAATAAACACCGTTGAGGAATCCCCTTTCGTAAGCGTGCGTATGACCGCTGAAACAAGCATCAACTCCGTATTTTTCCATCAAGGGGACCAGATTTTGACGGAAGAATGCATCGCCGTCGATCCAGCGTTCACAGAAAGGGGGACGATGAACAAAGACGAAAATAAAGCGCGCTCCTCCCGCCCAGGCCCGACGCAGATCGGACTCGATCCAGATCATGTCGAACCGATCGGCGTCATCAATACACAGGAAATGACAGCCGGCATACTCGAAAGAATAACTCCCGAAGCCGGCATGGTAATCGCCGCCACGGAATTGGCTTGGCAAGTCATTGAACTTGCGGATAATGGCTGTTGAGTCCTGATCGTGATTACCCCAGGCAACAAACCAGGGTACCTTTTGACCCAGATATTCCGCCACACGATCCAGATAGTAAACCCGAGTATCCCCATATGAGGATCCATTCTCGGCCAGATCGCCCACCGTAACGCCGAAATCCACATTTTCAGCCATGTCAGCCATCATGGTTCGGGTTGGCTCGAACGGATCATTTGGAAACAAGCCATTATTGGTTCCCTGACTATCGCCCCAGACACCGAATGTGAAAGCGCCGAATTGAATCGGGGCGGTGGCGAAAGTCCCGTCCGATTGCGGTTTACCATCAAGCACGAGACGATAATGATAGACGGAGTCGGGTTGCAGACCCGTCAGGACGGCTTTGTAAATCACGGAAGCTGCTCCGGAGGCATAGGAGACGATATTGGCCGAGCTACCATAACCGGTATCCGGTCCATATTCGAGTTGGCAAGTATCCTCGTCCGACAGTTCCCACATAATCGAGATCCCATCCGGCTGGACATTCTGCAAATACGGATTGGTGAGAAGAGTCGTTTCTCCCGGTATTGTGTCGCTACCGCCCGGGCCTTTGAGCGCAGCGGCGTCCTCTGCGGTCAAAGGGCGATTGTAGAGGGCTACGAACGAAACATCGATGGGATTGTCTTCTCCATCCTCGTCGGCAAAAAGGAGCAGTTGCGGTTCAAGGGAAAACCGGCCGTCCAACGGCTGGATCGTTCCTTCCAGCCATTGTGTGCCATTGATATAGATCCGATAGAAGTAGCCATTATCGACCGATACGACCATGCGATACCATGTCTCGGGCTGCGTGCTCAGGGCGGTGTAGCCAGTAGAACCCACCCCCAACCGACCAGAACCGGCCTGGATAAAACAGTCGCCATCGTTGGCGTTCGTCTGATTGGTTTGGAAAAAACACATCCATTTGCCGGCATTGCTTTGCGGATACTGGAAATCAATCACGAATGACCACCGGTTGACGAACTGGCCGGAACCGTTCGGGGCGATACCGTGTGTGCAACGATAATAACTGCCGATCCCGATACGAGCGGCGAAATCCTGCGGATCAATCCCATCAAGCGCCGAATGGCTTCCCGAAAGGATCAAGGGCTGTCCCACATCGGCTCGAGTTAGATTTTCCGGTTCATCAAAACGCCAAAGTCCGACCAATCCAGTTTCGATATCGGCCGCCGAACCGGGAATCACGATCCGGAATGTGAAGCATAATAGGACTGCGACGAATCGTTTCACGAATCAACCCTCTTTCCAGCAAAGCTGCGTAAAATCACACGGATCAATCGGTCTTTGCCCCGGTTGTCCAATTACCGTAAGATGGGTGGAACCGAACAGGGATTCCGGTCCGGTTCCACCCTGATATCAAATGTCGCTATAGACTAAAGGGAACTCTTGCATTCCGCTGAAAACGGCTGGGTACATTTCAGCCAGGTATCCGCCATGATGGCAAAATCATTCAGATCCACTCGGCAATCACGATTCAGATCCGCGGGCAGGAATCCCCAGGCCCCGCATTCGTTGTCCTGAATCACCACTTGGATCGTGGTGACCGGTAGGATGGCGAAATTGAAGTCGTTCGAGGTAACCTTATGTTCCAAACTTGTGGTATAGGTGGTTCCGCGAAGTACCGAGTCATCGATCGCAGTGACCGTTACGAACTGGGGAGTCGCCGCATTGGCCGGAGTGAAGGTTAGTTGCAGGGGATTGATCACAACGCGGTTGGGATCGGCCGGTTCGGTGATCGTAACCGTTACAGGTGCGGTGGGCGTTCCGGTGAGCACAACGGAATATTGAACCGCCGGTCCACCTTCAATCACCGTAACTTTATCGGGGGTGATCGCCAAATCGGCGCTTTCATCATCGAAGATGATAATTTTAACGCCGGGAATCAGACCATGGTTGAATTGACCGTCAACACTGGTGACCAGGAAACGAACTCCGGCGGTTTCCTTTCCTTCTTGTTGGGTATCGTTAACCGCAACGACTCCCACCGTCTGAGGTGTCTGCCAGTTGGCGGGTGTGAAAGTCAAGGTGATCGGTTGGCCGGCCGGAGCAGGTTGCGTTTGCCCCGGAGCCAGAAGACGGAGATCTTCCGCATGACCCAGAATGGTATTCAGATCAACCTGGACCGAAACATTGGCTGTGGGAGTTTGTGTGCCGGTCAGTTGCACTTGAAAATTCTGAGCCGTGGGATTTTTTTCGAATACGGAAACCTCGCTAATATCCGTTGCTCCAATTGTATCCCCGATGGGATCCCCGACCTTTCCCAATCCGAAAACTTCATTATCAGAAAGTGGTTTATCCCAGATAGCGGCTGTCGAAACATGCATTTCGGCATCTTCGCCGTCTTCATCGGCAAACAACAAGACTTTTGGATCCAACGAGAATCGCCCGTCAACTGGTTGTACGGCTCCCTGAAGCCAGAGCTCTCCATCCACATAGATACGATAAAAACTGCCGTTATCGACAGATACAACCACACGATACCAAATATCTGCTTTGGTGTTCAGAGTTGAATAACCAGTCGCGGCCACACCCAGCCTACCCGTGCCGGACTGGACAAAGAAATCGCCGTCGTTGCCATTGTTCGCATTGGTTTGATAGAAGCACATCCATCGGCCGGAACTCGAAGTGGGATATTTCACATCGAAGAGCAAGGTAAATTCGTTAACATACTCGCCTCCACCGTTGGGAGCGATGCCGTGCTGGCAAATATAATAACTTCCCACGCCAATTTTGACCGCGCGATCGCCGGCATCGAAGCCGGCAACCTCAGCATGAACACCGCCGCTATTCAAGGTCAGGGGGAGACCATCGGTATCGGTCGAAATGAGGTTATTTGGATCATTGAATTCCCACAAACCCCGTAGCTCGGCGTAAAGAGAAACCGGCGATAAAACCCCAAATGCGAATAAGCAGATCAATATCTTTTTCATTGCCTTCCTCACAGTCTTTAAGTTTAATATTAACCTTGGAATTAGAATTCAGATCGTATAGTCTCGATGTGGACATGAATTATGGAAAACACCGTCCATTACGGCGGATGAGACCGTCTGCTCTTAAAAACCGGAATGGGGAGGAGGGTAATGATTGCTCTGTTTGCTTTGCTAACTTGTTGGTTTTTCATCCGAGCCATAGTTCATACGATTGAATCACGCGTTTATTTTACCCAATGTTTCATAGATTGGCCGCGCACATAATCTCAAACACCCATTTTTTCTATTTTACCATAATAACATATTGGATGTGAATGGGCAAGTAAATTTCCCGCCCAAGATGAGGGAATTGAATATTCGCTTGGAAGTGATATGCTTATGCACAATGTCGATCTCCGGATTCCGGATCAATCCTCATCCGGATCCGCAACCACCGCCCACTGGGGATACGGTTCAAGAGGACCTTTCATGGCGTGCCAGAGAATCCGATTGAACACCTCTTCCGGACATCGGTCAACTTCATGCAGGGGAAGCGTGGCCGATACAATCGCATCTTTCCGGAGGGTGGCGTCCGAAATCTCTTTGGGGTTCGGATTCATCTGGTCCAGAGGGATATTCGAGGGCACGGACTTATAGGGAGAGAAATCGGGCATATCTATGAAGCAATCAGTCATCGGGGTTGCTGTTGCATCCAATTGGTTCATGGGCGGAAGACCCAGCATGAGTTCGATTGTTCGGAGAATACTGGTCTGGTTGTATTGGGTGCTGACAACCGTATTGCGACGAGTATATGGACTGATGACATAGGCGTTGGTGCGGAATCCACTGACATGATCCCATCCGGCCTGAGGATCATCTTCGATGGCAAAGATGCAGGTCTTCTTCCAAAATTCACTGTGGCTGATGGCTTCAACGATCTGGCCAAACGCTAGATCGTTGTCCGCCACTTGGGCGGCTGGAGTCGGAGAACCGGCCCTTGTTCCGGAAGTATGATCATTGGGCAGGCAAATAATGCTCAAATTGGGAAATGTACCCTTCTGTTCATACTCATGGAGTTCTGCGATGAACTGTGCCGCCCGAAATTGGTCGGGAATATCCATATTCCACCCCACTGTACGGGTATTCAGGTACGGTCGCAGCGATTCAATGGCCGGCCGGCTGGAGATTTGGATCTGATGGTTCTGATCGACAAAATCACGGTAATAATCCAGAAATGTGGGCTGACCTTTTTTGCTGGGATCGGCCCATGCCGCTTCGGTGATGGCAAATTCACCGTAGATCCGAAGGGATTTTCCGTTTGCGATGGCATTGTCCCAGATGAATCCTGCGGGAGAATACGCCAAGGCATCGATATCGCTATCCTCCATTCCATCGGGATAACTGCGGGGAAACCCCGCGAACGATTTTTCCATATAATCGGTCGCGAATGCCGAATCCGACCATTGGTGTCCGTCGGCGCTAAGGATGCCGGAACAATAAATGTTGTCCAGTAAAACAAATTCTTTCACCATCTTGTGTTGATTTGGGGTAATCTTTTCGCCAAAAATACATAACGATGGATTTCCATTACCCCCGGAAACATCTCCGAGAACTTGATCATAAGTTCGATTCTCTTTGATGATATAGACCACATGTTCAAAAACGGACGGCTCTCCGACTCGTTGAGGAACCGGCCGAGGTGGCTGGTTTGATCTGGCCGGTTGCCGGGCCTCTTTCAATAACGGGTAACGGTAATTGTCCAGTACTTTGCGCGTCAGCATCGGCAACTCGTTGTGCCGGGGAATCGACAGCAGGGACAAAGTCCCATGGTATTGATGGGTATTGAACGCATTGGCTCGTTCTTCCGAAAGGCCTTGGGTCGAACCGACTCCTTTAATGTTGGCCACGATCAGCCGTTTCCGTGTGGAATCATAAGCGATCGCACCGGGAAACCAACCCACAGGGATCAAACCGAGAAGTTTGGATTCGTCAGGATGGAAGCGAAATACGGCGATGGCATTCTGGGTTCCATTAGCGACATACAATTCATTGCCCTTGGAATTAAACGCCAGAGCATTGGGACTGGCACCAAAAAGGTCGGCGGGGCTGGATTTGGTCCAGAGAGTTTCAACTACCGAGTCCGTATGCGTATCGATCACGCTCAGCGTATCACTGCCGGCGTTTGCCACCACGACATGGCGTCCGTTGGGTGAACATGCTATCGCGGACGAATGCAGACCAACCTTAATATGGTTTACCGGTTTTTCCTGGATCAGATGGATCACGGAAACTGAACCTTCGTCGGCGATGTAGCGCACCGGATCGACTCGGACCCGCATACCCTGCCCCGCCGGCCCGGTGATACTGTCTTGGTCAGGAATACGACCACCCCAGTTGCTAACATAGACCTTATCGCCGACAAGAACCACGCCATAGGGCGCAACCCCCACCGCCCAGGTTCGAAGAACTTCTCCGGTTCTCGTATCGATTTCCGCCAGTCGATTGGATAAATTACAGGCCGCATACAATCGTAGACCATCGGGGGAAATGGCCAGGCCGGCCGGGATTTCGTCCTTACGATTCGGAGCATTGGCAGGGGGCAACGGAATGGAAAACAAACCATTGATCTGAAGCTCTGAGCCAACGCTGAAAACCTTGATATCTCCATTGACATTGGATAGATAGATTCTCGATCCATCCGGACTGAAGATCAGACCGGTAAAACTAAGTTGGCCGGATGTGTCGGGCTTGAGGATATGGGGTGAAACAACATCGGGATTCCGGGCTTCACTGGAAGGTAATGCAACGCGATGTTGGATATCACCGCTCTGGGGATCCATTACGACCAATTCCGCCGTTTTGCCGGATGTGACGAGGGATCGACCGTCCGGACTCAGAGCCACGGCTTGCGGCCGCATGCCCGGCAATTCAACCTGGATACCCATCGGCGTAAGAACCTGATGAACGGGCGTAAGATATCTTTTTGGCTGAACTTCGCCCACCGGCTCGGTATTGGATTCCATCGGTTTTCGACAAGATCCGGCCAGAATCAATATACAGAGAAGTGGAATCAATACCCCGGATGTATATATCGCTTGTTTGGATACACGAATACCCGGATGGTTGTTCTTCATATCTTGGCCAACTCCTGTTCACAATTTGTTTGTTATCGTTCATCCTGAAAATGACGAACGAACAATGCTTCCTGGAGAATCAAAAGTTGATATTCATTCGATCGTATTCAGAGGCCATCGATGAATAAGACCACCTCATTGTCATATCAGGGGAAGAGAAAATCAACTGGGAGATTGAAAATAATCTACGACACAGGAGGATCTTGGGAATGGCTGCTCTTTCGCCATAGTTCTTTCCGAAAATGACTTGCATTATTCGTGGGAAAGACGATAGTCTTTTCATCGGTTTTCAGTTTGATATTCGGCCGGATTTGCCGAACGATTGTCATTTTGGATTATCGGAAGGAGATCTCGATTATGTGCGACCATTGCATGAATCGAAGGGATTTTATGACAGTAACGGCAGCTATCACGGCCGGAAGGATGTTCGGCCTATCTTCGGCAGGACCAACCGAAAGGTCGATAGTAGACGAATGGAATCCAGATATGCCCCCAACCATCGCCGGGCGTCCTTTGCGCGTGCAGCCGATCCTCGCTCATCATGTGATGAGCCCGAAAGAAAAAACTTCCTGGCGATCCTGGAGCGACATCATCAACGAGCCGGCCGCGGCCGAGGAGATGCAGCGGATCGCCGGGGAATTGAAGGAACTGTCCGTGAGGGCCGACTTTGCTCTGGAGATTTTACCGACGGCTAAGGTGACGACTGCCGAACAAGCGGTCAATCTCCAGAAGGGCGATTTCGACGTGGTTCTCTTGTACGCCGCCTCAAACGCGGCTTTATTCCGTCCCTGTTGTGCGGCGGATCCGAAACGCGATACCGTCGTCTTCGTTCGCCACCGGTCCGGGCCGATTTATTATGGCTACGAGTGTCTCGGAACTCGCTACTTCCAGATACCCTCGCCCGAACTTTGGCAGCACAACAGTGCCGATAACCACGGCGGCACGACGCTTGACGATGTGGTGGTCGATAATTACGACGAAGTTCTCTGGCGGTTTCGCGCTTTGTATGGTCTGAAGAATTTTATCGGGCAGCGGATGTTGGCCCTGGGTGGGGCGTTGGGAAAGTGGGATAGCACCGCCCCGGAAGTCGCGCATAAACGGTACAAATTGGACATCGTTCCAATCGACTACAAGGATCTGGCGACCCGGCTGGAGACGATTCAGTCGGACACGAAACTCCAACGGCAATTTGCGAACTGGACCGATCGCTATCTGGCCTTGCCCAATACGAAGATGGAAACCCAAAGGGAGTTTGTCGAAAGGGCTTTCGGTGTCTATACGGTGTTCCGGGATTGGCTGCGAGAGTATGGTGTATCGGCTATCACCGTTGCTTCATGCATGGGGACGATCATCGGCGTATCCGACACGGCTGCGTGCATGCCATTAAGCTGGCTCAATGATGAGGGGTATATCGCCTTCTGCGAGTCGGACTTCGTGGTTATGCCGCCCGGAATCCTTCTTCATTACATCGCCGGCAAGCCCGTCTTCATGCACAATTCCACTTTTCCCCATCAAGGGATCGTAACTTGTGCACACTGTACTTCCCCGAGGCGCATGGACGGCAAGCGCTATGAACCAGCGCGGATCATGACCCATTTCGAGTCGGATTTCGGCGCAGCCCCGAAAATCGAAATGCCGATTGGACAAACGGTCTGTGCCATCAGCCCCGAATACACAAAACCCCGATGGGTTGGCATCAAAGGAATCGTACGGGACAATCCGTGTTTTGCCATTTGCCGCAGCCAGCAGGATGTGGAGATTCTGGGACACTGGAAACGGTTGATACCCGAAGCCCGTGATTCCCACTGGATGATGGTTTACGGCGATTTCCTTCGTGAAGTCGGCTATGCCGTGCACAAGATTGGCTTGACCTGGGACAATATTTCAGATGTGGATGCACAAGAAACCCAGTATCATCCTTCCACATGATTGATTTGAGCATGAGGAATCTCTATTGATATTAATGGAATCGTTAGATCCAGATATATAGAAAAATCACGAATGATTCTCAAGATGCCGAGTGTACCGTGTCAGGATATTTCATCGTCATGTTTGCCTTGAGCAGGGGAGGATGATATATTTTCAGTTGTTTCGGGATGCGATCGTGAATCCTCTGCCGACATTTTGAAAAGGAGAAAACCGATGGAAAGACACTTCTCGACCCGACGAGATTTTATTCGACAAGCCGCCTGCGGACTTTGTGCAAGCGGAATCTTCAGCCAATCCCTGGCCGGATCGAATCCGACGGATATCCCGACTCGACCTCTGGGGCACACGGGTGTTAAGGTGTCGATTCTGGGTGTGGGGGGATTTCACATCGGCAGTATTCGTCAGGACGATCGATCCGTGCGCTTGGTCCGAGCGGCCATCGATCGGGGTGTCACCTTTCTGGATAATGCCTGGGAATATCACAACGGCCGATCGGAAGAGCTCATGGGAAAGGCCCTTGCCGACGGATATCGGGACAGGGTTTTTCTGATGACCAAGCATCACGGGCGGGACAAAAAAACAGCCATGTCCCATCTTGAGGACAGTTTAAGGCGATTCAAGACAGACATGATCGACCTATGGCAGTTTCATGAGGTGGTCTATGACGACGATCCAGAGATGATTTTTGCGGAAGGAGGAGGAATCGAGGCGGCCGACCTTGCCAAAAAACAGGGCAAGGTCCGATTCATTGGTTTTACTGGCCATCGGGATCCGATGCTTCACCTGAAGATGCTGGCCTATGGATATCCCTGGGATGCGGTTCAAATGCCTATGAATGTCTTCGATCCCCACTTCAAAAGTTTTCAGAAACATGTTTTGCCGATCCTTGTGCAACGGAACATCGGAATCATCGCCATGAAAACAATGGGCAGCGGTTATGTATTGCGGGCCAATGTCGTTACGCCCAAGCAAGCTCTGCATTATGTGTGGAGTCAACCGGTTTCCACGATCGTTTCGGGAATGGAGTCAGAGGAAATCCTGGAGGCCAATATCGGTCTGGCGCGGACTTTTGTCCCCATGGATGCCGCGGAACAGGCCACTTTGTTGGACAAAACAAAAGAGTCCGGAGTAACGGGTACATTTGAACCTTTTAAGACACCACCGAACTTCGACGGTCCCATCGGTCGAAAACTTCACGGAATGGATTGATCCTGATCGGGACGAACCTACCTTTGTCGTCAGGCATACCCGGAACTTGGCGTTTGGAGAGCGGAACATGATAGAGAAGATCAAGGGACGGCTCGGTGTTATCTGTTTTTGGGGAGTATTGGTTGCGATCTCGGCGAATGGCCGGGCGGCCGTACGGGCGTGGGAAGGTTCAATTACCATTCCGACCTACGGTTGGGAGGAGGATATCAATCCGAAATTCTGGGCGCTGGAAGGGCAGGTAAAACTGTCCACGACCGTCAAGGGAACCATCGTCTATCCCTACACGATGCAGGATCATCTGTCTCGAATCCGCGAGGATCGAACCTACAAAGCGCTGTTTCTGGAAAATGAGTTTTTGAAAATCACCTGTCTGCCGGAACTGGGCGGGCGGCTTCATTCCGTTCTGGACAAGACGGAAAACAAAGAGGTGTTCCACGCCAACCAGGTGATCAAGCCGAGCATGATTGCGATGCGCGGGGCCTTTATCAGCGGCGGGGTGGAGTGGAATGCCGGGCCGCAGGTTCATACGGTAACCATTGTTTCTCCGGTGAATGCCTTGATCGGGACGAATCCCGACGGTTCGGCCTATTTACAGGTAAGCAATCTCGAAATGAGTCTGCGAACGCGATGGACGGTCCGTGTAACGCTGCATCCCGGCAAGGCGTACCTGGATGAGGAGATCCGGATTGTCAATCCGACCGATGCGATCAATCCTTACTATTTCTGGAATTGTACGGCTTTTCCCTGTCGAGAAGGGACCCGGTTTATCTATCCGATGACCCTGGGTACCGATCACAACGGCGTGAAATTTTTCAACTGGCCCATACATGAGGGAAAAGACCTGTCTTGGTTGAAAAATTACGAAATTTGGGCCTCGATCTTTGCGGTGAATTGCGCGTTTGATTTCTTCGGGGCCTATGATATCGATGCCGACCGAGGTGTGGTGCAGGTAGCGGATCATCATGAACTATCCGGCAAAAAGGCCTGGACCTGGGGCACATGGGATTTTGGCCTGGTCAGTCAGAAGAATCTTACGGATGAGGATGGCCCTTATATCGAAGTCCAAAGCGGTCCCTTGCCGACGCAATCGGATTACGGATTACTTCTTCCCCGACAGGAGGTTTCGTGGCGGGAGTGGTGGTATCCTGTTCACGGACTGGGGGATGGATTTGAGTATGCCACGCGAGACTTGGCGTTTCAGACATCCCGCAAGGGAAACCAGCTTGAACTTCGGGTCATCGCGACGGATTCTTTCGATGACATTCGTTGCACATTGGCTCGTCAGGGCAAGATGATCGTGGAAGAAACCTTCGATCTTTCTCCGGCAAAACCGAAGTTGCTGCATGTATCCGAAGAAAGTGATAGACCCGTACAGGTGACGGTCCGAACCAGTAACGGCCAGGTGTTAGCCGAATTCACAACGCCTCTGCCGATTCCCGTGTCGTCTCCGCCTGCCCGGCCCTCATTTGAGAGTAAGTCCGACGAGCAATTAACCATAGAGGAGTTGTTTCTTAAGGGGCAGAAATACGATCTGGCCATGGACCGCACCCATGCCCGGAAATATTATGAAAAGGCGCTCGCTAAAGATGCGGAGCATAGCTCCTCTCTGCGGAATCTGGCCGTACTTGATTATGAAGGAGGGTTGTATGCGAATGCCCGGGATCGTTTGCGCGAGGCAGTGAAACGCAATCCGGCGGATGGGCCATCGTGGTATTTTCTCGGACTCTGTCAGCTTGCTTTGGGCGATGCCAATGATACTCTCCGTTGCGGGTATCAATGTGCACGATGTTTTGGGGCCGAATCTCTTGGCTTCGATCTGGCAGGCCGGGCCTTGATGCGAGTTGGCGATCGCCGGGAGGCACTGAAGGTATTCGAAAAGGCGGTGGCAGCCAATCCAAAAGACGATCGAATCCTCCATCACTCTCTGATTGCTCAGTATTTCCTCGATGAACCGGCGGTATTTGAACGGGCTCAAAGCCGAATTCAGAAGGATCCGACGGACCTTGTTCCGCGGGCCATCTTGGCGTTGCGGAACCACGGTCGATTCGAAACCTTTGCCAAGGATGTAAGGGCTTACCTCGGCGAAGATGATTTCGAGATGATTGAGGTGGGCTTGTTGTTTACCGACCTTGGGCTGTATTCGGAGGCGGCCGAACTGCTGGATGCCGTCTGTGTTCGGGCGGTGTCGGAGGATACTCGAAGTCCGTTGCCGCTGTATTACATCGCTTATTTTCATGCGAAGCGGCAGGATCCCGCTTTGGCGCAAACCTATCTCAAACAGGCGGCGAAGACCTGGAAAGATTTTGTTTTTCCTTCCCGCCCGGAAATGATTGCTGTTTTCCAATACGCCATCGCACAGAATCCGGACGACGCGTATGCTCGCCTTCATCTGGGCAATCTGTATGCTCATCTCGGTCGTCTGGATGAAGCGGTTGTCTGTTGGCAGAATGCGGTTCGACTGAATCCGTCACTGAACATTGGATGGCGAAACCTGGGACTCTATCACTGGGCAATCAAAGAAGACCTTAATGGGGCGGCGGATCTCTACCGTAAAGCCATTACCGCCCGACCGAAGGACCAAACCCTATATCGGGACCTTGCGGATATCCTGATAGCCGATAATAAGCGACCGGAGGCAATTACGGTCCTTGAATCCACGCCTTCCGAAACACTCCGCCGAGCGGATATCATCATTATGCTGGCTCAGGCTTTTGTGGACGAAAAGCGGTATTCGGAGTCGATTGACCTGCTCGAGGGAACGCCGTATTTTGTGAACTGGGAAGGGCAATCGATAACCTGGGACTTGTTCAATCGATCCCACCTTGAGCGGGGAAAGCAACGGTTCGAAAAAGGGGATCATACTGGAGCCCTCCGAGATTTTGAAGCGGCCTTAACCTATCCGGCCAATATCGGCGTGGGGCGATCCAATCAACCCCGCGAAGCACCGGCCCAATACTGGCGGGGCAAGGCCCTGGCCGCCCTGGGAAGGAAGGATGAGGCAAGATCCGCATGGAAACTGGGCGCGGCTGGGATCCCAGGATCAAAGGAACAAGACAACCATATTCAACTTTGTCATGTCGCGCTTCAGGAATCGCCGTGATAGAGGGACCTCTTGATTGAGGAGCATATCTGTATCGCCGGTTATGAAGACACCATGGATGACGGATCGAAAAGGTCGGAAGACCATTATTCTTTCTGTATGTGATTATTGTTGCGTAAGTTACGATTATGATAAAGTCTGGTTTATAATTCTTTGGTCGCCGGTTCGAATCCTGCGATGGTTTTTCTAAGTTATGCAAGAAAAGGTACTTATGCGTATTCGTGGGTATTGGAGGAAGTGGTGGGGGAGATAAGTTTGAGTCCTCTGCGTTTAGCGGAACAGGCCGTGATACAGATAAACGGGGATGGAGTTTCATTCGTTTCGGGATATGCCCGATTTGGGGAGACCTTTCGAAATTGACAAATTGACGAGGTCTGGATTTTCCATAGATCGCTTAGCGAAAGGGATTTGTTCGTAGATTGGCAAAAAAATAAACGCAAAAAATTCTTGTTTCTCCGGTTTTCATTTGGTATAGTGCAGTAGTCGTGGCGGAGTGATTTTTATATGGATGTGGATGATGAGGGAATATTTCATTTCTGGAGGATTCGTGT
>JAAYVQ010000211.1 GCA_012517095.1 Phycisphaerae bacterium | reverse complement strand
CTTCCGAATTTGTTATCATCGATCCGGATTTCTAAAATTGGCTCGTCACAATCAGCCGACCTCCGGAACCATTCCTATTTCAGCGGCCAATCGGCGGGACAGTGATCCAGCCACCATGCGGACAGAATCGCGAAGTCGGACAGATCCACCTTGCCGCTGGCGTCCAGATCCGCCGGATCGGTCCCCACCTCCATCCACGCCTCGGCCAGTAGCCGAAGATCCGTCAGATTCACCACGCATCCAAAATTGCCCGGCCAAAATCCCGCACTGTTGACATACACACCGCCGCTGCTGACTCCCGTATCCGCCTGGCCGATCGTTCCGGTCAATGAATACACGCCGCCGATGCTCGTCCCTCCGCCGCCGTCAATCGTGTACCACGGTATCTCATACTCCGCCGCAAAGGCCCCCGACGCCAGTACGATTATCGCTGCTATCCATCCAAGCTTTTTCATGGTCATCTCTCCCAACCGGATCGTTTCAGTTGATGAAATACGGCACCCGGATGTTATAACTCAACACCACTCGCGCCTGCAGAGCCGTGTTGAGCCCGAATCCCCGGATAATCTCATAGCGAAGCGGAAAACATCCCTCGTAGTTGTATTGCTCAACGACATTGCCGCCTCCATCGAGTTTGGCAACGCTTAGAGAACGCTGGTCATTTGTCCCCTCTACGACCGCCTTGACCCATCCGAAAATTCCGGCTCCTTCCTCCGCGCTGTAGGTCATCGTCAGCGTTCGCTCGGCCTCGTCCAGAACCACTTCGGGGAAAAACAATCCGGTCATCCCCTGGATCTCCACCTTCCGATCCGTGGCGGGATTGTACGCCCCCGTGTTGCCGAAATCCTTGGATGTGGAATAGCTGGTGCTCGGATCCAGCATCGCGATGTTGAATATCCGATCCGGCGCCTTGGTCATCGCAAATCGAAATCGGGTCCGCCCATCCGTGCTCGCCGAATATCCCTGCGCGGTGAGCTCAAAGGTTGCCAGATGTAAAAAACCCTGTCCCGATAACAGCGGCACATCAAACGCGCAAAACCACATCGGCCCCGAATTCGGATTGGCGTCAAGATAGGTCCTCAGCGTACCGGCCTGGGGCTCGGCCGCCTCGAAGATGATCGGGTGTTCCAGGGCAAAACCCGGATTGTCGGCCGGATGGCCCTGACCGTCGAATCCCTTGATCCGATCGATATCTACCCCCGGCCCCGTCAACATAACGCTCATACCAAACCAAGAGAAATTGGACTGCGAATTATAAACCCACAGAGTGACCTGATTGTACAAAACATCCGGAAACAACACCGTATAGCCCTGCCCCAGCAGCCCCGTGATCTGCGACACATCGATCGTCCCGCTCAGCGATCGCGCGCACAAGGCGTACGGCACCGGCGCCACCGGCTGCCGCGGCGACAGTCGTGTCTGCCTCAGGGGCAAAAAAGGATTATACGGCGCCACCCAGATCTCCAGCCATCGGGGGTTGCCGTCGAATGCCGCCGTCCCGAAGTCCAGCGAAACGGTGAAATAACCCCCCGTCACCTCGACATGGCTGATACCCAGCGGAGAACCGACCAACGCGCCTTCGGTCGCGGAATCATAGATCCGGAAAGAAAAATCGTAGTACCCCTCCGCCGGATCGCCGCTGACATGCAACCGTCCCTGATAGGTAAACGCCGTATCCATCGCCGACACCGTCGCCGCTCCGAGCCAAAGAAGCCCCCATACGGCTAAAGAAAACATAATCTTCATAAGCTGACCCCCGTTAAAAATTTTGAGTAAGGGTTTGGGTTTGCGTTAACCGGATCACCGCTGTTTCCAGTTGTTCCAGTTTCTCCTTCATGTTCTGGTTCTCTTGCTGCAACTGCCGGCGAAGCTGGTCGTTCTCGGCACGAAGATTCGCCACTTCTGTCGCCAGTTTCCGGTTGAGCTGCTCGATATAGATATGCGCCTTCTCCAGTTCTTCGACGATCCCGCGCTGGTGGGAACCCACTTCAACGATTTCCCGGCCGTTCTCGTCGCGTTTCGCCCCCGGTATCGCGGGCAAATGCTTTTGAGCCCACATCGTCCTGGCATGATCGTCGATACTCTCCAGCTTGTACCCCGGCTCAAAAACATAGTCGGCGTGCAAAAGTCCGCCTCGCTGGTAAATCGACCCGTTCACATCCAATGCGCCTTTGGGTGTCTTGGTTCCGATACCAACAGCGTCCTGGAAGTAATTAGAAGTTCCGTCATAACCCCAACTGAACTGCGCGCCGTCGAACCACAGGGCTTCGCTTCCGTTGACCCGCAATGCCACGCCCGTCGTGCCCTTGTTCAGATTCGCCGGACCGGCAATGTCCAACGGGTATCCCGGTACTGTAGTCCCGATACCGACTTCGTTGTTGACGATGACTTTCCCCGCAAAATACCCCGCAGCGCCGGAACTACTGGCTCCATACACGCCAATTCCATTGTTGCTGGTTCCGACGACTCCGGTACCGGTAACACTTCGTCCATGCACGCCAATGCCGGTGTCGCTATCTCCCAATATGCCGGTACCGTTATGATTTTTTCCATATACTCCGTAACCAGAACTATTACCGGATAATCCATATACGCCATAGTTTCCGTTACCGATGACTCCGCTGCCATTGCTGCTTACCCCACTTACGCCGGCCCCGAAAGAGTTACTTATACCCATGATCACCGCTCCCACATCATCCGGAGACGAAGTAGCAAAAATCGGTCCGGCCACTTGAAGCCGATAGACGGGATTACTCGTCCCGATCCCCACATTGCCCGTCCCTTCGCGGATCGTCACTACATCGGGAGCATTCCAGGTCCCTAGGTTCAAACCGAATCCATGGGTGGATTTGATATAGTGATTGGCATCGCCAAGGTACAGATACGCGGACTCACCAGGAGCGTCAAATCCGTCATTCCCACGAATCCTCACATTACCGATAGCGATATCCAAAGCATCTGTCGGTTCTATATATACGAATTTGTCCCGGATACATATCTTTCCGGTGACATGCATATTCCCATCTTCCTCAACTAACCAGATCCTTTGGCCAAAGCGATTATTCAGCTCAAGAAATGTGGGAAATGGTTCGGTGTTTCCCATACCAATTGCGAATTGGGTATACCCGTTACTATGCAGAGCAAGAAGAGGATAAATACTCGAAATCATGCTTGCCGTGATAGCCCCCTCAACTTGTAGAGCGGTTTGTGGGGTTGCCGTTCCAATCCCCACATTTCCCAGATTGGTGAGGTTTCGTCCTCCGGCATTCCCCGCCACACGGCCACCGGAACTGGGAAGTCCCAGCGAATCATAGATCCCCAGCGTGGGCCCTGCCGGTCCCATCGCTCCTGTATCTCCCTTATCTCCCTTATCACCCTTCACACCCTGAATGCCCTGTGGGCCCTGCGCACCTGTGGCGCCGGGATCGCCTTTGTCGCCCTTGGGGCCCTGGGATCCGGTTGCGCCGATATCTCCCTTGTCGCCCTTCGGACCCTGTGGGCCGATCGGTCCCTGCGGCCCGGGCGTTCCGGATTTGGCGTACATCGCATAGGGCGCCGGCGTGATGGCCTGGCGGGGCGTCAGCGGTACATAGTCGGCCGGATTCGTGCTCGTCGCCGGCCGAACGCTGATCTGAAACCAGCGATTGTTGCCGTCGAAGACATTGGCTCCGAAATCCAGCGTGACGGTAAAATAACCCCCGACGATATCCAGATCATCGGCCTCCAGCGTCGCCCCGACTTGGCTGCCCGCCGCCGCATCGTCGAAGAGCTGGAATTGTACATCATACGGCCCCTCCGCCGGATCGCCGCTGACATGCAGCCGACCCTGATAGGTAAACGCCGTGTCCATCGCCCAGAGCGTTGAAGATCCCGCCCCCACCGCAAAAACGATCCCCGCCATCGTTAGACAAATTCGCCTCATGATTGTCTCCTGCTTTTCTGATAGAACAGACCAACCGTCGCGCAAACAATCTTCGTGAGCCGCTGAAGAACATGGATGAAAAAACCTCGCTCCGATTTTCTTAATCCAGTATATCCACTCGCCCCCCGGTTTGCAAGACAAAACTAGCGAAATATGGGATCTCCCGAGCCCCCAAAACCGCCGCAAGGATAGCACGATCGTCCCGACTGTGCCGGCAGGGTCACACAGCGTGTGTGTTTGAATTTATTTCAGCATCACACCCCATTCGCGAACGACAAATCCCGTCGGTTCAAATACCGGAATTTCCGGCGCGGGCAGGACAAGATTGTCCGTCTCCAGGCCCCGGATCGAATACATCAGGCGCAGCACGCTGTCCGGCCGCACCGAAAACTCCAGTTCGCTCATCCGTGCCAGGTCCGCATTGTACTGCGGATAAATCGCGTAATACGGAAATTCGTCCAGCCGCGGGATCCAATAGGAAAGAAAATCCGAAATTTCGATGTCGTTAAACCCCGTAATATCCAGATTCTGCCGGAAAAAGCCGCTCAAATCCTCGCGCCCGATCACCCAGCCGCGCTGGTACTGGCAGCGGTCGCCCTGGACGCTCTCATAGAACAGATAACCGTACCGCCCGTCAATGATCCCCGACGGCGTCGCGGTGATATTCCACCCGTCACCATATTCCGGGCTCGAGCTTACGATCTGCCCGCCGTACGGGAAAGAGAGCCACACCCGCAAATCCAGTTCGTTTTCCGGATACAGGTAAATGTTGGGCTTTAGAGCGATAATATGATTGAGAATCCGAATGTCCTGATACGGCCCGTCAATGACCACCGGTTCGACATACGGCGTCGAATCATCCGGCACGGTAAACTCGAATACATACGATCCGGGGGCAAGGTCGGCCGCAAATCGTCCCTGCGAATCCGTCTGAAAAACCGTCGTCGTCCCGTCCCCTTTGGCCATGACCCCGATTTGATTCAACGGCGAATGGTGGAAGAAATACTGCGTCAGAAAGATCGTTCCGTTGAAGGTCGCGGCGGCAATGGGGTCCAGATCCACATCCACCGTGATCCGGTAGTCGGCCGCGGGCAGGCCCGGCGATTTTTTCCCTGTACACAGAAATTGTTCCGTGTAATACCCATCCCGTGAGATAAACACAAAATATTCCGGCGGGTAGTAGTACGGCCGTTCATCGGTGATCTTGAGCTCGTAGGATCCCTCTTCGGCAACCGTGAAGGTCCCGATCAGCGTACCCCAGCCGTCCGAATACACCTCCAGCGTAATCGGTCCCCGGTTTTCGAGCCAATATTGGCTTAAAAGAGATAGTTCCTCCAGATCCACCTTGCCGTCGCCATTCGCATCCGCCGCGCCGGCCGACTCCGGCGTTCCGGCCAGCCACCGTCCGGCCAGATACAACAAGTCTTCCAGCGCCACCCCATCCGGACAGGCAAAATCCCCACTGCCGGAAAATTCCCAACTTAGCCGTGGATAATCAATCCCATCCCCACACATTCTCCATACATCCGTCGTCCCATTCGCCGCCTCGCCGACAAAATCCCACCCCGCATCCGTGAAGGTCGAAAGCGTCTTCATCTCCGCCGTTGTCTTGCCCGTCCCCTCCGCGCTATAGTTCAGACCGCTGGTCTGCATATCCCAGAAACAGGATGTGATGGTGCCCAATTCGTTACCCCCCACCAAACCGCCTCCAATACCATGTGGGGGGGAAAAACTGACAGAACCGGTGGCAAAGCAAGAAGTGATGGTGGCGTGATTATTTTCCCCCACCAGGCCACCGATATAATCATAAAAACCGTTGACGGACCCGGTGGCGTAAGAAAACTTGACGACGCCGTAACCCCCATTAGACCCCACCAGACCCCCGGCACTCGAACCGGTAACAGAGCCGGTGGCATAACAGGAAAGTATGGTGCCGAAATTGTAATTATTCCCAACAAGACCGCCGACATCATGAGGTCCGCTGACCGAACCGGTAGCGGAACAGGAAGTGATAGTACCTTCATTAGACCCTGCCAGCCCCCCGACATCGGGGCCAACACCAATGACGGAGCCGGTGGTGTAACAGGATGTTATGGTGCCGGAACCGGAATTGAACCCTATCAGACCTCCGGCGTCGCTACCCCCGATTACCGCGCCGGTCACATAACAAGATGTGATCGTATTTCCCACGTTTCTCCCCGCCAGACCCCCGGCAAACTGACCAGAACTACTGATCGAACCGGTGGTATAACAGGCCGTGATTGTGCCATAATAACAATCTCCCACAAGCCCGCCCACATAATCACGCCCGTTAATCGTCGCATTTACCAGGCCAAGATTCCAAATCTCGCCGTTGTCCGATTGACCAATAAGCCCGATGTAGTCTTTATCGGATTCATCAATCTTGAAATTGGACAGAACATGATGGTTTCCATCCAATGAACCGCTAAAGGGTGTCCCTTGAAATCCGTTATCTTCCGTTGAATCGGTATCCGGCGCCACGGGCGTCAGATTCGCCCCTCCGAAGTCGATGTCGTTGAGGAGGACAAAGCTCTTGTCCCAGTCGGCCGGAGTGGCGATCAGCTCCCGCCAGTCGGTCACCGTGGAGATTTTATACGGGTCTTCGGCCGTGCCGCTGCCGCCGGAGTAGCGGAATTCCCAGAACAAGGCCGGATACCCGTCCGGCCCCATCTTCCACACCGGAGGATTGCCATCCGAATACACAAAATCCCACCCCGCCTCCGTAAAAGTCGCCAGCGTCTTCATCTCCGCCGTCGTCTTGCCTTCACCCCCGCCGCTAACAGTCTGACCGGAGGTCTCGACATCCCAGAAGCTGCCGCTGATATTACCTTGGTCATTCCTACCACACAACCCGCCAATACCATATCCTTCCCCCGTTACTGTTCCCACGGCAAAACATTCATGGATTGTACCCTTATCATTCCACCCACACAGGCCGCCAACACTATAATTACCGCTGACATAACCTTTAGCACAACTGCCAATGATCATACCGGTATTGTGCCCGCACAGGCCGCCGACATACCCGCCTTCGAAATACCAGATAAAACTAACTGTCACCGATTCGGTCGTATAACACTGACTAATCGTGCCGATGTTCCGCCCGCAAAGTCCGCCAACATAATACTCAGCGCCTTTTACCGCGCCTGTGGAGTAACAGCCGGTAACGATGCCGGCATTTGTCCCGCACAGGCCGCCCGTATTCTCAGCTCCGGTTACGGCAATATTTTCGATGCCCAGGTCTCGGATCTGGCCACTGGTCTCGACAAAGCCAAACAAACCGACATCGGTATGAGTCGGCAGATCGATGACCGCGTTGCGGATCGCATGGCCCTTGCCATCGAAAACACCGGTAAAACCCGTTCCCGAAATTTCATTGGCATCTGTAACCACCGGACGGATTACAGCGCCCCCGAAATCGATGTCGTTGGTCACCACAAAGTGCTTGCCCCAATCTCCGGGAGCCAGCGTCAGCTCTTCCCAGTCACCGACGGTGCTGATTCGATAGGGGTCCTGTGCAGTGCCCGTTCCGCCGGAGAAGCCCATTGTATAGGTTGCTTCGATTTGAAGAAATCCGTCGGGAGATATCGTAATCGGAATCGCCGCAAGTCTCCGCCAGTGCTCGGTCTGCTTGAACTCCACTTCCCACAATCCAGCCGGGATCCCCGTCTCGATCTGTCCGCTGTCCAACCACTCTGTTGTCCCCGCACGCCGCCACTTGGCACCCTCAGCAATCGCCTCCCCTGGTAATATCGTCACCTCCAATGAACCGTAACCGGCAATCCCTTCCCACTGCAAGCGCGGGTAACCCACCGTTGGCATAAACCAAGTATTCACAAAATCCCATCCTGCCGATATGAATGTCGAAAGTGTCTTCATCTCCGCCGTGGGTTTTCCCGTCCCTCCGTCGCTGTACGGAAAGCCGGTTTGAATATCCCAGAAGCATCCGCTGATCTCGCCGGTGTTCCGCCCGCACAGGCCGCCCGCGACATGACAACATATCCATGTGATTTTTACGGTGCTGAAACTCTGGGTAATACTGCCGCCGTTGAAACCCACGAGGCCGCCGACATCGATATATCCCTTCAAAAATCCGGCCGCATAACACTGGCTGATCGTACCGGTGTTCGCCCCGCATAGACCGCCGAGATAACAAGACCCAAACTTGCCGGCAGGGGAATCCTCTATTACAGATCCGGTGGCATAACATCGGCGTATTGTGCCGAAATTCCGTCCGCACAAACCACCAAGATAACAAGAGTTAGAAGATCCACTGATTGTATAATCCTCCACGCCGAGATTACGGACCAGGCCGCCGGGGCCAATGTTCCCAAACAGACCCAGATAATCATTACTTCCGCCATTGATCGTCCAATGGCTGATGACATGACCTCCCCCGTCGAAGGTTCCGGAAAAAGCGATGTCCCGGGCGATAATGGCGGTTGAAAAAACCTGGCCACCCAGATCAACATCGGTTGTAAGAACAAAGCATTTCACATAATCCTCCAGCGTTCCGGCCAAAGCCAATAGGTCGGCTTTGGTGGAGATTTTATACGGGTCTTCGGCCGTGCCGCTGCCGCCGCCATAGGTCCCCGCAAAAGTAAGGGAAGAAAGCACAAACAGTGCGCAAAGAATGACTCTTGCCGGGAAAAAACCGATTTTCAGAAATGGTCTCATGGTACCGCTCCTTCCTTTTTCCGTAACTCTCCCTGACCCAGATACAGACACTATTCTACCAAAGACCCCGGAAATGTCAAGAAATTAATCCCTCATTTTCCCGCGAAAACCCCGTTGTTGCGTCGATTGGACCCGGTTGGAAGCCCCCAAATTTATTTGGGGGTTATTTTTTGATCCTGAGCCAATCCGTTCAATCTTTCAGAGGACCAATTCCCATGCGAGTCGTTCAACAAATCACAGGGGCGAGCATGAAACCCGCCCCTTTCTCTATACCCTGACTCCTATGTCAGAAATTCCGCTTTCGGCGAAAATATTTCTGAACTCAAAACAAACGGCTATTCGATCGTAACGGTCGCCGTTCCGATGAGTTCTTTGTGGCCGTTGTAATCCTGCTGCACGACGGCCAGCGTATAGGTCCCCGGATCGAACGGGCCCAGCCGCGCCGTCGTCGGCCACACGCACATGCAGCGGCACGGATGCTCGGCGGTTTCGGTCTCGGTGATCGTAATCTCGCCGTTGGCGACCTCCATCGAAAGCTCGATCTTGTCATCGCAGCAGTTGGCCCAGATATCGTCCGTGAAATGAATGAACCGGCCCTGGACTGAGACGGAAAACCGCGGATCGGTCGGCGGCTCCGAGCTTGGTCCGCCGCAGGATCCGACGGTATATTGAATGTCCGGGCCGATGACGAAGGTGACCGAGCCGACAAATTCCGAGCCGTATTCATAGCGGCGATACAGATTCAATTTGTACACGCCCGGCTCGAACGGCCCGAGGATCGCGTGGATCGGATAGCTACAGATGCAATCGCACGGCGCTCCGGGGATTTCGATTTCCGTGAGCGTAATGTCGTTGCCGGATGCGACCATCTCCAGTTGGATGTCTTTGGCGCAGCAGTTGGCGACGAACACATCGTCGAAGTACGCGTAACGGCCGGCGACCTTGACGGTGAATTTGTCGTCGGGATTCGGCCAGGGTGCGCTTCCACATTCGCCGACCGTATAAACCAGATCCGGCCGGCTGACGCCCATCAACCAATGTTCCGCGAAAACCAGAAAATCCTTGAGCTCGACGATCCCGTTGGGCGCAAAATCCGCGCCGCCGCATTCGCCGCAATCTTTACGGTCCCATTCTGTTGCAAACTCGGCGAAGTCGTCAAGCTGAACATCGCAATCATCGTCGAGGTCGCCCAGCGGCTGCGGCGCGACGAACTCGGCCGCGTCCAGGCCGAAATTCCCCAGTTTTTCCAGCGGTCTGAACTGCCGCAACAAGTGCAGATTCTTCATCACGATCCGGCCGGTCGTGCTGAGCAAATCTCCGTCGCTGATCGCGCCGAGATTTTTGTCGGTGAACCCCTCTTCGGTGGAAAACCAGATTTCCGGGTTCATGGCCCGATGGGTTGTCGGCCGGACAATCACCGCGTCCAGGCCGAACTCCCGCGGGATCGGATCGACCGGCGTGAAATTTTCCATCAGATCTTTGATCGTTCGATAAACTTCGCCTTTCTCGCTGAGTATATCGCTATGTTGGATCGATTTACCGAGTTTTTCGGAGAAAAAGCTTTGCTCGGTCGAAAACAGGATCACGCCGGCCGCGTTGACGCACACGGCGTCCAGGCCCGCGTCGGGCGTCGGCGGCATCGACCCGAACGGATCGAGCAGATCCGTGTAGCGGCGGATGATCCGGCCGCGATCGCCGAGCAGATCGCCCTCGTGAAGCTTGCCGAGGGTTTCGCTGAAGACATCCTCCTCGATGGAAAACCACTTTTCACAGGGGAGAATATCCACATTCGATCCAACGCCCGTCGGATCACCAACGGCATTGGCCGCCGCCTGCATCACGGCGTCCAGGCCCAGATCCGGAACCATCGGCATGATGCCCAGCCGCCGCGTCAGGTCCTGGTTGCGGCGAACGACGCGGCCGGCCGTATTCAGCAAATCGCCATTGCTGACTTTTCCGATCGACTTCATCCCGCTGGTGAAATTGACCTCCGTGCTGAACTGCAACACGCCCGGCCAGTGCGTCGCGACGATATAGAGAGCATACATGCCCATTTCGCCATCGGGGACGACCTCGTCCAGCTTAATGTCGATCCAGTCGATCTCGTTTTTCGGGAATCCCTGGCCCCTGAACGCGACTTTTTTCCCGTTGATTTGACCTTCCAGAGTCATGTGATGATCGTGGACAAAATCGCCGCCGATCTTGTAGGTGCCGTGGAGTCGGCCGGCGTATTCGCCGTCGGCGGTGACAAAATGAAAATCACGGACTTCGAATACTTCATACCACGGCTCCGGTTTATCCGGAACAAGCTGGAAGCCGCCGTCGAGCGGCCGCAGATACAGCGGCCGCAGGCACGGGACGCAATCGTCGAAGGAGCTGCCTTCGACGAGGCGATACGGCACGGGTTTTTCGGCCGGGCCGACGCCGGCGAGGACAACGGTCGAAAAGGCGGCAAACATGACTGCGAAAATCCAGAACCATCCTCCGAAATTTCGTTTGTTTTCCATAACCAGCTCCTCTTGTAAATTGGATATTGCATGTTGACTATTGACTGTTTGGGGGAACACTCTCCCTTCTTAGTATAGTGTCGGCCGGAGGCGATTTTCTAACGATATTTGGGGGCTGAAAATCGGGCGGCAAGGGGGGTGAATTAATCGGAATTCCCACCGGAATACCCGGTGAAAATGTGGAGGGGTCACTGAGGGGGAAATCGGGATTTTTTCTGTTGCAAGTCTTTTTATGCCAATGGGTTACAAGCATTGCTCGATTCTCAACAGGTACCACCACAATGACATTGTATCGTAATTGTTTTAGAAATAAGGACTTACATATCTTCGCCTGGTTGGTATAGATGGGATTTTGGACTTTCGTATTGTCATTTGGTTTCATCTTGAACTGTCCTCCGTTTTTGACAGGAATGTCTAACAGAATAGTCGAATTATTTTCAAATTTCGGTAACATTATACCATATACAATTTAAGAATTCAATG
>JAAYVQ010000210.1 GCA_012517095.1 Phycisphaerae bacterium | reverse complement strand
GGCGGGAATCGTGTTTTCGACGGCGGCTTTTGCTGGTGTGTATTCCGGCGGGGATGGATCGGCGGCCAATCCTTATCGGATCGGCCGGGCCGACGACTGGGTGGAACTGATGAACACGCAGGGGGATTGGGGCAAGCATTTTGTCTTGCTGAACGACATCGACTTGAGCGGCATCACACTGACGCCGGTCGGCAACAGTACGACAATGGCATTCATCGGCGTGTTTGACGGTAACAGTCATGTCATCCGGAATGCCGTAGTCAATCTGCCGGGTAACGATGATGTCGGTCTTTTCGGGTGTCTGCACTTTCCGGGCAAGATTCGCGATCTCGGCGCTGAGGATCTGACAATAACCGGCCGAAGACGCGTCGGCGGCTTGGTGGGCATTAGTAACGGCGGCGAGGTTATCGGCTGCCACGCCGCCGGATCGGTTACCGGTTCAACCGCCGGATCATCGGGCGATATCGGGGGTTTGGTGGCATTCAATTATTTCGGCTCAATTCAGTCCTCCCACTCCGCCGTCACCGTCTATGCCCCCATCGCTTCCGGGAATGGATCCATCGGAGGTTTGACCGGATACAACTGGGGAACGATCCGGTCTTGTTATGCCACAGGTCCGGTTACGGGTCATGGAACCGTCGGCGGATTGGTGGGATTCAATACCGCGGGCGGTACCATCGTTGGTTGCCATGCTTCGGGTCTGGTGACCAGCGACTATGATGCCGGGGGGCTGGTGGGGCAGAATAGCGGGGTTGTCGCCAATTCGTATTCTACGGGACCTATCGCCAGCAAGTGGCATGTCGGAGGTTTCGTGGGATGGAACAACCAGGGAAAGGTCTTTCATTGTTACTCCACCGGCCAGCCGACGGGGTCTTCCAGTGTCGGCGGTTTTTGCGGTCTTCCCTCTACCGGCGGCAATTATGCGGATGTCGGCAATTTCTGGGACAAGGACACCTCGCTTTTGTCGGGCAGCGCGATGGGCATGGGCAAAACGACGGCCGAGATGAAGACGAAATCGACATTTGAGGCCGCCATTTGGGATTTTGACGAGACCTGGGGAATCAACGAGAACGCCAGTTATCCGTGGCTGCGACCAGTCGGGGCGGGGGGACAAACGACCTGGTCAGCGGACTTGAACCACGACGGGAGAGTGGACCTGGAAGATTTCGCCTTATTTGCATCCTTTTGGATGACCGGTGGAAAGATCCCGGCGGATCTGGTTCGGATCCAAGGCGGGTCGTTTACGATGGGCGACAGTTTTGGCGAGGGAGACACAGACGAACTTCCAACGCACACCGTTTCACTCCGTACCTTTTACATGGACAGTCGAGAGATCACCTATCAGCAATATTGTGATTTTCTCAATTCCGCCCTGGCGGGCGGGATGATTTTCGTGTCCGGTGGTCTGGTCGCGGGGACGGGAAACAATCTGGTATATTGTCACACTTTTACCTCAAGTCCCGAAAGCCAGATTGATTTTACCGGCGGCGTTTTCAGTGTACGCAGCAGAAACGGGCGCAGCATGGTGAACGACCCGATGGTCAAGGTGAGTTGGCACGGGGCCGCGGCCTATTGCAACTGGAGAAGCAAGCAGGCCGGCCGGGAGACCTGTTACGATCTTTCGACCTGGGTGTGTGATTTTGCCAGAAACGGTTATCGTCTGCCCACCGAGGCCGAATGGGAATACGCCGCGCGAGGCGGATTGTCGGGGAAACGATTCCCTTGGGGCGATACGATCACGCACAGTCAGGCCAATTACGAAAGCGGCGGCACATTATTGTATGACATCAGTTCGACCCATGGTTATCATCCACTGTGGATGGACCCCGATCCTTCTTCATCACCCGTGGGATTTTTTGACGGGATGCTGAAATACAAGACACTTTATAACTGGTATGACAGTGTAACCAGCTATCAGACGATCAGCGGGGCCAATGATTTCGGACTCTATGACATGGCCGGCAATGTCATGGAATGGTGTCATGACCGGTACGACGGTTATAGCTCCGGCCCGCAGGATAATCCGACAGGTCCGACGACCGGCAGTCAGCGGGTTTGTCGCGGTGGTTCGTGGTTTAACGATGCCTCCGAGTGCCGCGTGGCTTTTCGCGCAGGCCTTGCACCCGATCTTTGTTCCCTCGTTTGCGGATTCCGGCTGGTCCTCGGCGATTAATGCCTCATCTTTTTCCGGGAGGGATTCGTCCGAGTATGAATTTGCTTGACAATCGGGCCGGAGCGCGGTATAATATGCGAAAATTGATGAAATGTGTGGAGGGATACTGGCGCGCCTGAGGTTCGGGTTGAGTTCTGGTGTCGTCGTACGGAGGCGGTGATGCCTGGATCGGCGGAGAGGGACCCATCTTTTCGCACGCAAGATAGCAGAAAACATCGGAAACGCGGATTGTCATGATTCATCGAGGGATACGACGGATAAACCTCCCGTAGGGCTGGCCCGTCGAAGGCATACAGATACAATAACCTTAATTGAATGGAGAGGCCGATGAAGACAAGATGGATGCTGGTGATGCTGATGTTGGGGGCTGTGGTTTTGGGCGGCGTCGATGCCAAGACGGTGATCTGGGTGTCGGACGCGCACGACACTGACACGACAACCGAGGGAATTCCGGACGATCAGGGGTGGGTGGATTTCCTGACCTCGCTGGGATTGACGGTGGATTATCAGAAGGGCGCTACGGCGGGGACCGGGTATTGGCAGACGCTGGACGCGACGAAGCTGGCCACCTTGAACGCCGCGGACCTGATCATCATGAGCCGCGACTGCAGCAGCAGCGGGTATGCCACGGACGACACCGAACGGGCGCAGTGGGGTGGGATTCCCAAGCCGCTCATCATCATGAGTTGTTACGGGGCGCGGAGCGGCAACTCGCGAATCTTCGACTCGACGGCAATCACAGCACGGACCGATTACTTTCAATTGCGGGCGACCGTACCGAGCGATCCGTTGTTCGCGAATGTTTTGCTCAGCCCGACCAACGATGTGACCTTTTATCGTAATGACATTCTGCCGCGGTCGCATGTCAGCTTTATCAATGTCACCACAGCCGGCAACGGTCGGGTTCTGGCGGCTCGGCCGGACAACGGGTATGTGATGATCGCCGAATGGGACGCGGGCAAGCCGTATTATTCCTCGACGCCGAATGTGATGGTGGGCGGGCCGAGGATGTTTTTCAACGCAGGCACACAGGAAGTGGATACCGCGTCGGGTCGATGGGGCGCGTACAACCTGACGCCGGCCGGGGAGCAGATCTTTGTCAATGCCATTGAGCGATACCTGGGGCCGGTAACTTACAACTCAACGCCGCAGGTCAACGCCGGTAAGGATCAATCGGTCAAGCTGGAAGGCGGCACGGCCTCGGCGCAATTGACGGCCGCGGCGGCCGACGACGGCGATCCGTACGGGACGCTTCTGTATGACTGGACGCAGGTCAGCGGGCCGGTGACGGTGACGATCGCCGATCACGAAACCGCCAATGCGTCGGTTCAGTTTGCCGAGCGGGGCGTCTATGAGTTCAAGGTCACGGTCCATGATTATGATCCCAACGAACCGTCGCAGTCGGGCAAAATGGCCAGCGACAATGTTCGGGTTCGCGTGAAGGATTCGGCGGTGGACGATCTGGAGCTGGGTCACTGGACCTTTGACGAAGGCACGGGGACCACGGCCAACGACAGCGCCGGCTTCAACGATGCGGGACTTTTCGGAGCGGCAACCGGCGGCACCGACCCCAACTGGGTCGGCGGCTGGGTAGGAAGCGGCGCTCTGGAATTTTTCGGCAATTCGTTTGTTCAGATCCCGGATCCGAACTTCGGACGGCTGCGGTGGGAGATCACGACGGCGGCGTGGGTGAAGATCAACGCGCAGACGAATCCCTGGGCGTCGATCATCGGCAAGTGGAACACGACCTGGCGCTTCGCACGGCGGGAGAGCACCAACGACTTTACGCTGCATTTGAGCGGCGTGGAAGAGTCGCTGACGGGATCATCCAATATCAACGACGGCTACTGGCACCATGTCGCGGCGACCTATGACGGTAACCGCGTGACGACTTATCTGGACGGGCAGGTCAACAGCTTTATGGATGCCTCGGGACCGATCAATGAAGATCTGGATCCGACGCATATTGTGATGATCGGCAATCGCGGCGATAACCAGGCAGCGCGGGGCTGGAACGGCCTCTTGGATGATGTTCGATTGTACAGTTATGCGATCAGCGCCGAGGATGTGATGAATCTGGCCAAGTTGGGGCAGAACGCGATTCCACGGATCAATGCGGGCCCGGATCAGACGCTGCTGATGACAACGACTGATTCGATCGTGATCGACGCGGTCGGCACGGACATCAACGGCGATACGCTGAATTATCAGTGGACGGTGGCCGGGCCGGAAGGCGGCGTGGAGTTTATCCCCAGCGCCAATGTCGAAAAGCCGACGGTGAAGTTCCTCAAGCAGGGTGTTTATACTTTCCGCGTGACGGTCAATGACGGCACGGCGGGCCTGGACGGCGGGATCTTTGACGAGATGATGGTGACGGCAACGAGCCCGACCTGCGCGCAGGTGATCAGCGAGTATGGCCTGACACTGCTGACGGACCTGAACAAGGACTGCCGCGTGGACCTGGCGGACTTTGCGATGATCGCGGCCGACTGGGTGCGGTGCTACGACCCGCAACAGGCCGGATGCGAGAACCCGTTCAAGTGGGAATAAACAAAAAAGAAAAGATCAAAAATATCATACAAAAAATATCGAGGCCGGATTTTGTCCGGTAATTCAAAAAGGGCGGATGTCATCGAAATTGCGAGACATCCGCCCTTTGTTTTGACGGCTCCAGGAGCACAGTCCGGTTATCCGGGGGGGCCGGATAAAATTGAATAATCTGGTGGAATTGTCCATTGCGGGTTTGGTACAATGTTGTCGTCGATGATCGCATCGTTGCCGAGGAAGATTCGGACGGAGAAACAGGGTATGAAACACGGAGAGGGATCCTTTCGCACTTCGTATCCGGCTGTCATGGCCGGGAGAGGAGATTGCATTTTCAATTTTCTTCACGCAAAGGAACAAAGAAGATTATCGAATATGCTGATCGGGATATCGATTCAACATTCGTGGTCTTATGTGTGATGGATACCGGAACTTTCCACGATACGGAAATTCCAGAACGACAAATCAATCAGATGAACAGGGAGAAAACGATGAAGACGAGAATGATGGTGTGGATGGGAATTTTGACGGCGGTGGCGGTGGTCCCCTCGGTGCAGGCATGGAGTTACAATCCGGAGCCGTTTACGATCGCGGAAAAAGGCGGGGGTAGTATGTACACGCAGATGGCCGGGGATTTCGTCGTGTGGCAGGATGCGATGGACATGGTGTGGCGCGGGTATGGCCTGACGGCGAGAGAGTCGTTTTTGATCGCGACCAGCGGGGCCATGGGGATGGTCATGAATGAATCCTATGCGGTCTGGTCCAATATGTCGATGACGAGCTGGAGCGGGTACGAATTGGCCACGAAGCGGAGGTTTACTCTTCCGATTTCGGATGTGGATTCGATGAGCGTCCGGCTGACGGGACCGTATCTGGTTTATAGGGACATGATGGACATGATTCTTCACGGCGTCGATCTGGAGTCGGGCGAGGTGTTCGATATTACCACCGAGGAGATCGACAGCATGAGCATTCGGGCGGCGGGGGATTATGTGATATGGCGGACGATGATGACTCCGATGGTTCTGGAAGGATATCAGATTTCGGCCCGGGAGATCTTTCTGATCAGCGACGAGGAGATGATTGATTCCATGGGTCTGGCGATGAATGATCGGTTTGTCGCCTGGACGCAGGCGCCCGCCGATCCGGCCGAGGCCGGACTGTTCGGTTACGATCTTTCCAACCGGGAAACCTTCCTGATTTCCAGCTCGGTCATGGGGACGATGACACTCAAGATCGGCGGCAATTATACTGTCTGGCAGGATATGATGAGTCAGGGATTGTACGGGTTCGACTGCGTTTCGCGCGAGTTGTTTGAAATCGCCTCCGGCAATGTGGACGGCATGAGCTTGATTGTCAACGAGGGGTATGCGGTCTGGCGGGACACGATGAATATGCGTTTGTACGGATTCGACTTTACAGAACAGCGGCTGATTGAGACGGGCGCGGAGAACATCTACACGCCGGCCTTGTCGGGCAGCATTTTGTTCTGGTACTTTACTGATATAGACACGATGGTCAGCGAGGTTCGGGGGTTCGATCTTGCGACGGGAATCGAGTTCACGGTGGCATCCCTCTCGCAGGCGGGAATGATTGCTCCATTGGCCGAGGGCGACTATGTAGTCTGGACCGACACGGATCCGGAAATGATGGACACCCAGCTTCTGGGCGCGCGGATCTGGAAGATTCCGAATGACCAATGTGCGGACGCGGTCGAGGTGACGGCGGGGACGGCGTATGAGGGCGATTCGACCCAGGCGGCGGGCACGGACCTGACGGACTGTGGAGTCAATGACTCCAAGGATGTATGGTTTGCGTTCCGGCCGACGGTGGGAGGCGAATACACGATCGACGCACACAGCGACGCGTTCGACACGACGCTGGCGGCGTTTGCGGCCTGCGGCGGGGCTCAGACGGCCTGCAACGACGACGCGAATCTTCAGACAACAGACTCGCAACTGGTCATGACGCTAACCAAGGGCAAGCGGTACCTGTTCCGGGTGGCGGGCCTGGACGGCAGCGGCGGGCCGTACGAGCTGACGGTGTGGGGAGGAAGCTGCAAGACGCCGCTGAAGGCGGATTTGACCGACGACTGTCAAGTGAATCTTGAGGATTTTGCGGTGTTTGCGGGGCAGTGGCTGGATTGCGGGTTGGAGCCGGCGGAGTTGTGTCAACCTTAACCGAGCGGATAGGGGATAGGATTCAGCGATTTGAAATTGGATATTTGAGGTTGAAAAATGGAGCGGCGGGATTTTCCGCGATGCGGTAAACCCTGAATGAGATCCCTTAACCAAGAATGGGCGAGTCCCCCTTGGACGGAAACCGAATCAAGGGTACACGCCGTGTCCCTGCCAACTCCAACCGATTTCCAAGTGACAATAGGCGGGAATTGTCTGATTTTGCTGGATTTTGGGGTCGGGAATTTGGTATAATCACCCCTTGAATATCGGACGGAGGGTCTTTGGAAGAAACACCGCGTCCGAGCGAGAGAATAACAACTTTGAGAGGAGTCTGTGATGACCATCGGTGGTCGGATGCGGTTGGCGGTATGGGGGGTGTGGGGTCTTATCTTCCTTTTCCTTGCGATGTCGATTTCGGCACACGCCTATACTTCAGCGGAGTTTGTCGGTAACTGGGTGAACCTGGATGCGGGAACCGGTGGCATCACGCGGGTGGAGATCGGAATCTTTAAGACCTCCTTCACCGTGCAGACCTGGGAGGCGTGTGTGCCGAAGGATTGCGACTGGGGGACGGTAACCGTTCCGATTCCGATCAAGCTGGTCGATTCGTTCGGGGTATCGTACACGGAAAGTTTCGGCACGCGGATTTTGACCCTCCGGCTGCTGAGCGAGGAGTTATTGAAGGTTCATCTGCTGACGGATTACACGCCGGAGGATGGGCGAAGGGATACGGAGGCGGATTATTATTTTTCCCGCAGTGGAAGCGAGGTTCCGTTGCCGGATCTGACGATCACGGCGATCTGGGTGGATAAGCCCCTGATCGTGTATCAGGCCAGCCCGACGAGCTTTGTGCGATTCACCGTGAAGAACCTGGGGCCGGGTATGGTGGTTGCCCAGCCGTTCCCGGTGAAGGTCGTCAACGCCACGCGGAGCGGGGAGGAATTTGTGTGGACGGGATTTGTGCAGATCACGGACCTGCCGTTGTTACCGGGACAGAGCACGGAGGCCAAACTGGCCGTGGGACACAGCGCGGCCTGGCCGGAGGGTTGCTATACGCTGCAACTGAAGGTCGATCCGGACGGGTTGATCGACGAGGCCAGCGAGAGGAACAATGTGTCGTCGAAGATTTCGTTCGATGTGGCCCAAGAGCAGTATCTTGCGGGGACGATCCGGTATAACGACAAACCGTTGCCGGACTACACAACCCTGACGCCAAGCGAAACCTATGTGATGGACCTGGGGCCAAATGACGATCCGACGGATTACAGTTTTTATTACAATCCTCAAACGGGCCATTATCTGTTTTCGGAGTTGCCGGATTCGAAGCTGCGTTTTTTCATTTATTTCCGCGACAGCCATCCCACAGGTTTATTGCCGGGTGATTACTGGCGCTGGATCGATCTGGATATGACGACTCTGACAGAGGAAGAGGCCGGTTCGTACGATCTGCATCTCTTTGCGGTAACGCATTTGCTGACGCCGTGGGACAACCGCCAGTTACACGGACCCGATCTTCACACGCATTGTCCGAGGACGGAAATTACCTGGGAACCGGTGGATGGGGCTGTGGAGTATCTTGTGGCCGTGTACTCCTGGAGGGACGAAGAGCATCCGGATGGAGGGGGGTATGTGGATCAGGTGGTCTTTACGCGAATCCAGGAGACCTCGTATGTACTCGATCTGCCGCCGCTTCCGGATCTGATGCATTATGAATTACTTGTCGGGGCCTTTTCGGCCACGAACAATCTCAGTTACTACGGACAGGTGTATCAGGACGGAAGTTCAAGAAGCACTTATGAATTCAAGGTCTGTCCGTCCTGCGTTCGGGCGGATGTCAGTCAGGATTGCCGGGTGAATATGCTGGACCTGGCGATTCTGGCGGAAGAGTGGCTGATGGATACGCGATGAATTGGAAATTGTAAAATGGATATTTGAAATCGAATTTTGAATCCTTCGACAGGCACAGGGGGAAACTCAGGACAAGTATTGACGATTAAATATTGGGAATTGACGCGAATCCAATTGGTGGAAAGGGACGAGGTATGAGAACGATCATGGTAATGGTGGCGACGATGGTCTTGGCGCCGACGGCGGCGGGGTTTGTGGGCGAATGGGTGAACATCGAGTCGAACACGGGGGGCATTGTTCGGATCGAAATCGAGCGATCCGGATTGGAGCTGGCGGTGCACGCCTGGGGGGACTGCGATCCGCCCTGCGACTGGGGGACTCAGTTCGTTAAGATTCCCCACGGCAACACCGTCGAAGTGGAGTACGACTTTGGATTCAAACGCGTTGCGGTGGCGATCACCAAAATCGGAATCAACTCGCTGCGGGCGCAAGCGTTTCATGATTATGTCCCGTCCGATCCGCGTTCGGACTATTGGACGGATGATTATTTTCAACTGGAAGGCAGCGGCAAGCCGTTGCCGGACCTGGTGGTCAGCGAGTTGACGATCCCGGCGCCGGTGGTGGTCCAAGGGGCCAG
>JAAYVQ010000209.1 GCA_012517095.1 Phycisphaerae bacterium | reverse complement strand
GGGACAGTCACCTATTTTTTCGTGCAAAGGATGATGCAGGGGCTGATCCCGGTGTCTGTCTGGGATTTTTATCCCGGCGTTAACCGAAATCGATTGTGTTTCGAATTTGTTAAAATTATGGGATTGAGTGCTGGAATTTTCCTTGAATTTCGTATCATCGCTGAATGTAGGAATCCATGATGGACGAACTCGCGAAGCTATACGAACCGACTGCCGTGCAAACTGCCGCTCAGAGAATCTGGGATCAGGGCGATTATTTCCACGCCGATCCGGCGGCCGTCCATCCCAGGGGTGCCTATACGATTGTCATTCCTCCCCCGAATGTCACCGCGGCTTTGCATCTCGGTCACGCGCTCAACAATACATTGCAGGATATCCTCATCCGCTACCACCGCATGTGTGGCTTCAACACCCTCTGGATGCCCGGCACCGACCACGCCGGTATCGCCACCCAGACCGTCGTCGAAAAACGGTTGCTCAAAGAACAGGGCAAGCGCCGCACCGAGTTCACCCGCGAACAGTTCGTCGGCCATGTCCAGGCGTGGAAGGATGAATACGAGGCCCGGATCATCGGCCAGCTCAAGGCCATGGGCTGCTCCTGTGACTGGGCCCGCACGCGATTCACCATGGACGAAACCTGCGCCAGGGCCGTCCGCGCCAACTTTTTCAACCTCTTCCGCGACGGCCTGATCTTCCGTGGCAAGCGGCTGGTCAACTGGGACCCAGCCACGCAGACGGTTTTGGCCGACGACGAAGTCGAACACGAACTGATCAAGGGCCACTTCTGGTACCTGCGCTATCCGTTGGCCGAGCCCGTCAAGGCGGGGGGGCAAACAATCGAGCACATCACCGTTGCTACCACCCGGCCGGAGACGATGCTTGGCGATACGGCCGTGGCGATGAACCCCGCCGATCCTCGAGCTGCGGCGCTGGTGGGCAAAAGGGTCCGGCTGCCCATCGTCGGCCGTCTGATCCCCATCGTTGCCGACGAACATGTCGTCTTGCCCAATCCCGAAAGCGAAGACGAAAAAGCGAAATTCTCGACCGGATTTCTCAAGGTTACGCCCGCCCACGACCCCTACGACTGGGAAATCGGCCGCCGCCACAATCTGGCCGTGATCAATGTCATGGCCCCCGATGGTTCCATCAGCAACAAGCACGGCTGGACCGACGCGACCACGCCCGAAGCCCAGGGGCTTCTCGGGTTGGACCGCTTCGAGGCCCGCGAGGCCATCGTCGAGTGGTTCCGCAAGGAAAAGCTGTTGGAAGAAATCCGCGACTATTCCCACGAAGTCGGCCATAGTTACCGCAGCCATGTCCCCATCGAGCCGTACCTGTCAGACCAGTGGTACATCGCCGTCAAGAAACCCATCGAACATCTGGCGGCCCGGTTCGGCTCCGGCCTGATCCCCGGTACCGATGTCCCCGTCAATTCGCTGGCGGGCCTTGCCCTCAAGCCCCTCCTCGACGGCCGACTGCGGATCATCCCCGACCGCTACGCCAAAACCTATCAGACCTGGTTGGAAAACCTCCGCGACTGGCCCATCAGCCGCCAGCTCTGGTGGGGCCACCAGATCCCGATATGGTATCTTCCTTGGGAAGGACCTGTGGCCTTTGGTCCAAGTGACTCTCAGGTCGTAAATTTAGATATGCCATTCCTTTCGCCAATGGAAAAAGAACATATTGCTGCACATGTTGTTCGCGAAAGAAGTGATGGCCGTATATTTTTCGCAATTTGTGTGGAGCCAGGCCATCCACAAATTGAAGAACAATTAATAATCCGGGGAGCAATACGCGACGACGATGTCCTCGACACTTGGTTCAGCTCGGCCCTTTGGCCTTTCAGCACACTGGGCTGGCCGGAACAAACACCTGAAATGAAGACCTATTATCCAGGCAATCTTCTTTGCACGGCTCGCGAAATCATCACGCTCTGGGTCTCGCGCATGGTCATGATGGGCCAGTACTGCGCCGGTGACATCCCCTTCAGCG
>JAAYVQ010000208.1 GCA_012517095.1 Phycisphaerae bacterium | reverse complement strand
TCGCTGGCCAACAGCCCCATCGCCTCGGTGGACGCCGTGGGCGTCAATGTCATCGCCGACTATGAGGATATCTGCAGCGCGCGGATCCGCTTCGCCAACGGGTGCGTGGCCAACATCACCGCATCGCGGCTGGCGATGAAGACCGAGCGCAAGGTACGGGTCTTCAGTCGGCAGGCCTACCTGAGCTTAGACTTTTTTAAGAAGGAAGGGATGGTCATCAAGACCGATCCGAATGTGGATGTGGTTCGCTGGATCCAGGAACAGAGGAACAACCCGGAGGCGGATTTTAGCGGCGTCAACTGGACCGAGCTGCTGCACATCGAAAATCTTCAGATCGAAAATAACGAGCCGCTGCGGGTCGAGCAGGAGGCGTTTTTGAACGCGGTGCGCGGCACGGCGGCCCGGCCGGAAGTGACGGCCGAGGAGGGGCTTGCGGCGATGGAATGCGCGGAGAAAATTCTGGCGTCGGTGAAAGAGCATAAGTGGGAATAACCGGGAAAATTATCCACGGATTTCACGGATGGGGAACAGGATTTGGGATTTAGCCGATAGGAGATAGAAAGTCGTTCATTGCGGCCAAGGTGACCGACGCCAACAAGCAGATCATCAAGTTGATTATAACCGAACAGAGCTCAGGCCTTCCTTTCGGCGGACTTTATTCTGTAGAAAGGGGAAGAATCAATTTGAATAAAGAAGAAGCCCTGCAAATATTCCATCAATATGATGATCCTATCCGATGGGAATATCCTGAGGGTTTTGATTATCCCAGTGCCGTGTCGCGAGCAAGAGACTTCGTAGCGGTTCTTGATAAGATTACCGGAAATCCACACGAATTCGAGACCGAGTCTTATATTCAAGACGCCAGCTTTCATTCTCAAATCAATCTCGGTTTTGGATGGCTTCGTCTCTGTAATATTGGAAATATGGTCTCGATTGCGGAGATTGACCCGATAGAGAAGGAAATTGTTGTCCTTGTGCAGAAACTTTGTGAGAGAGAGGATATCTATTTATCCCGACAGAATTTACAGAAATGAATTATACCGGGAAGAATCCAGGTGAAACCGGTATTCGGTATTGGTGGATTCGGTACTTTGATTGGGTATAGATCAAGCTCTAAATACAATGAAAATTCAGAGTTTGGTTATTAGCTCGGTGATCCACTGATGGGCGATGCGTACGGGTTAGGGAGGCGGTAGGGAGTGCAGCAGGCCAGGGTGATGTGAAAAGGGGAGATCGACGATTTTGGAAACAACGAAATTGTCGCTACAGAATTGTCGGTTTTCGGAGTGCGGGATAGTCGGACATCAACGGTCAAAAACTTTTCCTCTTTCTGCCCGCCAGGGGGATTCCCGGATTGATTTTTTCCGCGTTTTCGGATATTCTATGTGATGATGGATCGGTGTGAGCAGGAAACAGTGGCGAGGGCGAGTTGAGAGTAATCCCTATTGCAAATTTAAGGGACATTGTATGCCTGGAATTAATTTTTATGGGTATTTTCGGGGCGCTTCGGATCCGCATATAACCGTTTTGCAGAAGGCCATGCAGGCCGCGTGCACGCTGGAGACGCATACGGCCAAGATTGATTATCAGGCCGAGGGTTCGGTTCTGGGTTGGTCGGCCTACGAGGTATATCCGCTGCGGCGAATGGACGAGGGGGATCTGGTCCTGTGGTTAGACGGGCGAATCTACGGCAAGACCGACGCGGAGATCCAGAAGGAACTGGCCGGGCTGGCGCAGGGGATTTTCGGGGCGTGGGGGTCGAGTCAGGATCGGCTCCGGTCGTGGATGCTTTCGACCGACGGGGAATTTGTCGTGGCGGCGCATCACAAGCCGACGGGTCGATGGGCGTTCTGGAACGACGTATTTTCGCGGCTTCCGCTGTATCAGTACCGTACCGATCGCGGCATTGTTCTATCCCGGAACATTCAATATATGGCGGCACTGCGGGAACCGAAGCAGTATGATCGCATGGCGATAGCCCAGTTCTTTTTATTTGATTTTGCGATGGGGCGTCGCACGTTTCTGGAGGGCGTGGAACGGATCCCGACGGCGACGCTGATTCGGGTCGATCCGAAGGCCTCGGAGACGGCGACCGAGACTCTGCATGTTCTGAACTTCGAACGCAAAGATCACGCCGACAAGTCGATCGACGAGAACGCCCGCCGGATTGCCGAGTTGTTTGTGTCGGGCTGCCGGAATCGGATTCTGCCGGGGGATTCGCCGGTGATGTGCATCAGCGGCGGCATGGATTCCCGCGCGGTGGCGGCGGGTCTGAAGAAGGCCGGGGTTGAGTATCCGGCCTTGTCCTGGCTGGATTTCCGGGGGGTATCGGCGCCCGAAGTCAAGATCGCCGAACAGGTGGCGCGGACATTGGGAGTTTCGTGGACCCGGTTTGAGCTTCGGCCGGCGCTGGGGAAGGACCTACTGGAGGCGCTTCGTTTCAAGCTCGGGCAGGTGTATCTGTCTTCGGCGCATTTGCATCAACATCATCGGAACGCGATGAAACTCGGCGGGCCGAGAACGGTGTATATTACCGGCAGTGGCGGCGACCGCATCAACCACGACATGCGTCCGCCTCGGCTGTTGACCCGCGACGACGAGCTGGCCGAGACCATTTTTGAATACGCGAGACTTTCCGGGCGCGGAGACCTGCTCATGGAGGACATTTCCCGGCTGACGGGTCTTTCGACCGACGAAATTCTGCATGAATTGAACCGGGAATTGCAATCGTATCCCGAACGGGAGTCCAACCAGAAGTATGTTCACTTTATCTTCCACGGTCAGTCAATCAAGCGACATCACGAGGGAGACGACCGGGTTCGGAACTTTTTCTGGAGCACGGCGCCCTACTGGTCGGTTCCGTTGTTTCTGTATATGAGCCATTGTCCGGACGACCAGAAGAAAAATCATGCGCTCTATGCCCGATATTTGCGGGAGTTGCATCCGACTCTGGGTTCGATCGAGCGGGTAATCAATCGGCGCGCCTACAGCATTCCGATCGGGGTCGTTGAGCCGGAGTATCAGGAGCCAAAGCCCACCGTCTGGAGGACGATCTATCGGCCGATCAAGCGAAGCTGGAAGCGGATCCGCCGGGTATTTATTCCGTCCACCCAGCCGACGGGTCCCCGGTTGTTCGTTCATCCGTTGGACTTGCTGGAGTGTATGCGGGTGCAGGCGGCGTCCAGCGCGGCGGTTCGAGCCACTCTGTCGGCTGAGGCCATCGGCGAGATTTTGGCCAACGCCGGCCGATACAGCGCCGAAGGGATCGCCGTGTTGTTCACGGTCATGTCCGCGGTGGAATACATGTCCGAAGGGCGGAGCACAATCGAACAATTCCAGGACAAGGTGATGGACACCTATGCGTAAGAAATGCCGCGGCGCCTGGGATATGAATTCCGAAATCGGGATTGTTTTGGGGTCGATTCGCGATGAACGGACTGATTTATGTTTGGTGTCGGAGACGGCTGACCAATTGATGAGCGAGGCGCGAGGGTTCGGGGAGGCGGTAGCGGGTACAGCAGGCGAGTGTAATGCGGAGGGCGTCGTCGAGGGTGCAGAGGTGGCCGACGGAGACAAAGAGGGGTTTAACGGCGGTCTTGGTTCGCAGGACGGCGGCGATTGTTTCGTCCCCATCTTTGAGGGGTGAGGATGAGCCGCGGGCGGCGGGGGGCTCGTCGTAGTCGCCGATGAGGCGGCTTTTAGCACAGCCGATGGTCGGGCGATTGAGAAACAGGCCGAGATGGCTGGCGATCCCGAGTCGTCGCGGGTGGGCCAGGCCCTGGCCATCGATGAGGAAGACATCGGGGGCGGTTTTCAGTTTTTCGACGGCGGCGAGACAGGCCGGGGCCTCGCGGAAGGAGAGCAGGCCGGGGATATAGGGGAAGGTGACGGGCTGAACACAGTCAGTCCGCTCGGTCAACTTGAAATCCGGTAATCGTAGTACGACGACCACGGCCGCGATCCGCTTTTTGTCCCGGCTGAAGGCACAGTCAATCCCCGCGACGGTGTTCATGGGGCCGACAACTGGGGTTTTCTGCACCTGTCCTGCCAGTTCGGTCTGCAACCGCCGGGCGGAAGCGTAATCGAGGTTCCAGGGGTGGAGGGGGATGATATTCATTTTCGATTTTCAATTTCCAATTTTTAAATTGGTTTATAGATTCCCGCTTTCGCGGGAATGACACAAAGCGATACGGACCCGACGGAGCGGGTCCCTCCAAGGACACACGAATCCGCAAGGGGGATTGTAACGGAGGGGGTGGGTATGGTACAATGATCCTTTTGGATACGGGTCAAAATTTCGGATAGGGTACGCGAAGTCATGGAACAAGCATCAGTCGATTCCGGGCTCAAGTCGATTGTCATAACCGGGGCCAGCGAACATAACCTCAAGAATATCAGCGTCGTGATCCCCCGGGACAAGCTGGTGGTCATTACGGGTATCAGCGGCTCGGGCAAAAGCTCGCTGGCGTTCGACACTATCTACGCCGAGGGCCAGCGCAAGTATGTCGAGTCGCTCAGCGCCTACGCGCGGCAGTTCCTCGAGCAGATGCAAAAGCCGCAGGTCGAGCACATCGAAGGACTTCCGCCGACGATCGCCATCGAGCAGCGCAGTGCCACCAGCAACCCGCGGTCAACGGTGGCGACGACCACGGAGATTTACGACTATTGCCGACTGTTGTTTGCCCGCGTGGGTTCGCCGCACTGTTGGGTCTGCGGCAAGGAGATCGCCAGCCAGCACGCCACGCAGATCGTCGATTCGATTTTGTCCCGGCCGGAGGGTACGAAGATCCAGCTTTGCGCGCCGCTGGTGCGCGGGCAGAAGGGCGAGCATCGCGAGGTCTTCACGCGGATCATGCGAGAGGGATTCGTGCGTGCGCGGATCGACGGGATCGTGTATGACATGCGGAATCTGCCGACCCTCGACAAGAACAAAAAGCACGACATCGCGGCTGTGGTGGATCGGCTGATCCTCAAGGGCAACCTGCGGATACGGCTGGCCGACTCGGTGGAGACGGCTTTGAAGATCGGAGAGGGGCTGATCTGCGTGATGGTGCAGGAGCCGGGAGACTCGACGGGGGGGAACGGCGGCTGGAAGGATGTCATTTACAGCGAGAAATACGCCTGTGTGGAGCATCCCGAGGCATCACTGTCCGAGCTATCTCCGAGATTGTTTAGCTTTAATAGCCCTTATGGCGCCTGTCCCGGGTGCGACGGGCTGGGGACAATTTTGGAGTTTGATCCGGACCTGATCGTACCTGACAAGACTTTGTCGCTGGAAAATGGAGCCGTGGACGCGTGGCGCAAGGGCGGCAAACGGATGAACATCTATTACAACCGGCTGGTCCGCAAATTCTGCCGGTTGTTCGGGGCCAGCCCCTCGATTCCTTTTGCGGAGCTGCCGGAGGAGATTGTCCGGATCCTGCTGCGGGGTACGACCCCCGAAGACGAGGACCGGCGGGGCGCTTCGTTCGAGGGCGTGATTCCGAACCTGAGCCGTCGGTGGGAGAACACCGACAGCGAATGGGTTAAGTCGCGGCTTCACGGGTATCTCTCGGAGCAGCCGTGTCGGAAGTGCCATGGGACTCGGCTTCGGCCGGAGGCGGTTGCGGTGACCATCGGAGGCAAGAACATCTGCGAAGTGACCGGGATGAATATCGAGAAGGCGCAGGAATTTTTCCGTTCGCTGGCCCTGGATGCCGAACGGGAGATGATCGCAGCGCAGCCGCTGAAGGAGATCCGCGCGCGGCTGAAGTTCCTGATCGATGTCGGGCTGGGGTACCTGACCCTGGATCGACCCAGCGGCTCGATGTCCGGCGGCGAATCGCAGCGGATTCGGCTGGCGACCCAGGTTGGAAGCGGCCTGGTTGGCTGTTGCTATGTGCTCGACGAGCCGACGATCGGGCTGCACCGCCGCGACAACGACCGGCTGCTGGGGATCCTCAAGCAGCTTCGCGACATCGGCAATACCGTGCTGGTCGTGGAGCACGACGAGGATGTCATGGCCGCGGCCGATTATATCATCGACATCGGGCCGGCGGCGGGAGCCCACGGCGGACAGGTCATCGCCGAGGGGACCTACGACAAAATCTGCGCGTGCCCACAGTCGCTGACGGGCCAGTACCTTTCGGGTGCCCAGCGCATCGAATTGCCGGATGAGCGGCGCAAGTACAGTTTGCGCGATGCCATCGAGGTTCGTAATGCCACCGAACACAATCTCAAGAATATCAGCGTCAAGTTTCCGCTGGGCGTGTTCACCTGCGTGACGGGCGTGTCGGGTTCGGGCAAGAGCACGCTGGTCACGGAGATTCTGCTCAAGGGCCTTAAGCGGCGGCTCTATGGAACCGGCGAGAAACCCGGCAAACACAAAAATATTCTTGGCCTGTCGAGGGTCGATAAGGTTATCGAGATCGACCAGTCGCCGATCGGACGGACTCCCCGCAGCAACCCCGCAACCTACACCGGAGTCTTCGACCTGATCCGGCAGCTCTATGCGATCACGCGCGAAGCAAAGATCCGTGGCTACAAGGCCGGGCGCTTCAGCTTCAATGTCAAGGGCGGACGCTGCGAACATTGCCAGGGTCAGGGTACCAAGTGCATCGAGATGCACTTTCTGCCGGATGTGTATGTGGTTTGTCAGCAATGCAAGGGCACTCGATACAATCCCGAGACGCTGCAGATCACCTACAAAGGCAAGAACATCGCCGAAGTGCTCGACATGCGGATCGACGAGGCCAGGGACTTCTTCTCCAATTTCCCGAAGATCGTTCGGTTGCTGCGGGCGCTGTGCGAAGTGGGGCTGGGGTACATGACACTGGGGCAATCCTCGACGACGCTGTCGGGCGGCGAGGCCCAACGGGTCAAACTGGCCACGGAACTCGGCCGACCGGGCACGGGACACACACTGTATCTGCTGGATGAGCCGACGACGGGACTGCACTTCGCGGATATTCACAACCTGCTGAATGTTTTGCAGCGGCTGTGTGACCTCGGCAATACCGTGATTGTCATCGAGCACAACATGGATGTCATTAAGATGGCGGATTATATCATCGACCTTGGGCCCGAAGGCGGCGATGGCGGCGGCGAGGTCGTCGCGACCGGTTCGCCGGAGGAAATCATTCGGCACAAGACCAGTTATACCGCCAAGTATCTCAAGGCCAAGCTGGAGGCCGAGCGAAAGCGGCCCGAACGCCTGTCGGCCAGGAGTACCCCGGCCGAGGATGTGACGGCGGATAACGCGTAACTACCGAAAAAGGTTTCCTGACACCTTTTTCAGGGAGGCAGGTATGTTCATCGAGACGGTCAAATGGGTGGGGGGGATCGACGGGCATCTGGAGATGATCGATCAGCGGCTGTTGCCCAGCCGGTTTGAACTGCTTGCCTGCCGCGATACGGAGGCGCTGTTTGAGGCGATCCGTACGCTGGCCATACGCGGCGCCCCGGCTATCGGCGTGGCTGCGGCCTACGGCCTGTGTCTGGCCGCGCGGGCGATCCCGCAGGATGCCGATGGGGCGCGGGCGATGATCCGGATCACGCAGCAGGCCGACTACTTGGCGTCGTCGCGGCCGACGGCGGTCAACCTCTTTTGGGCTCTGGACCGAGTCCGACGCAGCGCACACGCCTATGCGACGCTCAAAGGATTTACGCTCGAAGGTTTTCGCGAAACGATCCTGACTCAGGCGCACGCGATCGCCGACGAGGACAAACAGATGTGCCTTCAAATCGGCCGATTTGGCGAGCCGCTCGTTCCCGACGGGGGGACGATCCTGACGCACTGCAACGCGGGGGCGCTCGCCACGGCGGGACAGGGGACGGCGCTATCGCCGCTGTATGAGGCACATCGCAAGAGCAAGCGGTTTTCCGTGTTTGCCGACGAGACACGGCCGTTGTTACAGGGGGCGCGACTGACGGCCTGGGAACTGCAGCAGGCCGGGATCGAAACGACGGTGATCTGCGACACTATGGCGGCGTGGCTGATGAAGCAGGGTCGGATCGACGCTGTCATCGTCGGAGCCGATCGCATCGCGGCCAACGGCGATACGGCCAACAAGATCGGTACCTATGGGCTTTCAGTGTTGGCTGCGGCACACGGTGTTCCCTTCTATGTCGCAGCGCCGTCAAGTACATTCGATCTGTCGATTCCGGACGGTTCGCGGATCGTTATCGAACAGCGCAACGGCGAGGAAGTCACGACATTCCGCGGTATCCGACTGGCCCCCGAAGATGTGGGCGTGTATAATCCGGCGTTTGATGTGACCGATGCGTCGCGAATCACGGCGATTATCACCGAACGCGGCGTGATCGAGCGGCCGACAAAAGAGACAATTGCCGAGGTGTTGTCGCGTGTTAGAAGGTCATGAGAAATTCTTAATCCGGAATTCTAAGTACGAAACAAATCCATCAACCCAAAATAGGTGACTGTCCCTATTAAAGAGAAACGATGCGAGTTCTGTTTGACCTTGTCCATCCCGCTCAGGT
>JAAYVQ010000207.1 GCA_012517095.1 Phycisphaerae bacterium | reverse complement strand
CCCAGCCGGTCCAGCGTTGTCTGTCCGATCCCCCGCGGATGGCTGTTGACCGCCCGAAGAAATGCAAGGTCATCGTCCGGATTGGCCAGCAATCGCAGATATCCCAGCATATCGCGGATCTCCTTGCGCTCGTAGAATTCCACTCCCCGTACAACCTGGTAGGGTATCCGTCCGCGAATGAGCTGCTCTTCGATCGGGCGGCTCATCGCATTGATACGATAGAACACGGCAATCTGCCCGGGCTTTATACCCTCTCGTACCAGAGTCGTGATCCGCTCGGAAATCCGACTGGCCTCGGCCGTCTCATCGTCGCATGGGATCAGCCGCAGGTCCTTTCCGCCTTCGCGAACGGCGATAAGTTTCTTTTCCTTCCGCCGAGTGTTATTGGCAATCAACCGGTCCGCCGCCGCCAGGATCAAGGGTCGAGAACGAAAATTTTCCTCCAGTCGCACCACCTTCGCTTCCGGCCAGTCTTTCTCGAATGCCAGGATATTCCCGATATCGGCTCCCCGCCACCGATAGATCGACTGGTCCGGATCGCCCGTCACGCAGATATTGCGATGCTCCAGCGCCAGACCCTTGGCAATCTGATATTGGGCGTGGTTTGTATCCTGGTATTCATCGACCAGTAAATACCGGAACCTCTGCCCCAGATCCCTGCGAACTTCCTCCCGATCGCGCAGTAACAATGCCGTCTGTACCAGCAAATCGTCGAAATCCAGCGCGTTCTTTCCCGCCAGGAGTTTCTGATACCCCCGGTAAATCTTGACCAGACATTTCTCGTAGTACCCCCCTGCCCGCTCGTCCAGTTCATCCGGCGTTTCCAGATCGTTCTTGCACTGAGAAATCGTCCCCAGAACCCGCCCCGGCGCAAATTGGCTGCTGCTCAGGTCCGCCGCCGCGATCGCCTCTTTTACGCACCGCGTCTGGTCGGCCTCATCGTAAATGCTGAAATTACTCCGGATGCCGACGCTCTCGCCATATCGCCGAAGAATTCGCACGCACAACGAGTGAAAGGTGCTCACATGCACCGAGTTCGAAAATCCCATCGCCTCCACCCGCCGCCGCATCTCGTCGGCCGCCTTGTTGGTAAAAGTGATCGCGCAAATCCGCCGGGGCTCCACGCCCGCATGAATCAACGCCGCAATCCTGCAGGTAATCACCCTCGTCTTGCCGCTGCCGGGCCCCGCCAGCACCAGCAAGGGACCATCCTTATGCAATACCGCCTTCTTTTGCGACTCGGTCAGATGCCGCAAAAATGGCATCGCCGAGGTTGTTGAATCGCTCATCGAATCCTTCCGTTCTATCGCGCCATGGTTCGCCCAACCTCGACGAACCATCTTCGTCATTCCGAATCGTTGCTTGCCGTTCCCGCTGAGGTACTGCATTCCATTTCACCGGCGACCCGAGACGAGTGACCGGCGACATTGCAAAATCCTGATTCCTGTATCCCAAATCCCTTACAGTGACATCACATATTCCGCCAGATCATCGATTTCCTCCGCCGAAAGTCCCGATGTCTTCCCGTGCTTATCTTCTTTGTTGAAAGTCGTCAACATATCTTGGATCGTAGCCGCCCGACCGTCATGCAGGTACGGGGCTGTTCGCCATACCTCCACCAGCGTCGGCGTATCGAAAGTCACATCGACCTCGCGTCCCTTGCCTGTCCCGATATTGTACTCCTTGAGATTCGTAAACAGCGGCCCCGGATGGCACACCGCACATCCGGCCTTTTCAAACAAACCCTGCCCCCGCTTGGCCTTCGCCGACAACTGCCCGTTCACAAGATGAGGGCTGGCAACCGGCTTCAGCAACTTAAGATACTCATCGATCGCAACGGCATCCTCGTCCGGCCGGACCGCAAATTGAATCCCCCGGATTCCCGCCCGGACGGCCGCCTCAGCGTTGCCCCGAACTCCGGAGATCATCGCCGGCGGCGTCTGATGTGCCATCAGCATACTCTTGGTACTCTTGGGATTGCCGATCCCGTCGTTGAGTAAATCCCAGTTCAAGCCGTCCGCCCGGGCCTCCCCGGGATGGCAACTCGCACAGCTTTGCCAATGCTGAAAACACAGTTCCGCGTCGTGAAAAAAAATCTCGCCTTTACGCACTGTCGTTATCGGCCTGGGCTCTTGTAGCGGAATGGATGGCGTCCCGATCCGCTTGGCCGATTCCAGATCGACCATCGCGATCGAATCTGAAAAGTACTCCGTCACCCATGCCTTGTTGCCCACCAGCGCGACGCCTCGCGGCCCATTCCCCGATAGCTTGATCCGCTTGCGAAGATCCACCAGAAACGCCAGATCATTCGGCACTTCCTCGCCGCTACTGGTCGCATCGGTCACCTTCTGTCCCGCCGCCGCCTTTCCCAGCCGATCATGCAACCCCGCTCGATCTATGATGCTCAACTCATGCGTTCCCGCATGCGTCACACAGACATATTTTCCGTCGCCGCTGCATGCCACCGCCCATGGATTGGCCCCGCCCAGATCCACTTCATCGACCAGCACGGTGTTGACCAGCGATTGCCCCGCCACATCAATCACACTCACCGCATTGGTGTTCATCCAACCTCGCTCCAGTTGCGTCGTCGGCAACTGGTATCGCGCCAAAATATGCGACGCATACCCGTACTTCCCATCCGGCGAAAACGCGATCCCGCGAACCGTCGTACTGCCGTTGGGTAGGCGGATCTCTTTCGTAACTTTCCGGGCCGTCGTATCGATCACCGAAATCGCCGCCGCGGTAATGTCCCCGTCCGCCGGTCCTACAGGGAGAAGATTGCACACGAACAACCACTTCCCATCGGCCGTCAGCGCCGCCGCGGTCGGTTCGCGCAGGACGGCAACGGTCGCCGTTGTCTTCTTGTCCGCAAGGTCCACTATGGACACTGAAGTTCCGAAACGATTACATACATAGAGCATTTTACCATCTGCGGACAGGGCCATCGCCACCGGTGTATGACCGACAGAAATCGTCCCTGCGATGGTCCCTGTCGCCAAATCGATCACGCAAACGGTGCCGGCAACTTTCGCGATGGCGACATACATCCGATTCGACTTGTCATCCAGAGCCAGGCCACTCGGAGTGCCCGCAACCGGAATCGTCTTGATCAGCTTGCCGGACGCGATGTCAAACACCCCCACCGCATCTGCCGTTGCCAGCGAAAGATACAACAACTTCCCATCGGCCGAAGCGACCACATCCTGCGGCGAAAGATACTCCGATGCCCCCATCGTACCCCCAGCCATTCCGCCGATCCATATCACCGTTGTCATCATCATCCATGTACGCATGGGCCTGACGCCTTTCGATATTCGGATCCTGTTCTCAAATTGAAGATTGAAAAGAATTAATCGCTTTTGGTTATCGCCTTGCTCACATCCGGCTTCTCTTCCGCCGGGCACACCACGCGGAAACTCACATTGTACACCCGTTGCCACGATTCATAGGCCAGACGGTACGAGGCCGTCGCTCGATACGGCCGGTCGTAAAACGATCCGCCCCGAACCACGCGTTTTTCGCCAGCTGCCGGATCATTCCGACCGTCACCGTCCGCATACGGATAGGCCCGAATACAACTGGCCGTCCACTCCCACGCATTGCCGTGCATATCCCGCAAACCCCATGGATTCGGCGTATATTGACCGACCGCACACAGGATTTTCTGCCCATCGTCAAATCGTGCATCCTTCGGGATCCAGTCCTCGTACTTGTCCGGATTGGTGATCGGTTGCGGATTGACTCCCGTCACCGCCAACAGTTTGATCGATACATCCGCCAGATTGGCGAAAGTACCGAAATTCGTGTTCTTGTCGCCATACCAGAACGGCTGATCAGAACCGGCCCGACACGCCCATTCCCACTGCGCCTCGGTTGGCAGGGCAAAAGCTTCGCCTGTTTTTGAGCTGAGCCACCGGCAAAAGTCCGCCGCTTCCCGCCACGATACTCGAATCGCCGGAAACGACGGGTCCTCCAGAGGATACCCCGGAGTGGTGTGGTCCTTGTGGTTCTGATCCAGATAGCCGTTGCGATGCAGCGGATCAAACCGCAGATACTGAGCGTTGGTGACCTCGCACACGCCCATCCAGAATGGACGGTCGATTTTGACGATACACCGCGGCGATTCGTCAAGACATCCGTCATCGCTGCCCATCACAAACGCCCCTGCCGGGATCAGCGTCAACTCCATCGTCACCCCATCGCCCAAATCAAGTGTCCGTCGAGTCTGTCTCCCGGCTTGCATCTGGAGGATCTTGGCTCTGGCTTCGTCCAGCGGCCACTCCGCCAGCGTCACCGCCGTCGCCTGCCGCACAACCGGCTGTGGTTGGATGAACTCGATCGGCCCCGTGGTCACGGCCGGGATCAACTCCGGATCTTCCGGCCGATAAGCATAGGCCGTTCGCATATCGATTCGCCTCTGCCGGAAATTTCCCCCGATATTCGTATGCTCCGACCAGGTCCCGTGATCCGGCACATTCAGGTCAATCCAGGTATAGAACCGATTCCATGCTTCATCGTCCAGTTTGACCCCTTCATGCCCCTTCTGAAGCATCTGAATCAGTTCGCTGGTTCCCGCGTGCCACTCCAGCGGCACTTCCAGATGATAATCGCTCTCGGGTCCGGGCCGTCGCACATACGGATGCAAAGCCAGATACGACGGCGTAAAGTTGCCCCACCCGTTGCGATCCTTCGGTGAAAAATCCGGCACCTGAGCTACGCTCCCGTTGTGGCATCCGACACAGTACCGATTCAATACCGGCTGGATATCCCGCTTGAAACTGAATCCCCGCTCCGGACCGTACCACTCTGCGATCGTGCTGGGCCCTCGTCGGGATGCGATCGTCCCCTTGGCTGGCACAGCCATGTTCTGCTTTTCGTGACAGCCGACGCATGAGACATTTTCCCCCGGCATTGCCGTAAACCAGCTTCGCATGATCTGCATCGCTCGCCCCTGATCATCCAGCGGCTGCACTGCAATGGGGGTATTCGCCGGCACGCTGAAATACGCCGAACCGTCCGGCTCAACGGGAACCGTCCCCAGAATCCGATGCACATCCCAGCCGCCCTCGATGGCCACATTCTTGTGCCCGCCCAGTTGCGGATACCCATAGTGAAACGAATAGAGTCGCAGTTGTTTGACCGAACCCTTCGGCACATCGCGGAGACCGCGCCCGCTGTAAATATCCGATAGATACACAAGAGCGTCGTTCCGTTTCAGATCCACCTTATCCGGGATCACCGGCGGCCGTACCGTCTTGCGCAGCGGAACCGGTTCAAACAAGGCGTTGCCGCCCATCTGGCGGATCAGGACCCGGTTGTCAAAGATATCGACCAGATAAATCCCCCAGAGGGCCCCCCCGTCAGTCTGTGACGCCGCCAGATAATACTTTTCGCTGAGCGGATACGGATGGAGAAATTTCGGCCAGCTATTATCCACAAGCTGATCCACAATCACCGGTTCGACATTCTTCCCGTACCCCGGAATCCGCTGGATTACCCCATCGGCCTCGTGCCGCCCTTTGGCCGGATCCATCAGAATCAGCTCGCCCATCCGCGGAACGCCGTGATGCCCGGACACGATCGTCGCCACCATTGAGGGTTGCCCCGGAACCGGCCGCGAGTAAAACATCGAATTCGGCCAGTACGAGTTGCTCCCGTAGTATTCGCTCTGGTTGGTCCCGTCCGGATTCATGTGAAACAAAAGCCGACTGAAATAGTGCGAAGTATCGGAATACTCCCATCGCGAAAACAGCACTCTCCCGTTGTTCAATACCGTCGGACACCAGTTGTGATCCTGATCGAAACACAATTGCCGAACATTCGCTCCACGAGCGTCCATGATGCACAAATTCGCCACTGTGTCTGCACCCCCTACACAGGGGACACCCTGGAAACATCGCGTCGAAGCGAAAATAATCCTGTCGTCCGGCAGATAACAGGCGTCATAGTTATCCACATCCTTGGGATCCTCGGTGGTTACCTGCCGCAGGCCCTTGCCGTCCACGCCGATCTCCCAGATCTGCCATCGATTGTTCGTACCGATCATCGAAAACAACATCCGGTCGCCGTCATAATGCAGATCAACATCGGCGACCATAATCGGCTTGTCCGGTTTGTAAACCGTCGCCAGCGGCTTTTGCGGATCCCGAAGCGACATTACCGCGATCTCATCATCGTATCCGCTCCGCGAAAGCGAACAGTTTCCTTGCCAGTTCTGCGGCAAGCCCAGACTCGGACCTCGGGTGTTTCGACGAACAATCAACAGATTCTCAAAATCCAGCAACGGATTGGCGAGCAACGCCTCCCGCTGTAACGCAATCGCCTTTTCAGCCAGTTCCGCCGGATCCTCTCCCGTTTCAATGGCCTTTTCGATGGTTTCCAGCCGCTCCAGATAGCGAGCCCCGTCGGCATAGCGCGATCCGAAAGTCGCGTTCAAATCCTCGATCGCCATCCGCAAAGCCCGGAGATCCACGCCCTTCATCGCCGTCAGAGCTTCGCGAAACTGGCAGATCTGCCCATACAAAGTCAGCAAGGCCGCCTCGTCTCCATCCTTTGCCAGTCTGTCAAACTGCTGGAGGTATCGCCCCCCCGCCTTACCCAAGGGTTCCAGCGTCGCCTTGACCAGTCCGGTTGTCTGCTCCGCTCCTCCGGCCTTGAGCCACTCCAGATATTGTCCATCCGGGTAATCCTCCTGCATCCCCGCGCACTCCCGAGGATAATCCCGCGATGCCTGATCCCATAGCACCTTCGCCGGATCGTTCATCGCCCCGAAATAAAAACCGTGATCTCCCGTGCGATTGTAAATCTTGAGCAGCAACTCATTGGTGCCGGCTTTCAGTCCCAGCGTCAATCGGTCCTGGTTGGGCCCCACCCCGCGCGGTACATCCTGCGTCAGCAGTTTTTTGCCGTTGAGCCAAACTGCCAGCCCATCATCGCTGCCGAATCCCGCCGGTAACTGCGTATCCCCGGCCACGGTGATCGTCCGATATAGATAGGTCGCATAGCCGTCCGGCGCCCGCAGTTGCTGAACCTTTCCGTCGGCGTATTTCGTCGCCCGCCACAATGCCCGGCCGTTGGCCCCCTTGGCCTTCAGATCCACGCCCCTTTCCGGAAACAGCTCATCGGAAAACCCGTTACCCTTCAGCGGTCCCGTCGTGTACCATGGCCCCAGTTCGATCTTGGTCGCCGAACCATCTGCGTCGCCCATCGCTTGCCGCATCGCCAGCATCGTCTCCGCCCAGTTCGCCTTCTTCTCATACTTCGGCGTCTCGGCCGCAAACAACCCTGCCGCCGTTATCGCAATGATTTCCAGACAGACAAATCCTGTCAATCGGTTATTCATTTCGTTATTCCTTTGAATGCTTCTCGTACCATCAGTCAATGTTATGCGGGGGCACAAGACACTTACCCGCTCATGAGATTCCAACGAAAAAGAAATCCGAATATTTGGATCTGATGGTCTCCATCCCAGGCCGACAAACGCTTAATATTTCTAACCCGGGGTAAAAGACCCCGACTACCTGTTGGCTACACCATCATCGGATTCTGTCCTTCTCTGGAATTCCCCCTCAAAATACCATATCCACCCCTGACATGCAACGACGCTTTGTCCCCCCCTTTTTATTGCGTAAATCCCAAAT
>JAAYVQ010000206.1 GCA_012517095.1 Phycisphaerae bacterium | reverse complement strand
GATGCGTCCCGACCTGAACCAGGCCCGCCTTCTGCTCCAGCGAAATGAACTGGAAGTCGTCAAGACCCGCAACGGACTACTTCCGCGGTTGGACCTGTTCATCACCCTCGGAAATACCGGATATGCTGATTCATTCGGTTCTTCGATCGAGCGACTGGATCGGGAAAATTATGATGTCCTGGCCGGGTTGGCCTATGAGTTTCCGCCGCTGAACCGTGCGGCCCGGGCCGAAAACCTTCGCGCGACCCTGAGCCGCCAACAGGCCCGCGAAGCGATCGACAACCTGACCCAACTGGCCCAGGTCGATGTCCGTGCGGCCTATGTAGAAGTTCTCCGCAACCGTGAACAAATCGTCGCCACCGCCGCCACGCGGATTCTGCAGGAGGAAAAACTCCGCGTCGAAACGGAAAAATTCGCCGTCGGTAAATCGACCTCGCTGCTGGTCGCACAGGCCCAGCGGGACCTGCTCGACAGCCGGATCTCCGAAGTCCAGGCCGTCATTAATGTCATGCGGGCACAGGTCGAACTCTTCCGACAGGATGGTTCCCTCCTTCAGCGTCGCGGGATCATCAGCCCCGGCGATACGCCGGTCAATCTCCCCGATCGACCTTGACAAATATACGGAAATACAGGCATTGAATAGGAAGATTTGATGGACATACGACTCTACAATTCAATCTTATACCGAATCCTGCTCGGCCTGATTGCCCTGATCGTGATTGGCGCCTGTTCCAAACAATCCCCTCCGGCCAATCCTCAAAATCCCACGGGCCGTCCCGCCTTGCCACCTGCCCCTGTCTCCGTCGCGACGGTCGTGAAAAAAGACACCCCCGTCGAATTGACGAACTTCGGCCATGTCGAGGAGTACTCAAGCGTCGAGGTCAAATCCCGCATTACGGGCTATCTGACGCAGGTCCACTTTGTCGAAGGCCAGAAAGTAAAACAGAATGATCTTCTGTTGTCGATCGATCCCCGTGAATCTCAGGTTGCCCTCAAGGCCGCACAGGCCAATCTGCAGCGAGACCAGGCCCAGTTGCAGAATGCCCTTCGTGAGGCCGACCGCCAGACCCAGCTTCTCGAAAAGGGCATCGCCGCCCAGGATACCTACGATGCCGCCATAACCGCCGTCGAAACCCTCCGGGCCGCCATCCTGGCTGATCAGGCCGCCATCGACAAGGCCCACCTACAGATCGAATACTGCTCCGTCCGTTCCCCCATCGATGGTTGTGTCGGTAAACTCCACATCTACCCCGGTAACCTTGTCAGGGCCGACGATACCGCCGTCATCAACATCCGGCAGGTCGATCCCATCTATGTTTCCTTTCCCGTTCCCCAGCAGCATCTTTCGACCATCCGCCGCCTCAGTGCCTCCGGTGATCTGAAGGTTCGGGCTATCGTGCCCGAATCCCCCGGCGATCCGATCCAGGGACGCCTGTCCTTCATCGACAATTCAATCGATCCCGACTCTCTGAATATCCGGATGCGGGCCACCTTCGCCAATCCCGAATGGCGGCTCTGGCCCGGCCAGTATGTCGATGTCGTTCTCTCGCTTCAAACCGAGATCGGATCCATTGTGATCCCTTCGCAGGCGATTCAGACCGGTCAGAAAGATTCGTTCGTCTATGTCGTCAAGTCCGACAAGACCGTCGAGCGCCGCCCTGTAACCGTCCGACGATCGCTCGATTCCGAATCGGTCGTCGAAAACCTTCAGCCCGATGAAATCATCGTTACCGACGGCCAGCTCCGTCTGATCCCCGGCGCCAAAGTCGTGATCCCCGAATCCAAAACCGAGTAAGGCGACCCGAATATGGGTTTTTCCGATCTGTTTATCCATCGTCCCGTGATGACCACGCTGGTCATGAGCGGCATCGTCCTGTTCGGCGTCGCCGCTTTCCGCAATCTTCCCATGAGCGATCTGCCGAATGTGGACTTCCCCACCATCCAGGTCTCCGCCTCCCTGCCCGGTGCCAGCCCCGAAACCATGGCCGCCGCGGTGGCCACACCCTTGGAAAAACAGTTCTCCACCATCGCCGGCATCGACTCGATGACCTCTTCCAGCGCGTTGGGCGGCACGCAGATCACCCTGCAGTTCAATCTCAACCGCGACATCGATGCCGCAGCCCAGGATGTCCAGGCCGCCATCGCACGCGCCACTCGACAACTGCCGCAGGACATGCCCAGCCCCCCATCCTACCAGAAGGTCAACCCTGCCGACGAACCGATCCTGTTCATCGCCCTGACGACTCCGACACTGCCGCTGTTCGAACTGAGCGAATACGCCGAAACCATGATGGCCCAGCGGATGTCTATGGTCAGCGGCGTTGCCCAGGTCATGGTTTATGGCGGCCAGAAATACGCCGTCCGCGTCCAGGTCGATCCCGTCGCCCTCTCCAGCCGTTCCATCGGCATCGATGAAGTCGCCTCTGCCATCCAGCTCGGCAATGTCACCATGCCCACCGGTATCCTCTACGGCACTCATCGCTCCTACACGATCCAGGCCACCGGCCAACTCAACAAAGCCGAGGAATACCGACCGCTCATCGTCGCCTACCGCAACGGTTTGCCCGTCCGTCTCTCCGATGTCGCCTCCATCACCGACAGCGTCGAAAATAACAAAGTCGCCGCATGGTATTCCAATCAGGATGGCACCTCGCGGGCCATCATCCTCGCCGTCCAGCGACAACCCGGCACCAACACCGTTCAGGTTGCCGACGATGTCAAGCGGCTGCTACCCTCCTTTAAGGACCTGCTTCCCGCCTCCGTTTCCGTCGACATTATGTACGACCGCTCCACCGCCATCCGCGACTCCGTCCGCGATGTCGAATACACCCTCCTGCTGACCCTCGTCCTGGTCGTCCTGGTCATCTTCCTCTACCTCCGCAATGTCTCTGCCACCGTCATCCCCAGCTTGGCCCTGCCCATGGCCGTCATCGGCACCTTCGTCGTGATGTTCCTGTGCCGCTACAACCTCGACAATCTATCGCTCATGGCCCTGACATTGTCGGTCGGATTTGTCGTCGATGATGCCATCGTCATGCTCGAAAATATCGTCCGCCACATGGAAATGGGCAAACCCCCGCTCCGCGCCGCCCTCGACGGCTCGCGCGAAATCGGCTTCACCATCGTCAGCATGACCCTGTCGCTGGCCGCTGTCTTCATCCCCATCCTCTTCATGGGGGGCCTCATCGGTCGGCTCTTCCGCGAATTCTCCGTCACCATCGGCGCCGCGGTTCTCGTCTCCGGCTTTATCGCCATGACCCTGACACCGATGTTGTGCAGCCGTTTTCTCCGAAACCCGGAAACCGTCCGACACGGTTGGCTCTACAATGCCACCGAGGCCTTCCACCGCCGGACCCTGAAGTTCTACGAAATCACCCTTCGCTGGGTCCTGGCCCACAAGTTCGGTTCTCTGCTGATCGCCGTGGCCATGCTGGCCGGCACGGTCGTCCTCTTTGCCCGAATTCCCAAGGGCTTCCTGCCCGGCGAAGACCGCGGCTACCTCCGCGGTTCCACCGAGGCCGTCGAAGGTATCTCCTACAAATCCATGTTTGAGCACCAGCAGGCCGTCGCCGAGATCCTCCGCAGCAAACCCGAGGTCGAGGCCTTTATGTCCAGTGCCGGCGCCCGAGGCACCTCCGGTGGCAACACCGGCATGTTCTCCATCCGCCTGTCGCCCAAACACGCCCGCGAGCATTCCGCCGACGAATTGGTGGATCTCTGGCGGCCCAGCCTCAACTCAATCCCCGGCATCCGCGTCTCGCTGGTCAACCCTCCCACTATCGCCATCGGCGGCCGCATGTCCCGCGGCCAGTACCAGTTCACCCTGCAATCCCCCGACACCAAGATCCTCTACGAATTCGGCGAGCAAATGGAACAGCGCATCCGCGAACTGCCCGGCGTCCAGGATGTCAGCAGCGACCTGCGCATGAAAAATCCCCAGCTCAATGTCCTCATCCGCCGCGACAAGGCCTCCGCCGCCGGCATCACCGCCACTCAGATCGAGTCAGCCCTCTCCAACGCCTACGGCTCGCGTCTGGTCTCCACGATCCTGGCCCCCAACAACCAGTACTATGTCATCCTTGAACTCAAGGACGAAGACCAGCTCGACCCCTCTGCCCTCGGCAAACTCTACATCCGTTCCGACCGCGGCCGGCTTGTCCCCCTCAGTGCCATCGCTGACCTTTCCACCGGCGTCGGCCCGCTGACCATCAACCACCAGGGCCAGCTCCCCTCCGTCACAATCTCCTTCAACCTCTCGCGCGGCGTTTCCCTCGGCGAGGCGATGACCATGGTCAATCAGCTCGCCCGCCAGATCCTTCCCGACACTGTCAGCACCAGCTATCAGGGCACCGCCCAGGCCTTCCAGTCCTCCATGAAGGGGCTCGGCCTGTTGCTGGCCCTGGCCATCCTCGTGATTTACCTGGTCCTCGGCATCCTTTACGAAAGCTTCATCCACCCCATCACGATCCTGTCGGCCTTGCCCTTCGCCGGCTTCGGTGCCCTCCTGACCCTGATGCTCTTCAAGATCGAGCTGTCCATCTACGCTTTCGTCGGCATCATCATGCTGGTCGGCTTGGTCAAGAAAAACGGCATCATGATGGTCGATTTCGCACTCGAAGCCCAGCGAAAGGAAGGCAAAAACGCCCACGACGCCATCCTGGAGGCTAGCTTGATCCGCTTCCGCCCGATCATGATGACCACCATGGCCGCTCTTATGGGCGCCCTGCCCATCGCCCTCGGTATCGGGGCCGGGGCCGAATCCCGCCAGCCCCTCGGTCTGGCCGTCGTTGGCGGCCTGCTCTTCTCCCAGACCCTCACCCTCTTCGTCACCCCCGTCTTCTTCCTCTACATGGAAACGCTGCATAAGGCGGTTTTGGGACGAAAACGGCAAAATGGGCCTTCGGCGTAACCGAACCCCTCAGTCCTTTTCCTCGGAGGTCTGTGAGATATCGGCCATTTCTACGACGCTGAGCAAAAGCGATAGTCCCACTTTGTGAATGGCTTGAATAAAGTTGGGGATATCCAGGGGCTTGACCACGTAATCGACGCAACCGAGTTCTCGGCACTGTTGAATGGAATTTTCGTCGTCGGATGTCGTCAACATAATGACCGGAATCGTTCGAAGTTCGGGATCCGCTTTGACCTGACGAAGAACCTCGATTCCATCGACCTTCGGCATTCGGATATCCAGCAGCAACAGGTAAGACTTGTCGATCTCGCGATGAGGGCCGTCGCCCCGCAAAAATAGGTAATCCAAAACTTGCTGACCGTCTGAAAAATGCAAGATCCGGGATCGAAAGCCCATCCGAAAAAGATTCTTCTGAATGAGCGTATAATGTCCCAAATCATCTTCGGCAACAACGATGCTAAATTCCTTTTTCATGGCCGAACACCCATGTACGATAATGATTGCCGATCATTCATATTCATCATACGAGACTCGGAAATTGCCTGACAAGAAAAATATCTTGGATTTTGCAAAATAATCGGGATTCTGTGAGGGTCTTATTGCGGGAGATGGAGGAAGTGCGCTCGAATTGTGGATATAAAAAAAATGAATAAAATTGAAAAACCCCCTTGTTCTAAAGGGTCTTCTGTGGTATAAATAAACTATCTTCTCCAACCTCCTTGGAGACCCCAAAAGTTACCGCGTGGCGATCCCCCAAAATCCCACGCGGTAATTTTTTGGGCGCATGACATCAAGACATGCAAAGTCTTTTTCTGATTCTGTAATCCCCTGTTTCATTCGGAAAGAATGATCAATCCGCCCGATCGGAACTCAGATATCAGATCGATTGCGTCGTTGAACCGTCAGGACGCCTTCAGGGTTTCTTCGAGCTTGGCGGCGATCTCTTTCTTGGCTTGGAGGCCAGTCCAGCGGAAAACCACCTGGCCTTTATGGAACAGGATCAGGGTGGGGATGGCGTTGATATTATGTTCAATGGCGGCGTCGCGGTGATCGTCGGTGTTGACTTTGGCGATAATCGCCCGGCCGGTGTAATCGCGGGAGAGTTCTTCAATAATCGGGGCCATCATGCGGCAGGGACCGCACCAGGGCGCCCAAAAATCCACCAAAACCGGTTGATCGCCTTGAACAGTTTGCGCAAAAGAAGCGTCGGTCAACTCTATGACATTACCGGCCATATTCAATCCTTTCTTGCCCAGAACAATTGTGCATTCATCGCCGGATATTGTATCCGGAACGGGCCGACTGTCAAACGGAATTGGACAAACTCATTATCGCCGGATTCGCGAAAATCATAATACGCCGAATGTAAGCTATCGGCGCGAACCCGACAATCCGCTATAATACTCGTTCTATGGCAACGGAAGAAACGACAACGAATTGAAATGAAATGAGGAACATAAGATGGTGCGACCCGGCGGAATGAATGGTGTAATCGGAATTTTGTTGATCGTGGGAATCTCGTATGGCCAGATACGCACGGCGGTTGTCCGACTGCCCTCCGATCAGGCCGTCCCGGAATTTAAGCTCCCGGAAAATCCGTCGGGGAAAGTTCCCTTCCCCTCGCAAAGCGATGTCGCGTCAAAAGCGGCTTTCACGCTGGTGGATGGGACTCGCGATAGCAATGGTGGCGAACTCCGGAAACTTAACGATGGCAAGCTGCCGGCCGAAGCCGATCAGCCGGCCGAGAATTTCTTTTTCGCCGCCGGGACCGACGGAGGCCGATTGACGATTGACATCGGCAATGTTCTCGAAATCGCGCAGGTTAATTCCTATTCCTGGCACACCGGTGGACGCGCCCCGCAAGTCTATACTCTGTATGCATCCGACGGCAAAGCGGCCGATTTTAATGCCGCTCCCAAAAAAGGAACGGCACCGGATCAGTGCGGTTGGAAACAACTCGCTAAAGTCGATACCCGGCCGAAGACGCCTCTCGAATTCGGGGGCCAATACGGTGTTAGCGTCTTTGATCCCAAAGGTCCGTTGGGGTCCTATCGTTATCTATTGTTCGATATCGTCCGAACGGATCCGGCCGATCGCTTCGGCAATACCTTCTTCAGCGAAATCGATGTCGTCGCAGCCGGTGATCCCATCGTCGCTGCCGTGTCCTCTCGCGCGGTTCCGGGCCCTGTTCACCGTGATTCATTCACGGCCGATCCCGGAGGTTACGAAATCGTGATCGACACCACCGAAACGCCCGACTTGACCGAGTGGGCCACGAAGGAACTGGCCCCCGTCCTTCAGAAATGGTACCCCAAGATAGTTGAAATGCTGCCCAGCGAGGGCTATCAGGCCCCCAAACGGGTACCGATCGTTTTCAGTCAATCGATGCAGGGAGTCGCAGCGACCGGCGGTACACGAGTCTCCTGCGCCGCCACTTGGTTCCGCAACAACCTCAAGGGCGAGGCCGTCGGGGCTGTTGTCCATGAACTGGTCCATGTCGTCCAGCAATATGGCCAGGCCCGCCAGGCCGGTCAGCGCCCCACTCGAACGCCGGGTTGGGTTGTCGAAGGCATTGCCGACTATATCCGCTGGTTCCTCTACGAACCCCAGACCCGCGGTGCGGAGATTTCACCCGCCCGCGCCGCTCAGGCCCGTTACGATGCCAGCTACCGCGTCAGCGCTAACTTCATCAACTGGGTAACGAAGAACCACGCCAAAGATATTGTTGCCAGGTTGAATGTCGCCGCCCGCGAAGGCCGTTACACCGAGGATCTTTGGAAAGAGGCCACCGGTTTAACCGTGCAGGAACTTGGCGAAAAATGGAAACAATCCCTCGCCGAAGCAAAACCGGCGGAAGAAAAAAAGAATTGAACCTCATCCGAAAACGGAAGGGCGGGCATGAAACCCGCCCCTTCTGTATCCTATCCCCCCTGTCCTAAATCCTGAGCGCATGCACCGCACAAGCCAGACAGGGATCGAATGCATGAACCACGCGCAAGACCTCGACCGGATGCTCGCGATCTTGGACGGGTGTTCCGACCAGTGCCTGCTCAATCGGACCGGGTTGATTCGCATCGTCTCGAGGGCTGGCATTCCAGCAGGTTGGCGTGATGATTTGGTAGTGAGCAATCTTGCCGCCGGTAATCCTGAGCCAGTGTCCCAGTGCTCCCCGCGGGGCTTCGGTCAGTGCCGCTCCGGTACCGTCCACGGGCGGGGTATAAGCCGTATAGGCCGTTCCACCGACCTCCAATCCGGCCAACCATCCGGATAATGCCTCGGCCAATATCAGGGACTCCCGTGCCCGGGCTTTGTGGCGATCATTGACGCTGATACCGGTTCGATATCGCCCGGCAATCCACATCCGCGCGAGGGGCCCGGTTTCGTATGGCCGGCCGTCGTATCGTGGCGCCTTGAGCCACGAATACGCCCCCTCCTTCGGATAGGCCGCTTGGGTAACCCCCTCTGAGGGATGCCGGTTCGGCGCTGAATCCTCGAACCACGATCGAACCACTGTTTCACGGATCGCCTGCGGATCGACCGGCTGAATTTCCGTGCTCCCATCCGAAATCCGGCCCGGACCGAATAGACTCGTCCTGTCACCGAGATCGAAAACGCCGAACGACATAAAATTTCCCGTCCCTCGTCCCAGCTTTCCGTATTCAGGATATTGATTTGCTACGAAGTCCACATCTGGGATATACAGGGATCTCACAAACTCCGCGATCGCCTTGACATAGACCTTTGCCTGTTCGATCGCTTCCCGTGTCGGGATCTGGGTAAAACCCCCCGCGATAAACGCCGGCGAATGCGGCTGCCGCCCCGCGAATATCGCCGCCATCTCATTGACCTGCCGTACGATTCCCAGCGCCTGCTTGTAATGCTCGATGAGCCGGGCGGAATCTTCCGGCCCGATTCGCAAGTCCGCCTTCCACGCAGGCGTCCACGGAGGCGAATCCGGCCCCGCCGCGAAGTCCAGCAACGATAGATGATAAAAGTGCAGAATGTGCGACTGCAGGAAATTGGCCGCCAGCACGAAGTTCCGCAGAATCCTCGCGTTGGTCGGAATCTGCGCTCCCCCGGTCGCCTCCAAAGCCATCGATGCGACTACCCCGTGCGGCACGCTGCATACCCCGCAAATCCGTTGTGTCAGATGAGCCGCTTCGGCGGGGGCCCGACCCTCCAGCAGCCGTTCGAAACCGCGGAACGAGGTCCCCGCAAGCCGCGCCTCGACCACCTGCTGAACTCCGCCGACGGTCTCCACGCCGACTTCCACCCGAAGATGTCCTTCCAATCGTGTTACAGGATCAACAACCAAAAGATTTGCCATTCGATTGACTCCCGATTCGGAAGAAGGATTACAGAATAATGTCACATTCGCGGACCACGACCGCGTCCGCCGCCGCGTCCGCGCCGCCGTTCGACCGGATTTGGAAACGACGGCTCGGTGCAACCCAGACAAATCGATCCGGCCTGCACGCACCAGTTGATTCCATTGTTCCATTTCATCCGGGCACAGGGAGCTCCCGTCCCCGGTCCCTGGCATCCCAGTTCCTCCATGCACCGACCGTTGACGCCGAAACTGCGGGCTTTGCCGCGATCCTCGAAGGGACACTCGTCGTGAATCCGTCGTCCGTAAATCGAGGTTGGTCGCCCACGATCGTCCACCGGAATAGTTTTGCCCTGTAGGACCGAAACCAGCGTCGAAACGATCCAGTTCGGATGCGGGGGACAACCCGGCACATTCACTGTGTTGCCGCCCGTAATTACGCCGACCGCCTTCACGCCGGCCGGATTTTCGCCGATGGCGTTGATTCCGCCGTATGATGCGCAAGTCCCGACACACACGACCTGACGCGCCTTGCTGGCCAGTTCGCGGACGGCTTGCTCGAAGGTGATTTCTTTGTCTCCATCGGACCACGGCACACATGCATGGCCGCCAAAGGCCGTCGGAACTCCGCCTTCCACCAACAAGATAAAGTTGTCGGCCTTCTTGACCTGATCGACCACCATCTGTCCAGCCCCGGCCGATAAGGTTGGATGATAATCCAGCGATACGGAACGAATCAGGACATCGGCTGCATCTTTCGGGTCATTCGGTGAGATGTAGTTGAGAAATGAAATCGAACAGCCGCTGCATCCGCTGCCCTGTAACCACAACACCGAAGGCCCATCCGGCCCGCCGGCCGCCTGCTCGACGGCTCGCAAGGCCGAATGATCCAATCCCAACGCCGCCGATGCCGCCGCACAATATTTTAGAAATGATCGTCGTGTTATGAGCATTCGTAACCCTCGATAATTTCCCGAAAACTCAGATCTTCCGGCCTGTCGCAGGCCATTGCGATTCTCGGGCGCATGGATACGGATTCAAATCCTTATCCTGGTTGTGTCCAAATTCCGCGGCGGGTAACAGATTTTTGGATTGTCCGCCTCAATATCCATGTCCCCTGCAATACGAAGGGTGATTAAACAATCGGAGATTCATCCTCGGTCGTTGTCGGTTGCGAAAGGGGGGCATGGGTTGACGAGGTCCCCATTCCGGCCGGCTTGGCCGGCAACTCCACGATCGGAATCCGCGGCAAAAGATCGGTTCCGGAAGCGGATTCAATCCCAACGGTGGAATTGTCCGGTTTATCCGTACCGCCATTGGAAAGAATGTCCGAAAGCGATGGACTGATTTTTGTTTCTTCATTTTCGAAGATCAGTTCCTCGTCCGGCAAATCGTCCTCCTCATCCTCACCCAGGATTGGGGTTACGGGGGCCTCAGGGATTTCCGCCGTCGCATGACTTTCCGCCGCGCTCTCGGCCTCCGCGGCGTAAATGGCCTTCGGCACCACTTGTTCGGCCGGTTCATTGGTTAACGCCCGAAGGAGAATCGGTCCTTTTGCCTCGGGCTGTTCCGCCCAGATCAATCGCAGGCGGATCAGTTCCAGTATCCCCAGAAACAGCCCGATCATCACAAGCCGATTGCCGCGGTCCTTGAAAATCTGTTCCATGGAAAGCGGCCCTTCGGTCTGGAGCCGGTGCAGAATCTCGATCTGGTACAAATCAATCGGAGTATCGTCGGAGATATGCTCGTAACTCTGATAATGACCGACGCTCTTGAGAATGCCGTCGAATGCCTCCAGCAATGTCCAGATGCTGACCTGATCGAGATCGATCTCCGGTTCAGAGCTGTCCTTCAAGCCCGACAGGATCTTGTCCGGCCGCGTGAACCGTTCGCCGCGTATCTCCGCCGATTCCTCCAGTAGATTGGCCGCATCTTTGAATTTCTTGTATTCCAGCAACTGCCGAACCAGTTCGGCCCGCGGATCGATCATCGTTGCTTCGCCTTCGTCGTCGGTCGGCGCCGCCGGCAACAACATCGCCGATTTGATCTCCATCAGCGACGCCGCCATCACCAGAAAATCCCCCGCAAGATCAATATCCAACTGCTTGAGCATCTCTAAGTACTGAATGTACTGCGCGGTGATCCGCGAAATGGGGATATCGTAGATGTCCACCTCTTCCTTGCGCACCAGATACAGCAGCAGATCCAGCGGCCCGGAAAAAACCTCCAGATTGACCCGATATTCGCTCACCGGGCATCTTCCTCGAAATCGTCCAGACCTTCGAAATCGGCCGACTCCTGCTCCATTTCCTGCAGAATCTGTTTGGCCTTTTCGACATCTCCGGCCAATACCTGCAGTCGCAGTCGCACCTCCTGCAACGGAGGCATATTCGCCACCAGATCTCCGCCCAGAATAACCGCCCGCAATCCGCCGTTCTCCAGAGCCACCCGCGCGATTTCCGCGTCAAAGTCGTTTTCAAATTCCGCGATCGTGACCAGTGCTTCGTTTTCTCGCATCTTAAAACCCCAATCCTGTAACTTGTCGTACGGCTTCCATGGTTTTCCGCGCAACGGCGCGTGCCCGTTTGCCGCCGTCGTCCAGAACCTGCAGGACGGCGTCCCGATCCTTTTCAAGCTGGGCCCGTTTCTCCCGATATGGCCGGAAAAAGTTCAATAGGAGCTCTGCGGCCCGTTTCTTGACGGTTCCGTATCCCGTTCCGCCCTTGCGGTATTTGTCTTCCCACTCCTTAATCTCATCCGGCGATGCTGCCAGTTTCAGCAGTGCGAAAATATTGCACTTGTCGGGATCTTTTGGATCCTCGACCGGCGTCGAATCGGTCACCATCTTCATGATCTTATTCTTGACCGAGCTTTCCGGCTCAAAGATCTCGATGGTGTTTCCGTAGCTCTTGCTCATCTTCCGCCCATCCAGCCCCGGAACCACCGCCACCGATTCGAGAATATAGTCCTTCGGAATCGTCAGCGTCTCGCCGAATTGAGCGTTGAACTTCATTGCGATATCGCGCGTAACCTCGATATGCTGTTTCTGATCGGCCCCGACCGGCACCAGATTACTGTGATAGATCAAAATATCAGCCGCCTGCAGAACCGGATACGCGAACAGGCCGTGATTGGCCGACAGTCCCTGGTCAACCTTGTCCTTGTACGAAGTACACCGCTGCAAGAGCCCCATCGGCGTCACGCAAGACAAAATCCACGACAGCTCCGTCACCTCCGGCACATCCGACTGCCGCCAGAAAACCGTCCGTTTCGTGTCCAATCCCAGGGCCAGATAATCCATCGTAACATCTAAGCACCGTTGCCGAAGATCCTCCGGTGAAGGAGTGCTCGTCATCGCGTGATAATCGGCGATGAAGTAAAAACCCTCGTTTTCCGCCTGCAATTGCAGATGTTGTCGCATCGCGCCGAAAAAATTGCCGATATGCAGCTTCCCCGACGGTTGTATCCCTGACAGTACTCTCAAATTTGCCTCCCGCGATCAATGACACGGTTGTCCAATCAACGCATTGTGACAGGTAACCATACAGTACCAATTTCCCTGACCTCCCGTCAAGGAACAACTCGACCGGTTTGCCGGATTTGAGGGTTGCTTCTGTGGAATGGCCGGTTTGGTTCAATATAGCAACCTGTCGGTGATGCATCATTAACGATGATTGGATATAAAATAGATTTAATGCTCCAAGCTGATTATCATGCGATTTATTGTGAATTTAGAATTAAAAATTGAAATAATGTTCGATTTGAGTATAGTTTAGTAATTATTATGAACAAATGATTACATCATTTGTTTTTCTTGTTGACCTACTTATCAATTCAGATATCATACATAGAAACAGTTATCCACCGTGACGAGGTTGGATGTCAAAATTATTTAATATTATGCAACGAGGAGTCAACCATGTCAGAACAAGCAAAGGGTATGCAATCGTTGATGGTCGAAAACCGCAGATTCCCCCCGCCCGCCAACATCAAAAACAACGCATGGGTGAGCAGCGAAAAGGAGTACCAAAAGCTCTGGGAGCAATCGATAAATGATCCCGATGGTTTCTGGCTCAATCAGGCTAAAATGTTGTCCTGGTTCAAGGAACCCACCGTCAGCTTGAAATACACCTGGGACACCAAGGCCCGCAAGATCCAGCATACCTGGTTCGAAGACGGACAGCTCAATGTTTCCTACAACTGCCTTGACCGTCACATGGGTACACCCACAGCCAAAAAAATCGCCATCCTCTGGCAGGGCGAAGAAGAAAACGCCGTCAAGAAGATCACTTACGAACAGCTCTATAAGGAAGTCTGCAAGTTCGCCAATGTTCTGAAAAGCCGCGGCGTCAAGAAGGGCGATCGTGTCGCGATTTACATGCCCATGATCTCTGAGCTCGTCGTCGCCATGCTGGCCTGTACCCGCATCGGCGCAATCCACTCAATCATCTTCGGCGGCTTCAGCGCCGACGCCATCAAGGGTCGCGTTAACGACTCGACCTGCAAGGCCCTGATCACCGCGAATGTTTCTCTCCGTGCCGGAAAACACATCCCCCTCAAAAAAATCGCCGACGAGGCCCTCACCGGTTGCCCCAGCGTCGAATCCGTTATCGTCGTCAAGGCCACCGAGGATCCCTGCGACATGAAGGCCGGCCGCGATTTCTGGTATCACGAACTGATGACCAATGCCTCCGACCAGTGCCCGCCCGAAAAGATGAACGCCGAAGATTCGTTGTTCATCCTCTATACCTCCGGGTCCACCGGAAAACCCAAAGGCGTCGTCCATACCACAGCCGGTTACCTGATGCATGTCGCCCTGACCCACAAGGTGGTTTTTAACATCCATGAAGACGACATGTTCTGGTGCACCGCTGATATCGGCTGGGTCACCGGACACAGCTACATCGTCTATGGCCCATTGACCAACGGTGCCACCTCCCTGATGTTCGAAGGTGTGCCGACTTATCCCGACGCAGGCCGCTTCTGGCATGTCTGCGACAAGTTCGGCGTCACCGTTTTCTACACCGCTCCGACCGCCATTCGCGCCCTGATGCGTCTCGGCGACGAGTGGGTCACCAAATACAAACTCGACAAGCTTCGCATCCTGGGCACAGTCGGCGAACCGATCAACCCCGAGGCATGGATCTGGTACTACGAAAAGGTCGGCCACAGCCGCTGCCCGATCGTCGATACCTGGTGGCAGACGGAAACCGGCGGCTTCATGGTCACGCCGTTGCCCGGCGCCCATACGCTCAAGCCCGGCAGCGCCTGCAAGCCCTTCTTCGGCGTCGATACCGTCGTCCTTCGCGACGATGGTTCGGTCTGCAATGTCAACGAGGGCGGCAAGCTCTGCATCCGCAAGCCGTGGCCCGGCATGATGCGGACCATGTACGGCGACCATGAACGCTTCATCGATACCTACTTTACGATGTTCAACGATCTGTACTTCACCGGCGACGGTTGCCGCGTCGATGAGGACGGCGACCACTGGCTCATGGGCCGTATCGACGATGTCGTCAATGTCTCCGGCCACCGCATCGGCACCGCCGAGGTCGAAAGCGCCCTGGTCAGCCACCCCAAGGTTGCCGAGGCCGCCGTCACGCCCATCCCCCACGAAATCAAGGGTCAGGGCCTCTACGCGTATGTCACCCTCCGCGAAGGCATCCACGAGAGCGATGAACTCAAGAAGGAACTGATGAACCATGTTCGCAAGGAGATCGGCCCGATCGCCCAGCCGGAAGCGATTCAATTCGCCCCCGCGCTGCCCAAGACCCGATCGGGCAAGATCATGCGGCGAATCCTTCGCAAGATCGCCGAACGCGACACCGGAAACCTCGGCGATATCACCACGCTGGCTGATCCCAGCGTCGTCGAACACCTGGTGAAAAATCGCGGGTAATCGATTATCACACAAACGAAAGGCCGGATGCGAAAACCGTATCCGGCCTTTTCACTAACCTTCTCTTGAGAGAGGATGGACTATGAGTCAATCAATATCGTCCCCGATAACTCGCAATCTCGGCTGGCGGGTCACCTTTGCCGGCATGGGCATCAACCTGGCTCTGGGAATCCTGTATTCCTGGAGCGTCATCAGCAAGGGTATCCCGGCCGAGTGGAAATGGTCTGAAACCGAGAAATCACTGCCCTACATGTTCGCCTGCCTGATCTTTTCCCTGATGATGGTTCCGGCTGGCCGTATGCAGGATAAGATCAGCCCGCGAATCGTCGCTTCCATCGGTGGCATTCTGGTCGGGATCGGATTCCTCGTGGCCAGTTTCACAACCTCGGTTCTCGGATTCATCGTCGGATTCGGTATCCTGGCTGGAACCGGAATCGGCTTTGGCTATGCCTCCGCGACACCTCCGGCCGTCAAGTGGTTCCCGGCCGCCAAAACCGGCATGATCGCCGGTATCGTGGTCTCCGGTTTCGGTCTGGCTTCGGTCTATACGGCACCGCTGACCAAGTACCTTATCGGCCAGTATGGAGTCCAACAAACGGTGTTGATTCTCGGCATTGCGTTCCTGGTGGTCGTGGTCCTGTTAGCCCAGATCCTTCGAACGCCCCCGGCCGGATATGTCCCCGTGGGAACCCCTGCCCCCAAACCTTCCGCGACTCCGACAACCGTCGTGAAAGAAAATTTCGCCCCTATGGAAATGCTCCGGACGATTCAGTTCCCAGCCATCTGGTTCATGTATGCCTGCGGTGCCGGTGCCGGCCTGATGATCATCGCCAAACTGGCCGCGATCGTCAAAGAACTGGTCGGACGGGATATCGGCTTTGCTCTGGTGGCCGTGCTGGCCATCGGAAACGGTGCCGGCCGAATCGTTGCAGGGATGCTCAGCGATACCATCGGTCGAAAAAACACCCTGTTTATCTGCTTTGTCATGCAGGCCGTCCTGATCATGCTTCTGTCCACCGCGAAAACCGGAAGTATCATGGCCTCGGTCCCCCTGTTGTCCGTGGTTGCCGCCCTCATCGGTGCCAATTACGGGGCCAATCTGGCCCTGTTTCCCTCGTTGACCAAGGACTTCTACGGTCTGAAAAACTTCGGCGTCAACTACGGCCTGGTCTTCACCTCCTGGGGCGTCGGCGGATTCATGCTCGCATACCTCGCCGGAAAAATGTACGATATTCATAAAACCTTCGCCATTGCTTACTATGGCGCCTCGATTTTGCTTGTGCTTGCCGCCGCCATGGTCCTGTTTCTCAAGCCCCCGCACAAAACTCAAGCCGTTCCCGCAATTCAACCTTAGGAAGGTTAAGAGGAATCGTATCGGAAGATAACCCGACAAGACTAATAGTCAATAGTCATTCGTCAATTTCAATCGCGGGTATGGTTTCAAGCGGCCTGAATAACGAGAGCGTTCAGGCCGCTTTCTTTCACAAGGAACTCCGCTGCCATTACCGCGGAATGTGTGACGCCTCTATATCCTAAAGACTACATCCTATATCCTTTTTGCGATTGCGATTCAGGTTCAAATCGAAAACGAATTTACAGTCCGTGAATCGGCAACACGGTTCTCTTGACCTGCTCGATCACCTGATCCATCGCCTGGTCCACTGCGTCCCGCTGCGCTTTATCCGGGGCCAATTGCCGGTCCCGCAGTCCCCCGTGCCAGTCCGTCGTCTCCAGCAACACGCCCCCCAACCCCGCCGTCATGTCGCCGCCGGCGTCATCTCCGCAAAGCACCGCCCACACCAGCGCCCAGGCCCGCGCCGTGTTATCCGGATTGTACCCGCCGCCCCCGGTCGCCAAAATCGGCTTGCCGAACGCCAGAAGCAGGGCGATCACCTCCGCCATCGTGTTGTTGGTCAAGCTCAGGTTTGCCAACGGATCGCCCGCCATCGTGTCGGCTCCGGCCTCCAGTACGATCACATCCGGATTGAACGCGTGCAGCAGCGGCAGAACGACCTGTCGTACCGCCCGCAGATACGCCGCATCGTAAGTTCCCATCGGCAGCGGCACATTGACCGCATAGCCGCGTCCCTCGCCCTCGCCGATCTCCTCGACGAATCCCGTGCCCGGAAACAGAGTCCGTCCGTCCTGATGCAGCGAGATCGTCATCACATCTCGCCGCTGATAAAACGCCGCCTGAACCCCATCGCAGTGGTGCACATCGATATCGAGAAAAACCACCCGCTTTCCCGCCTTAGCCAGCGCCATGCACCCCAGCACGATGTCGTTGACATAGCAGAATCCTCCCGCCCGGTCCGCATACGCATGATGGTACCCCCCCGACGGATTAAACGCGATTTTTACCTTTCCCTCCAAAATCAGCCGCGCCCCCATCACAGTGGCTCCCGCCGCCCAGGTCGCATACGGATACATTCCCGCAAACACTGGGCAGTCCGAGGTCCCCAGCCCGTACCGTAGCATCGCATAATCGAACTCGCCGCTGTCGGCCGCCTCCATCGCGTCCAGATACGGCTGGGTGTGAAACCACTCCAGTTCCTCCCGCGTTAGCGGCGTCGGCGCCGCTTCGATCTTGTCAGAGGCCTGCAGCAGGCCCATCGACGCCAGCAACCGCCGAGTCTTGCCCGCCCGCGAGGTCTTGAATGGACAACTCTCCGGATACGGATACTGTTCCAGTTCCGGACAATGAATGAAGGCCTTGATCGCCATATTCCCTCCGCCTTACACCGAACTGATCTGCCGCTCGGCCGATTCGAGCCATTTCTTGCTGATCGTTACGCCCCAGCCCGGCTCTCCGGGGATCGAAACCTTGCCGTCGCGCACCCGTAATACCGGCTCGAACAATTCGTTCGTCCAGTCGTTATTCTCGATCGTGTATTCCACATATCGCCCCGCGTTGGGAATGGCCCCCATTGCGTGCAGCGAAAACACCGTTACCATCGACAGATTCGCCGAATGCGGCACCACCTTCATTCCCGCCCGATGCGCCATCTGGGCCACCCGCAGCGTCCGCGTCAATCCGCCCACATAACACACATCCGGCTGAGCGACATCCATCGCCCGCATCGCGATCATCCGCCGCCACTGCGCCAGGTCGTTGTCCTGCTCGCCCCCGGCCACATCCAGCTTTTTCAGAGCCGCCGTCACCTGGGCCGTCCATTCATATTCCCAATACGGGCACGGCTCCTCGAAATGCACGACGCCGTTCTGTTCGAGCATCTTCCCGACCTCGATGGCCTTGTCCGGAGTATAACAACTGTTCGCGTCGGCCAGCAGCATGATATTCGGCCCGATCGCCCTTCGCACGGTCGGCACAAGCTGCTCGGTCCGGCCCGGCCAGGCGTCCTTGTTGTGCCCGGCTTCCAGTCCCACGCGAATCTTGAATGCCGTAAAACCGTGAGAATCACGCAACGCCGCCAGTCGCTTGGCCTCATCCTCCGGCGTGATCGACCGGCTCATGCTCGATCCATACACCGGCAAAGCCCGCGGCGTGCCGCCCAGCAATTCGCAGACGCTTTTCTTCTCGACCTTTCCCCGCAGATCCCACAGCGCCGTATCCACCCCCGCCAGCGCTCGACACACAAACGACCACGGGAACTTCAGGTTCCGGTCGATGCAGGTTTCGTTGATCATCGCCAGCGCATACGGATCCTTGCCCAGCACATGCGGGGCGATCTTGCGATGCAGGATCGTCGCGGAGATATCCGCGTCGAACGGGGCGATCTGTCCGAACCCCTCGGCCCCGCTGTCGGTCGTGACACGGACGATACTGAGTTGATTTTTCGTGAAGGTCTCGAGGGTCTTGACCTTCATGCCGCTGTCTTTGCCCAGCAGCGCATCGACCGACCAGCCCTTGGCGTCGTCCGTCGAAATCGGAATCGATTTTCCCAGACCATAGGCTTGGTCCCGCGCCAACAACAATCCACCCGCAGCCACCCCCGCGACCTTGAATAACTTACGGCGATTCGTTTTCATGTACGGATTCCTGTCAATCCAAAGCCGTTATAGAAGACGATTGAGGCGTTCCTGGTTTTTGTTCGTACTCGTCCAGTAACCGGCAGATCGATTCCTTTTTCCATTTCTGTGCGATCTCTCGCGGAGTTCCACCATTGGGTATCGCCAGCGTCGGATCCGCCCCGTGCTCTAACAGCAGCCGAACGATTTCCGTCTTTCCCACAGAGATGGCTGCATGCAAAGGCCTTTGATTGGGTCCAATACCGTTGACATTGGCTCCGCGTTCCAACAAAACCGGAACAAGCCAGAAATGCTGCTGCCCAATCGCCGGACTCAGGTAATCTTCATCGTCCCGTAACCGAGCGCCTGCATCGAACAACAAGGAAATGCTTTCCCGATTCCCATGGGAGACCGCGGATAATAAGTGCGATGAGTGATATCTCGTCATCGCGTTGACATCGACTCCTTGTTGGATCAGCCAACGGGCAATCTCCGGCTTTCCAGCGAGAGCCGAATTCAATAAATCCGGCCCGTGTTTTTGGAGATCAAGTCCTCGTTTCATACACATCTGTAAGAGGTTAAAATGACCTTGACTAACGGCAAAAATGAGGCATTTCGCAACCTCATTCATATCAATCCCCCGATCCAGAAATAACTCCACAACTTCGATTCGTCCAAATAAACAAGCCCGATAGATGGGATCAGAAGGAGCGCCTGTCAATCGCGTAAACCGGATATCAGCGCCCAGATCAATCAGCAACTCGGCGATCGGACGGGTGCGGGCAAACATCAAAGGGGGTTCACCAAAGTAGGTTTCGTTAACGGAACTACCGGTTTTCACCTGTTCTCGAATCCGATCCATCTGTCCCAGATAAACCTCTTCGTGGATCATCCTCGGTTTTACCCCCTTGAGTAACAGCAACTGAACAACGGCTGCGTTGTCCGATTGACAGGCTCGAAACAACGGAGTGATTCCCTGGTTATCCGGAGTATCGACAGATATTCCGCGGTCAATCAACATAGCCGCCACGGTTGAATCCCGGACATAAGATAGAACGGATCTTCCCGCTACATGAGCATTCCGGGGATCTGCGCCTTTGACCAACAGGAACTCGACGGCCTGAACTTGTCCACACTTGACGGCCTGTGCCAACGCCGTTCCCGTGCCCATAGAAGAATAACATACGCTATCCCCTGTGCCATGATCAACGACCGCTCCTTTACCCAATAGGAATTTCATTATCTCGACATGTCCAGCACTCGCGGCCGCATGTAAGGCAGTGCAACCATTGTTCCAGTGAGCGTCGCTTCGGCACAGGTTGACATCGGCCCCTTTGGAGATCAGGTACTCAACAATCTTCGTATAGCCGCCATACGCCGCCAGATGGAGGGGGGTGATCCCGTTTTCCAATTCTCCATTGGGAGACACTCCACCTTCGACGAGCGACTTGATTGTTTCAAAATCCCCATATCGTGCGGCCATTTTCATTGGGGTCATCGGGCTGGGGATTCCCATAACAGGGACACTGAATCCCAACAGACTGACAAGAAAGATCAGGATATTATTGTGTAAGCCACCCATTATTTTTGATATCAGATCGAATAAGACTAATTTCAAATATCCAATTTCCAATATCAATTTTCCATTTGCCGTTTGCCCTTTGCCATTTCCTCCGGTGACCAGAGACAAGCGACCCGCAACTTTATGCTTCTTTTGTCGGGATCTCCACAATCTGAATATCCCGGTCCCGGTCCGCTGCGATGACCAGCGTATTGCCCTGCGCATCCACGGCGATACTCTGGCCGCCATAAACCTGTCCCGTCCACGGCCCGCAGGTGATCTGTCCGACCAGGTCGGTTCCGACCACCGGTGCGCCGACCGCCGTTGCCGTCGCGCGGACGACGCGATGCAGCTCGTTGCCATGTCCGGGCCATTGCGTCTCCGGCGCCGCCCAGCCGTAGGGCACCAACAATAAATCCACCGCCAGATTTCGAACCCGCTCCAGAATTTTCGTCACAAAGGTATCGGCGCAGATCAGCACGCCGATCCGCCCCAATGAGGTATTCACGGCCGTGATGTCTTCCTCCCTTCCGGGCGTATAGGGTGGCGTCATCAACTCCGGCAGCACATTGATTTTACGGTGTTTAATCAGGATATGTCCCCCCGGATCGATCAGCAGCGCCGATCCGTAGAGCCGCCCGTCGTCGATCTCATCCAGGCCGATACACAAAAACATCCCGTACTGTTTGGCCAGCCGGCACAACCGGTCGCTATCCACACCCGGAATCCGGCAGGCCCGTTTGTGTGCCGCCGCATTGACCCACCCCAGCAGTGACGATTCCGGAAAACACGCCAGCCGGGCCTCGGCTTCCGCCGCCTCGGCCAGGGCATGTTCGATCCGTGCGAAATTCCCCTCCCGGTCTCCATCCAGACAGAAGATCTGGCAGATCGCCGTCCTCAACCCCCGCCCTCCATTCTGTTTCCCCTTGGCTTTATTCATGGCTCACCTACCCATAAATGGGACTGTCGTTACGAATGAATCCTGCGATTGATTTGGGTTCGGAATCGATTCACCTTAAAAAGAAGATCTCGATCGCCGAAATCCGTACGATTGCACAATATTCAATAGTCAATATACAATATAAATTTTACCCCTTCCCTCTCCCCTTTCCCTTCGTCAGTTCATAGGTGATCGAATACGCCTCGCCGTCAAACTCGGTCTTGATCTCATATCCGCTGTTGTAGAAAATCTGCAGCATCGCTTTATTGCTCGGCAGCACCGTCGCGTAGAAGGATCGAATCCCCCGGCTTCGCGCGATCGTCGTGATGTACTCCAGCAGAAAGCTGCCCATGCCCTTGTCCTGCCACTCGTCCTGCACGATGAACGCCACCTCCGCCACGCCGGTCTTGGGATCGAGAAAATACTGCGCGATCGCCACGACCTCCTCGCCCGATGAGCTGGGCACAATCCCCACGATCGCCAGGTTCTGATCGTAATCCACATTCGTCAGCTTTTGCACATCTTTGTGCGGAAACCGCTTGGTGTGCGTGAAATATCGTCGCCGGATCGACTGGGTGCTCAGCGAATACAGCATGTCCGCCAGCGCCTCTTCGTCGGTCGGCTTGACCGGTCGGAAGAATATCTCCGTCCCGTCCCGCAGCGTCTCATAGTGCTCCAGCTCTTCCGGATACCGAACCTTGTCCCATTCGATCTCGATCTGGTCCGGCTGCACATACCCCTGCGCCTTGGCCGCCTGGATCAGCTCCTTGCGGAACTTCGGATGCGCGATGTTGATCAGCGCCATCGCCCGCTCGCGGATGCTCTTGCCGTGCAGGTACGCGATCCCGTATTCGGTCACGACATAATGTACGTCCCCGCGCGTCGTCACTACGCCCGCCCCCTCCGTCAGCTTCGGCACGATCCGGCTGATCGTGTCGTCCTTGGCCGTCGAGGGCATCGCGATGATCGGCTTGCCGCCTCGGCTTCGCGCGCAGCCGCGAATGAAATCCACCTGCCCGCCGATGCCGCTGTAGAACTTGTACCCCAGCGAATCCGCGCACACCTGGCCGGTCAGGTCGATCTCCAGACCCACATTGATCCCGACCATCTTGTCGTGCTGGGCGATGATATACGGATCGTTGACATACTCGGTCGGATGAAATTCGAACATCGGATTGTTGTGAATCGTATCATACAGCCTCTGCGAGCCCATGCAGAAGCTGGCCACGATCTTGCCGTGGTTGATCGTCTTCTTCGTGCAGGTCACCGCCCCGCATTCGATCAACTCCAGGATCCAGTCCCCGAACATCTCAGTGTGGACGCCGAGTTCCTTTTTGTCGTGCAGAAACTCCGCCAGGGCCTGCGGAATCCGCCCGATCCCACACTCGATGGTACTGCCGTCTTCCACCAGCCGTGCCAGGTTCTGCCCGATTTTTCGCAGGGCCTCATTTGGAACCGGCGGCTCGACGGTGATCAGCGGCTCATCGAACGGGACCATCCAGTCGATCGAGTTGACATGAATGAAACTATTTCCCATTGTCCGCGGCATCCGCTCGTTGACCTGCGCGATCACCAGCTTGGAATTGGCCACCGCCGACTTGACGATATCCACCGAAACCCCGAGACTGCACAGCCCGTTGACATCCGGCGGCGTCACCGAGATCAGCGCCGCATCCACCGGCATCCGCCCGCTGGAAAACAGCCGTGGAATGTCCGACAAAAAGATCGGCGTGTAATCTCCCATCCCCCGTTCCAGCGCGCCGCGGACATTGTCGGCGATGAAAAAGCTGTTCATCTTGTATTTTTCGGCGAACGCCTCCGTCGCATAGGGAGCCGAACCCATCGTCAGCAGGTGAATGATGTGTGCGTCATAGACATGCGGCGAATGCTCCACCAGCGCCTGTACCAGATGCTGCGGCTGACCGCATCCGGTCCCGATGAAGATGTTGTTGCCGGACTGAATATGCTTGCAGGCCTCAGCCGCCGTGCAGATCTGCCCGGCATACCGCTGTTTCCAATCGAAGGTCTGTTGCATGGGTATCCCCTTTTCTCAATCGAATCAACCGGGCGAGCAAGTCGTTATTTCGGCTTTTCCAGCGTCATCATCGCGTCCACCGCCACCGGGGTCGTCCCCTCGCGGCCCACAATGAACGGGTTGATGTCCATCTCTTTGATCATCGGAAACTCCGTCACCAACTGCGAAAGCCGCTGCAGCGCCTCGGCGATCGCGTCGATATCCACGCCCTCGTCGCCCCGCACGCCCCGCAGAATATCGTAAGTCTTCGTCCGCACCAGCATCTCCTTGGCCTCCGACGAAGTCAGCGGCGCCGGATAAAACGCCACATCCTCCAGCACCTCCACCAGCTTGCCGCCCATCCCGAACATCATCAGCGGTCCGAACCGCGGATCGCGCGTCATCCCCAGAATCACCTCGCGCCCGTGCTGATACATCTTTTCGACGGTGATCCCGATGATGTTGACATTCGGCAGTTTCCGGGGGATCCTGTACATCATCAGGTCGAAGGTGTCCATCACCTCCTGCTCGGTCAGAACCCCCGTTTTGACTCCGCCGACATCCGTCTTGTGTACGATTTCCGGCGACCACACCTTCAACACCACCGGATATCCGATCTGCGAAGCGATGTTTACCGCCTGCTCCGCCGAATTGGCCAGCCCCCCCGGCGGCGTCATAAACCCGTACGCCTGAAGGATTTCCTTGGAATCCATCTCGCTCAGTTCAAACTGATTGCATCGCAGATGCCGTTCGATGATTCGCTCAACCTTGCGGCGATTCACCGGGAACAGTTTGACGATCCGTTTGGGTTTCGACCGCCATTTGGCATATCGTACCATCGTCCGCAGCGCCGCCACCGCGCTTTCCGGCGAGTCGTAACTCGGAATCCGCCCGCTTCGCAGCACCTCCGTCGCCTCCTGAATCCGCGATGCCCCGAGGAAACACGCCAGGATGGGTTTGTCGCGCATCTCTTTGGCCACCCGCACGATCGCCTCCGCCGTCGCCTTGCACTCCGTCATCGCATGGGGACTGAGCAATATCAGCAGCGACTGCACATTGGGATCGTCCAGTACCGCCCGCATCGCGAATTCGTACCGGTCCGACAGCGCGTCCCCCAGCAGGTCCAGCGGATTGTTGATGTTCGTGATCGCCGCGTTTTCCATGATCAGCGAGATTCGCGCCGTCGTCTCCGGCGTGAAATGCGCCAGCTCCAACCCCTCCCGTTCAATGGCGTCGGTGGCCATGATCCCCGCGCCGCCGGCATTGGCGATTACCCCCACCGCCGGCCCGGCCGGTAGCGGCTGATACGCGAACGCCCGCGCGTAATCGAATTGCGCTTTGATCGACTCGCACCGGATCACCCCCGCCCGCTCGAACACGCACTCGTATGCGTTTTCCGTTCCCGCCAGCCGACCCGTATGCGAGGTTGCCGCCCGTGCCCCGGCCTGTGTCCCGCCGGCCTTCAACAGCAAAATCGGTTTCTTCCGGCTAATCCGCTCCGACTGCCGGATGAACTCGTCTCCGTCGAGGATCGTCTCCAGATACCCCGCGATCACCTGCGTATCCGCATCGTCGCCCAGATACCGGATCATCTCCATCTCGTCAATGTCGGCCTTGTTGCCGATGCTGGCCAGTTTGCTGAACCCGATATCCGTGGCCCGGGACATATCCACGATCGCGGCCATGATCGATCCCGACTGCGAAAAATATCCTACCGTCCCCGGTTTGGGCAGCGTTCCCCCGAAGCTGGCGTTCATCGGCGTCGCGGGACACATGATCCCGATGCAGTTGGGCCCGATGAACCGGATCCCCGCCGCCCGCGCTGTCCGCAACAACACCTGCTCCAGCTCCGCCCCCTCCGGCCCCAGTTCCTTGAATCCCGATGAGACCACAATCGCCGCCTTGACCCCCTTGTCTGCGCACGCTTGCATCGCGGCCGGCGCCTGCTTGGCCGCCACCACGATCACCGCCAGATCCACCGGCCCCTCGATCGACTTGAGGTCCGGATACGACTTGAGCCCCTGAACTTCCTCACAGGTCGGATTGATCGGGTAGATCTTCCCGGGAAAACCGGACTTCATTACGCCCGCCAGGATTTCAAAACCGACCTTTCCCGGCTTGCGGGATGCGCCGATCACAGCGATCGATTGCGGGGCAAAAAATGCGTCTAAGCTCATGATCTCCTCAGGTTAAACCGCAACGGAGTTCCCAACCGGCGATCAGTTCGAGATTATTATATCGGCATTTCGTCTCCGCAACAACCCCCTTGCCCGCTTTCCTTCCGATTCGAAGGGTCCATCGGATCCTCTCCCGGTCGCGCAGACACCGGCTTTCGGAGGGTCCGTAAACGAAAATGGCTGCCGGATGGGCCAAACCGTCCGGCTTATGTCTGCGCTTGGACCCCTTCCAGTGTTCGAATAAATTTCTGAAAGTGATAGCCGTAAATGAACAGAGTGACCGCCAGAACAAGGCGATGAGGTTTGTGCAGGGACCAGAAAATCAATTTCCAGTAATACCGCCTTCCACGCCGCAGAATCCCGAATTGCCAGATCGACTTGACGAACGCGTGGATCTCGCGATATCTCAGTTTCAGGGTTCGATCCGTCGGCGCCGAATAATTCTGCAAAAAGGTCAGAATCCGCTGGCAGTAATTCGGCTGAGAGTAGATCGTCTGAACCACCTTCCGATACCCCGCAACCAGCGTTTCCATCCCCATCTTCGGCAGAAAATTGATCGAGCAATCCGTATTGTCCCCCGTCGTCATCCGGATCAGTCTCTGCTCGTCGGCCATCCGTCGATAGAGCGCCGTCCCCCGCGGCGCATTCAGTAGCCCCACCATCGCCACCACAACCCCGCTTTCCTGGATGAACCGGATCAGATTGTCGAACACGCTCGGCTCATCGCTGTCGAATCCCAGGATAAAGCCCCCTTGTACCTGCATCCCCGCCCGCTGAATCTTCGCCACGCTCTCGACCAGGTCCCGGCCTTTGTTCTGCACCTTGTTGCATTCGCTCAACCCCGCCTCACTCGGCGTCTCGATCCCCACGAATACGCAGTCGAATCCCGCCCGGACCATCGCCCGCATCAATTCCTCATCGTCGCACAGGTTGATCGAGGCCTGGGTGTTGAAACAGAACGGAAAGTCCCGCTCCCGCATCCAGTTTTCGATCGCCGGCAGCACCTCCGTCTTCAGGCGGGTCTTGTTTCCGATGAAATTGTCATCCACAAAAAATACGTTGCTTCGCCACCCGGTGTCGTAGATGCTCTGCAGCTCCGCGATCACCTGAGCGGTGTCCTTCGTTCGGATCTCGTGTCCGAACAAAGTGGTCACATCGCAAAAATCGCAGTTGAACGGGCATCCCCGCGAATACTGTGTCGGCATCAGCGCGTACTTCCGGACATCGACCAGCCCCCACATTGGCACCGGCGTCTGCCGCAGGTCCGCCTTGGCCTGCGTGGTATAGATCTTGCGTGCGTTACCGGCCTGGATGTCGGCCACAAACTCCGGCAAAGTCACCTCCCCCTCGTTCAGCACCAGATGGTCCACATCGGAAAATTCCTCCGGCAGACTCGTAAATAGCGGTCCCCCGGCCACCGTCTTGACGCCCAGGGCGCGACATCGTTCGAGAATCGCCTCCACCGATTTCCGCTGGATCATCATCGCCGTGACAAACACATAATCCGCCCAGCGGAGGTCCTTGTCCCGCAGCCGCGTGGTGTTCAGATCGATCAGCCGTTTTTCCCACTCTTCCGGCAGCATCGCCGCCACCGTCAACAATCCCAGCGGCGGCAGCATCGACTTGCGGGAAATGAACTTGACGGCGTTCTTTAAGCTCCAAAATGACTCCGGAAATTCCGGATTAAGCAATAAAATTCGCATCCTGCGCTCCGATCATTAGGAAGGTCGGAAAACCGGAAAGATCGAATCCTCCTGCCCCGGCTCTCGCTCTTCGGTTGCCGATCACGGAAGTGCCGCTGCAATCACGGCCCATTGCAAGGTGAAAAATCCGCGGGTGTTCCTGCTGTGATGGATTCGGTCTTCGCCGGTCTCCCCCGCGCGATCCCGCGGATCACAATACCTCACCCGCGGAGGGGGCAAACCCGGCTACGCTTCCTGCCGATAGTATAGTCCACTCCGGTTTCCCTGGATATAGAAATGCAAAAAAATATGCGGTGAAGGTGTATTTGCCAGGATGGGTTCGCCGCATTTGCGAGTCCATGTGACCCTCTAATCAATTTCCTGTAGACAATATCCATTGTCAAGTTATTTCGTCCGGTTTTCCGCAAACGCCGCAAAATCGGCCAGATCGACTTTGCCGTCGCCATTGGCATCCGCCGCCCCAATCATCTCCGGCGTGTTTGCCATCCATCGTCCGGCTAAATACAGTAAATCCTCCAGAGTTACCCCATCCGGACAATCGAAATCCCCGCCTTGGGAAAACTCCCAACTCAGCCGCGGATAATCCACGCCATCCGCGCACATTCGCCAAACATCCTTCGTCCCATTCGCCGCCTCGCCGACAAAATCCCACCCCGCCTCCGTAAAGGTCGAAAGCGTCTTCATCTCCGCCGTCGTCAGGCCCACGCCCCCGGCACTGCTCGTCTGCCCGCTGGTCTCGGTATCCCAGAAACTGGCCGTGATCGTGTCGATATTGAGCCCGCAAAAGCCCCCGATATCCTCCGACGAATCTCCCACCGATACGCTACTATAGGTGTAACATTGACTAATTGATTTCCGATTGATTCCACACAGGCCGCCGACCTGCTCCGATGATTTTTCACCAATCACAGGACCAAAACAGAAACAGTCGCTAATACTACAACGCTACAAGTGACTCCAATCGCAAGGAATTGTGTCTTTGAGTAGGATACCAACAGCATGTAGTTTCCGGAGGGTTCGGCGGCGATGGCAGCGGGCGGCTTTGGCATTTCGCCGCTGCGTGCGAAGCAG
>JAAYVQ010000205.1 GCA_012517095.1 Phycisphaerae bacterium | reverse complement strand
GTCTTTCGTTCGGTGATATCGAAAATGTAATGCACATAGAGGTCTTCGGACAGGGAGATCCAGATACATTCGCACCATTTGCCTTCGTGATGTTCGACTTCGATTCGCTGCGGCCGGCCGGTTTCCCAGCTTTCGGGGGCCCTGCAGAAGGGGCAGGGTTCGTTTTGGCCGTCGAAAGTGATATAACAGGTTGATCCCGGAATAGCTCCCATCGTTCGCGCGATCTGGTTACAACTGACGATTTCCCGGGTTCCTTTTTTCAGAATCATGGCCGCGCACGGCAACTGGTCGATCAGCATCTGACGCAAGCTTAATTCTTTGGCGATTTTATCTTCGGAGTTCTTGCGTTCGGTAATGTCGGTGAAGGTTATGGCGAAACGATTCGGTTGCGGCATGAAGGCCAGAACTTCAAACCAGCGGCCGAATTCGACAAAGAATTTTTCTTCACGGAAGGGGAACCCCGCAGGGATGATTTCTTCGATTTCAGCCATTCGGATATGAACGGTATCGGGGAACAGATCGCTCATCAGGAGCCCTGTGGGGTCCGCCGTGATGTTGGTGATTTGAAGGGCCGCCGGATTAACCTGGATCACGCGGGCATCCACGATCTTTCCGGAGTCGTCCGGGATCAGCTCAAATAGCACGAAGCCGCATACCATATTTTCCAGAGAGGTCCGGTGTTGCCGTTCGCCGGCGGCCAGCCGCTGTTCAGCGTCGCGCCGGCGGTGTTCAATGCGACGGCTCAGCAACGACAGCCAGATCGCCAGGACGGCCAGGATGGCCAGGCAACCCAGGAAAATGAATTGCAGTCGTCGGGTAATCTGATCGATCTCGGCGTGGATATCGTCCACATAGATCCCCGTACAGACAATCCAGTCCCACGGTTTGAAGATCCGTACATACGATAATTTCGGGACCGGCACATCGGGGTTGTCGGGCCGAGGCCAATAGTATTCGACCAGGCCGTCTTCTTCGTCGTTGGCTGTACGGACCATATCCTCAACGAATCGTTTCCCGTACGGATCGGTGATGTCCAGACCGCTGGTGCCTTCGAGATCCCTCTGGATCGGATGCATCAAGACCTTGCCCGATAGGTTGAGAATCCAGAAATAGTCACGGCTTTCGGGTCCATATCGCATGGCCCGGACCCGTTCGAGCGCGCGCCATTGCGCTTCAGCCAGGGTAATCTCGCCCGATTGGGCACGGGATTGATACTGTTGAAGAAGATACCAGGCCGTCTCGGTCAACTCGCAGATCATGTCGCGTTTGATGGAAAATAATTGCTCATGAACGAACGGCACCGCGGCCCAGAACAACGCCACAAACAAAACCGCCAGGCACAGTGCAGAAGGAATCAGAACCTGAATTCGGATGGGTACATCGTACCGCTTGTGATCCCGTTGTGTCATCCTTATGAATCCCTGCCAGCCAAGCTTGGTTCCGTATGCGGACTTCCCTTCGACAAGATCTCCGCTCTCGATGTTGGGACACTCTCTCCACGGTATCCCCCTGATCCTGTAACAGGATACCCCCCGGCAAGGTTGATGTAAACCCTTTACCGGAAATAATGGAGGGTTTACGAAAGACGGCGGATCAGGCCGAGAACAACGGCCTCGATACGGCAATGGCGGGAGAAGATGGGGTTGAAGTCCGCGTTGGCCGGCTGGAGACGAACGCGTTCGGATTCCTTGTAGAAGCGTTTGAGTGTGGCGCTGTCGTCATCGACGATGGCGACGACCAAGGCGCCGTTGTCGGCGGTGGCGGCGCGGCGGCACAGGACAAAGTCGCCGGAGCGGATGCCTTCGTCGATCATGCTGTTGCCGACCACCTGGAGGGCGAACAATTGGTCACCGTGGCCGAAGAGGGTTCGGAGGGACAAGGGCTCGGCGTTTTCGACGGCCTCGATGGGTGTTCCCGCGGCGACACGGCCCAGCAGCGGGACGCCTTCGACCGTTTCGGATTGCCAGGCGGCGTCGCGAAGCTCGCTAAGCAGCCGTTGTGCCCGCGACGACGGGAGTAAAGAGCGTGCCTTGCCCTGCGAGTCGGCCAGCAGGCCTTTTTCGCGGAGCGCGGCTATGTGTTCGAACACGGTGGGCCGGCTTACGCCGAGCCGATCGGCGACTTCCGCAATCGTCGCCGAATAACGACGGCTGGTACGGAAGTCCGCGATGCATCGCAGGACTTCGATCTGTTTGGGCGTCAAAGTCAGGTTTTGCGTGGGTGGCATGGGCGGCGGCCTCCGCGGGGATGGGCTCGGGCAGTTCGAGCGAGAATTTTTCAAGCATCAGTTCGGGGTGGATGGTGGCGCCGATCATCTCGGCGATCGTCGCCAGCAGCCGGCCCAGGCCGTTGGGCGGCTCGGGAAGGATGGGAACTTTGCTTGGAGGGCAGTGGTTCTGATATTCGCCGCCGGGTCCATATTTGACCAACGGTTGTGGATCCTGATCCGGGTTGAGTCTATTGTTATCCATAACGACCTCGCAATCCTTTCGAGTTTGGCCTCTGGGGCACCCCAAACCTATCGGCAATCGGACGATTTTTTCCCGAACAAATCCCGAACAATTTTCCGATAGTGCGACTTATGGAAGGAGATTCGGAAGAACCTGAATCGTAACTGATGATTCTGTGCTGAATTATGGATTGTGGAAGAGTGAGGGTCAAAACGCAGGATTTTCAAGATGGTTTGGCGAAAAGCCATCCGACGGGGGATCTAAAAGGTGTCAGACACCGTTTTTAATTTTTGTTGATTAATAGCTGATATTCGAAAATAATGGAAATGGTGTCTGACACCTTTTTGGAGAAAACTATGAGAGCAAGACGACAATGTCCGGGCGGATTTGTCTATCATGTGCTGAATCGAGCCAATAGCAAGCGGATGATTTTTGAAAACGCCCTGGATTTTATGGCCTTCGAGCATGTTTTGGCGGAGGGGGTTCTGCAATATCCGATTCGTTTGCTGGGTTACTGTATCATGTCGAACCACTGGCACCTGCTCTTATGGCCGTATCATGATGGCGAATTGTCGGTATTTATGAAGTGGATTACGATGACCCATTCGCACCGCTGGAATGCGGCTCACGGAGAAACGGGATTCGGCCATCTGTATCAAGGTCGGTTTAAAAGTTTTCCGGTACAATCGAACGGCCATTTTTTGTCGGTTCTACGATATATCGAGAGCAATCCATTGCGGGCCGGTCTCGTCAGCCGGTCGATGTTTTGGCGATGGAGCAGTCTGGCTATCCGCCAAGGGATCCGGAAAGATGGATTGAGTTTAGCTGATGCTCCGGTTTCGCTGCCAGATCACTGGCTCGATCTGGTTGACCTCCACCCCAATGAAGGTGATTTGAAGAAGATTGAACGAAGCATCGGGCGTGGGTGTCCATTGGGGGATGATGCCTGGACTGTCCAGACGGCCAGTCAGATGGAACTGACAGCGTCCCTACATGCACTGGGTCGGCCAAAGGGCAGAAAAAAGGTGTCAGACACCATATTTAAGAAACCAATTAATGATAATGAAATCCGTTAAAAGGTGTCTGACACCTTTTTGTAGATGGCCAGCTTGTTTGCGCCATCGACGACGGCGATGCGGACGGCCGGATTCTCAGCCATCCAGCCATCGACGACGGCCTGCGGATTGTCCGTCGTGAACAGATGCATCGCCTCGATCTGTTCGGCGGGGATCTGCGAATGCATCCAGATGCGGCGAAGGCGGCGGATCATGCGGGCGAACTTGACGGGCTTGTGGGAAAAAAGCTTATACGGACGGTCGGCGGATTCGAGGATCGCGTCGAGCGGACGCGTGAGGGCATGGTAGAATTCGTCGAGGGTGTGCGGTTCACCGACACCACCCGGGCAGGCGGCCAGGAACAGGATTTCGCCCCCATCGGCCACGGCGCACTGAGTCAGCTCCAGGGCACGCTGGGCGATGTAGAGGTCGATGTCGTGAGGCAAACCGCCGCAGGAAACGATCAGGCGGTCGGTCGGCTCGACGGTGTGGCCGTTGTGATGATCGACAAAGTCAAAGGCGTCGGCGCTGGCCTGTTGGGCGGGGCCAAACGCGGCAAACTGAATCCGGCCGGAGGTGCTGACGGTAGTCAAGGCGTAGACGAGGCGGTCGCCGACGATGCGGAGCATCGCTTCGAGCTGGTCGGCGGCCAGCGGATTGCCGCGGCGGGCAGGATCACGATGCCAGGGGTGCACGCCGAAGGTCGAGCGGTCGTCCAGGGCCAGCGAATGATTTTTTTCCGCTGTGGCGAACGCGCAAGCGCCGGGAATGAAGTACTTGATGGGATTGGAATAGCCGGCGAAATAGTGACATTTAATGTCGGATAATACAAAAAATGCGTCGGCCTGCTGTAATATCGGGTGGTAGCGTACGGGAGTGCCGAAGGCGGTCGATCCGGCGTCAATCAAGTTGGGGCTGTTGCAGTCGTGGATCGTGATGGACGGGTCAGACGGTCCTGCAGCGATCGCCAGTTGACGGATGTGCTCGGCCAGGCGCACATTCTGCGGCGCGTCGGCGCTATGGGTTCCGGTACACATCAGGAATCGCACGGTGCGACAACCGTTCGTTGCGGCCAGCAGGATCGGCAGGATATCGGCCAGCGGCATATCACGGGTGGCGTCGGCGGTCAGGATCAGCAGGTTGCGGCCTTGGATAAGAGCCCGGAACGATTCGATCGCATCGCCGGTCAGAGCGCGTCGAATCTGCTTACGATTATCCGGCCCCTGCGGCGCGTCAAAGGGGCGGATCACGCGGGCGATATTTGCGGCGGGAATGGCCAACTCGATGGACTTATCTCCATAGTGGAGTTGAATCATGTCTTATCCTACACGCGTTCGTTACCTGTTCTTATACGGTACACCCTTTTTTATCGGCAGAAATGGATTCCGGCTTTCGCCGGAAGGACAAGGGCTGTTTTCCATCCTTCGGCCCAAATCCCCTATTCCTTTCGCAGGGCCTCCAGGAGATTACCGCGAAGGGCGGCCGTCGTCGCCAGCCGTATCCAGAGCAGGCCGCAGGCGGCGATGACGACGGTCAGGAGGACCAGCGGGACGATCGGAACCTGGTTGCCCGCCGAGAGGATTGCCGGCAGGACGGCGACCAGGCCGCACACGGCGCCGATGACCACGCCGAGGATAACCAGCAGGACATGCTCACGGATCAGCAGCGCGTGTAACCGGGTGCGTGTAAATCCGACGGCCCGCATCATCGCCAGTTCGCCGGAACGCTGGAGGACATTGACCCAGACGACAAAACCGAGGCCAAGGGTACCGATGATCAAGCCCAGGCCGCCGAGCAGCGCGAAGATCGACAAGTAGGTGTTTTCGACGGCGGCGAAGGTCATCAGTCGATCGACGGCGGACACAACCTCCAGCCCATAGTCGCGGAGCGAATGGCTGAGGGCATCGGCGACGGCGGTTTGGCGGTCGGCGGGCGCGTCGATGAGGAAGGCCTTATAGCCGCCGACGGAGGGGAAACGGCGGATAAAATTGGATTCCGAGATGATAAGACCCCCTTGCAGGATCGAGTTGTTCAACATTCCGACGATGCGAAGACGAACGGGATTGCCTTTGTCGTCAGTAAATCCCAACTCGTCGCCGAGTTGCTTACCGAGGGCCCAATAGACCGTCGCGTAATCACCAACGGTGGGAATCACATCCGAACCGAGATCTGTATCAAGAGAAGACCATGACCCGCCGGTTTTTTTGAAGCTGAAGGGCCCGGGATGTTCTTCCTTTAGCAGATCGGTTAGTCGTTTCGGTTCAACGCCGTAGATACGGGGTTGTTGGGCGCGATTGAGGTTGAGGCAACTGGCGTCGTCGCCTTCGCGGACCCGCATGGGGATGACACCGACATCCGTCATCGCGGCGGCGTCGAGATTGAAGAACTGTTGGCCCTCATCGCTGCCGGGATCTTTGGGCAGGTCAATCGCCGATTGGGCGAAGAGCGCAAAGCCGCCGGTGCCGCTGGAGCGTAGATGTGCAGTCCCCAGCGGGTTTTGGCGATTGGCTCCGACGGCGACGATGAGAAACACTCCGACCGCCAATAGGAGAATCACTGCCAACGATCGGCCCTTGCGACGGGTGGTATTACGGCGGGCCAGTTGCGAAAGCTGCGATAATGAGGATTGTTTGTCGTGAATCCATGCCAGCCAGCGGTATGCGAACGATAGCGCGCCAACCAAAAGGAGCGAGCCGACGCCGAAGAACAGACCAGGGTCGGGATGAAACCCACCGACAAGCAGCAATGGGATAACGGCAAGGCCGCAAATCCACGCCAGCCACCGGCTGATACGGCCGGGGGTCGCATTGGATACGGCGGTTTCGACCGATCCGGCGAGCAGTTCACGCGCCGGGCGGCGCAGCGGTCTTCGCAGAGTCAGCGTGCAGGCGGCCAGGCCGATCACGATTGAGATGCCGCCGCCGATGAGCACGGAGCGAAGGGTCGGGTGGAACCAGAGCGTGGCTCCGGCGATGGCGCCCGACCAGACGGATTCCAGCGCGGCGATCATCACAGCGGTGTAGCCGAGCGCGGCCAGCGAGCCGAGAGCGGTGCCGGCGACGCAGAGAATCGCAGCCTCGGCGATCAAGACTCGGCGGACCTGCGGAACGGGCCAGCCGACGGCGACGAACAATCCGGCCTGCGACAGCCGTTGCTGGAGGCCAAAGGTGAAGATCAGGGCGATCAGCACGACGGCCGAGGCGATGAGAAAGAAACTCAGGCCCAGAAACAGACCGCCGAAGCTGGAAGTGCCGGCGCTGGCGGCGTCGGCCTTCTCGCGGATGGGCTGAACGGTCAGGCCGATCGAGGAGGGCTTGACGGATTTGCGAATCGACGCTGCGAGCGTCTCCATCGAATTGCCCGCGGCGGGCCAGCGAACGGCGGTGAGATTACCGAAGCGGTTTTGCCAGATCGACTGACCGACGGAAAGCGGAATCAGGGCCTTGGGCGTGCCGCGATATTCATCCCAATATTTCTCGTCTTTATCGCGAATGCGGTCGAGGGAAAGCGGAATTCCGGGTTTCCAGTCGCGGCAGTTTTCGCTGTCGACCAGGCCGGGAAATTCGGGCATGAGTTCGCGATCGAGCGCGGGGTGATCCATGGGGACGATTCCGGTAACCGTGAACGCACTGGCGGCGATGACGAGGCGTCGCGCGTCGTCGACAAGGTAGTATTGCATTGTGAGCAGGTCCCCGACCTTGGCGCCGAGATCGTCGGCCAGCCATTGATTGAGGACGATGGGATTATCCTTTGTTTCCGCCGGAAACAGGCCGGGGATTCTGTCGGGCGAGACGGCCGTGACCATCGAATACGGCGTGGCGCGGTCGCCGATTTTCAGTTCGTTGACAAAGTAGGTCAGCGAGGGCGACGCGCCTGTGCCTGTGGCCAGCGCGGCGGCGGAGGTCGGCGGCTCCAGAAACACGCGGGGCGAACGAAGCTCGATTGGGCCCTTGGCCAGCGTTCGCAATTCCAGGCCGAGGTCTTCGATTTGGATGGAATCGACCAGAGCGGCCTCGACGGAGCCGTCGCGATTGGGAACGGTGCATAACAACATGTTGGCCTTGCCGGGTTGCCCAATCTTGTCGGCGATCAGCGAGATCGGCACGAAGACATTCAGTGGCGCCGCCTGGTTGGCGAAAAGATTGAAGTCGCCGAACAAGTCGGGCGGCAGGATCCTTTCGACAGTCGAGCGAAAAGCGATCGAGGATTCATCGGGGCCGGCCATCGCGACATCGCGAGGAAGAAGACCGGGTTTGGCAACACGGAGGACGATCTCGTCGCCGAGTCGGATATCCAGCCGATGAGCCATCGTCTGGTTTAGGAGGACAGAGACCTGATCGGCGAACGAGGGAATGCATACTCCGAGCTTTGGTGGACCCAGATAGAAGTAACGATTGGGAACCCCGATCAGTTGAACCTGATTGACGCGGCGGTCCGTGTCGGGGTTGATCGCCACGGCGGGAAGGATAATCGCCGGCACGACATCCGCGGCGAGCCGTTTGGAAAGGTCATCGGCCAGTTGTTGGCGAAAGAAGCGGTCGCCACCGACGAGAGCTGTTTGGATCCGGCCAAGACGCAGTTCGACGCGATGTTTGAGCCCGTAACTGACGCAATCGCCGACCAGCAGCGCGCCGGTGAGTACCGCAGTTCCCAGCGCCGCTGACATTAGCACACCGGCGGCGGTCCAGCGGTAATGAGAAAGCGATCGGGAAATCAATTGCCGCGTATTCATAGTCGATCCGTCAGTTCGGTGAGAATTCCATCGTTCAGTTGATAGCGCCGCTGCATCTGACCGGCCAGCCGAAACGAGTGAGTCACGACGATTAGCGCCAGGTTGTCCTCGCGGACGAATTCGTTCAACAGCTTGGCGATCTGGTCGGCGGAGGCGGCATCGAGCGAGCCGGTGGGTTCGTCAGCGAGCAGGACCTTCGGGTTGTTGATCAGGGCGCGGACGACGGCGACGCGCTGGCGCTGGCCGCCGCTGAGCTGGCCGGGACGATGGTTCTCGTAGTCGGCCAGGCCGACAAACTGGAGCAACTCGTGAGCGCGATGGATAACATCCGTCGGCGGCAAACCGCCGGCCAGAGTGGGGATCAGGACATTTTCCAGGACGGTGCACTGCGGCAACAGATGGTGCAGTTGGAAGACAAATCCGATTTGTCGATTGCGGATCGCCGCCAGCTCGGTCTCGCCCAGGCCCTCCAGCGACTGGCCGTCGATGCGGATGACGCCTTCGTCGGGGCGGTCGAGGGCGCCGATGCAGTTGAGCAGCGTGCTTTTGCCGCTGCCGGAAGGTCCGACAATGGCGACGCTTTGGCCAGTATCCACACTCAAACAGACACCCCGCAAGACCTGCTGGACACCGCCTTCGGGTGTGGAGTATTGTTTGCCGACATTTTCCGCTTCGATCAGCATGGCTGTCCTCGACGAATAGGGTCCGGAGTTTACCTTCCTTAGCCCGATCCATCATACCCGGATCGGATTTCTGCGACAACAATAATGCTTGACTTGGAAAAGGGGATTCTTTATAATGGATAGTTTGTGTTTATTATGAAGTTTCAAATCCTTTTCGAAAGGAAAATCGGATGCGAACGGCACAGATGATTCTGTTCATAGCGACTATTTTAGCGACGGCGGCCATGGGAATGGGTAAAAGCGACGGCCCGGCGACAAAGACCAAGGATGCCGTCAAGACCCCGCCTGCAGCGGCGACCGAGCGGCCCGCCGCCCCCCCCATCCAAGCCAAGGATGTCGTGGCCCCGAAATCCCCCGCAACCCCGGCCGCTCCGGCGGTTAAGGCCGCTCCCGCTTTCAATCCGGAAGAGGTGATTCTCAAGGTGAATGGGGTTGAGATTCGTCGGGCGATTCTTGAGCAGTATGTCGAACAACGGGCCAAACAACAGCTTCAAATGCTTGGGCCGATGGGAGCCAATCTTCCCCCGGAAGCCATGGAAAACATGAAGCAAAGGATCCGGCCGCAACTGTACGAAATGCTGATCGACAAAGAACTGGCCGAGCAGCAGATCAAGGCCAAAAAGGTTCAGATCACCGACGAGCAGATCGATGTCCGGATGGAGGAGATGGCCAAGTCCAACGGAAAGACCGTCAAGGACATGGAAGGGGAGATGGCGGCCGCCGGCGTCAAGATGGAAGAAGTCCGCAAGGAATTCCGGTTGAGTATGGGGCTGGATAAGCTGTTGGAGTCCGAAATGAGCGAAGCGGAAAAGACCGTCACGGACGAAGAGGCCAGGAAGTTTTACGATGACAACATCCAGCGATTCAGCCAACCCGAGCAGGTCCAGGCCAGTCACATTCTGTTGGGCACCAAGGATATGGACGCCGCCGCCAAGGCCGCGGCCAAAACCAAGGCCGAGGAAGTGCTCAAGCTGGTCAAAGCCGGCGGCGATTTTGCGGCCCTGGCCAAAGAGCATTCGACCTGCCCGTCCAAAGAGCGAGGAGGAGATCTCGGGTATTTCACCAAGGAACAGATGGTGCCCGAATTTTCCAATGCGGCCTGGGCGATGAAGATCGGGGATATCAGCGAGATCGTCGAATCGCAGTTCGGTTACCATATCATTAAAGTGACCGGCCGCAAGGAGGCCATGACCGAGCCCTTTGACAAGGTCAAAGAACAGATTATCAACAATCTGAAGACTCAGAAGCGCCAGCAGTTCTGGGCCACCTATCGCACAAAGATGCGCGAGGGGGCCAAGATCGAAAAGGTCGTCGAGTTCAAGATGCCCGAACCGGCCCCGAAGCCGGCAGCCGCCGGGGCCACGGCGCCCAAGGTTACGCCCGTCCAGCCCAAGCCGGCCGACGGAGGCAAGACCGTTACCATTCAGCCCAAGAGCGCCGAGGGCGAGAATAAGAAATAAATCAGGATTTAGAATATAGGAATTAGTCGTTAGCAGGGCGGATGAAATCCGCCCTTTTTTTGACCCGTGGAAGATCGAAAACAAAAACCGCCGGGGACGGAAAGGTCCGCCGGCGGTTTTGTTTATCCGTAACAGGTTCCTGACATTATCCCTTTTTATTTTGCCTTCACATCGTAGCAGAACAGAATGTCCTGATCGCGAATGTATAGGTTTCCGTTGGCGATGACGGGGTGAGCCCAGGCCGGCAATTTACTGCGGTCGGGCTGCTCGAAACGGCTGACTTCGGCGTATTTGTCGGGTTTCGGCTCGACCAGGACAACGACGCCGTCCTCCATGCGGTAGTAGAGCAGGCCGTCGGCATAGGTCAGCGAGCCCTTGGCTCGACGCTGTCCATCTTTGCGCAGATCCCACAGGATCTTGCCGGTCTTGAACTCCATGCAGGCCAAGGCACCGCCCTCGTTGCCGCCGGTGGCGCCGTAGAGGTATCCATCCAGCAGGATCATGCCGCCGTGGTGGTTCTGCATGTCCGTTGTGGCATAGACTTCCTCGGCCTTGATTGCACCGCTTGCATCCTTGCTGAGCTTGACCAGGCCGCCGCCGGCGCCATAGGCGGAGGAGGCGAAGATCATCCCGTCGCTGTGCACCGCCGTCGAGCAATTGATCCCCATGCGGTTGGCGGGCTTGTCATACCTCCAGAGAAACTTGCCGTCCGCCGCGGCCACGCCGATGAGCGCACTGGCGGTGAGCTGCACAATCTGGCGCTGCCCTTCGAAGTCGATAGCAATCGCCGAGGCATAGGATGCTCCTCCGCCACCACCGCCAAAACCACCGCCGCGACCACCGCGTCCCCCACGGCCTTCACCTGGGCCGCGGGGTCCGTCAGGACCGCCTCGACCTTCGCCGGGACCGCCGGCTCCTCCGGGCGCTGGTGCTGCGGCGGCCGGGGCATCGGGCATCTTGGATTTCCAGATCGTCTCGCTGGTCAGCTTGTTCAGGGCCACCAGCATCGCATCGGTCCCGCCGGGGGTGACGATGACTTTGTCGCCATCGACCAGGGGCGATTCGCGGAAGCTCCACATCGGCCTGCGGCCGCCGAAATCATCCGCAAGACTTTTCTGCCAGACGATCTTGCCGTCGCTTGTCTGCAGACAGGCCACATTCCCGGCCAGCCCGACGACATAGAGACGATCGCCATCGACCGTCGGCGTGCACGAAGGCCCTTCTCGTCCCTGCGAGGCCTGCTGTCGAAAGGCCGGGCCAAGGGGCGAGACCCAGATTTCGCTACCGTCCTTTTCGGACAGGGCAATGACGACTTCCTGATCGCCGCGATTGCTCATCAAATAAATCCGCCCCCCTGCAATGGCCGGACCGCCGTCGCCTCCGCCGAGTTTGTCAATTCGCCAGGCCAGCGGCGGACCGTTTTGGGGCCACTGCTTCAAGAGGCCCGTGTCCGGGGACTTGGCGTCCCGGTTGATTCCCTGCCACTGCGGCCAATCCGCTGCCATGCCGCTGCAAGCGACGATCATCAAAATTGCTGTTAAAACGGCCATTCGAACCTTCATACTCTACCCCTTTCATTGATAGGAACAGTCTTTCGAATCATTGAGCGACTTTGACGCATTTCATTTTCGTCTGATCGCGGATCAGGAGCTTGCCATCGGCCAGTGCCAGCGGCGCCCAGTTCTGATTTGAACCTCCAAATCGAGTCATGGGTTCGCTCGTATCGACTCCCCCTTCCGCGAGCACCTCCGCTGAAGCAAGCGGCTTAAACCCGGCTGGATCCGGTTCGATCAAATACAAAGTCTTGACGCCGTCGGTCGCCAGAATCAGGCCGTCGGCCAGAATCATGCTGCCTTTATTGAAGTCCGGCTCCCTCTGCGTTTTCCACAGGACCTTGCCGTCCATGCCCATGCAGACAAGGCTGTCACGCTTGCTATTGGTCGTGAACTGGGCATAGAAGTAACCCTTGTACAGGATCGGAGGTTTGGTTTGATCGCCGAAATCGTTGTGTCGGAACAGTTCGGCTACACCATAGCCGCCGTCGGCCTGTTTTTCGACTTTCAGCATAACGGTACCCAGTTCATATCCGCCGGCGACCAGCACTTTGTTATCACCGGCGTCCACGGCACTCGGCACCGAAATGTGACATTGCCACTTGTCATAGGTCCACAGGATCTTTCCTGTGAGAGGTTCTATCCCCACGACTTTGCCCAGAGTCTGCGGCAAATCTCGGTTCCCAATGGGATTCGTCGATGAAATGACCATAACAATATGGTCTTTCCCGTCAATTTTAACAACGGAAGGACTGGCATAGGATTCATTACCAAGATAGGGTGTTTTCCATTTAACGGTTCCTGTGAGCTTGTCGTAGGCAACCGCACCCGCATCAGGGGCCTGGGACAATACAATGACCAAATCCCCATAAACAAGAGGGCACTGCGTAATCGCCCAGATCGGAAGACGGCTACCGCCAAAGTCCTTCCAGATGTTCTTGTTCCAGACGGGTTTGTGCGTGTTGATGTCGATGCAATACAGGTCGCCATTTTGCCCGCACGAATAGACATGGTTGCCGTCCACAGCCGGCACGCTTCGCGAACCGGGAAATGGAACGCGCCCGGGCGCTTCATACACAAAATTCCATAGCTCTTTGCCGCTGGACAGGTCAAAACACCGGAGGTTGTCGCCGGCCTTCTCGTCCCGGTCAAGCAGATAGACCTTGCCGTCTTTGACAACGGGTCCGCCATATCCTTTTCCGACCGCGGCCGTCCACAAAACTTCCGGCCCCTTTTCCGGCCAGGAGCGTAAAATGCCCTTCTCCGGCGAGGTGGAGTTTCGATCCGGACCCAGATACTGCGGCCAGTCGGCAGCCTGCAGACCACTCCCGGCCATCAGGGCCAAGACTGCGATGAAGATCCCTGTTCTGCATGCATTTTTCATGGTTCCGTTCCTTTCCATCGATAGAGTATCTCCTGACGCGTTCCCTCCGCTATCCGATTTGTGACCGCCGCAGAGATGTGGTAACAGATCATCGATGTGAAATAAGGTTCTTCAGGCAAAAGACCCCGGAAATCCCGGGTGTTCTTTGCCGGCGTTGAGACAAAAAAAACGCCGGGAACCTTTCGGTCGCCGGCGGTCATTGCTTTCTGTTCTCGGTACAGCTACATATTGATCACATCTGAATGGGTCTTAAAATCCGTTCCGATGAACCAGTCATTGCCGGCTTTGATCTTGAGCTTGACGATGTCCTCCTCGATCAGCATCCGAATATACGAACGGCCGAGAGTGGGATGATCAAAGCGGACGCCCTCAAATTCCGCCAGCCGTGCGGCCTGGGCGGGATTGGCATCGAGCTGGATGAGAACACAACTGAGGGTCTGGCGCGCGGCCAGAGAGTCGGAGGCGAGAATCTGGCTGGAGATGGAGATCTGCTTGCTGTCGGTTGCGAACTGCCGATCCAGCCAGTGCAGCACAGCCAGACGACGGGCGTTTTCGTCGGTGTAGGGTCCGGCCAGGACCTGCGGATCGACCACGGCCTGCGCATCCAACCGAAGTTTCTGCGGCGGTTTCATCAACAATGTCCGCCGGGTCCGCTCGTTGACCATAAAGCCGTACTTACGGGAGGCCTTCAGCGTCTGGTCATCGAAGGCGACCAGATTAAACCAAGAGATCATTCCATCGTTGTCGTCCCCGAAAGAGGCGACCAGATTGCCGGTCTGGGCCGTATCTTCGCGCTGGAGGGTCTTGATGACATTCAGGACATCGGAGGATGCGGACTGTTTCAGATCGGTCATGTAGAACCGGTTGAAGATGTCCTTGTTGTCGTCATAGGACCGTTGACAACCGATCGCCGCCAGAGCCAATCCCATCATCGCGATCCATCGAATCCCGCTGATTTTCATTACCGTGCCCTTCCATTTTTTGTGTGTCTGTTCCTCAATGGAGGGACGCGCTCCGTCGCGTCCGAATATCGGCCATGACGGAGCATGGCCCTCCACAACCCCCGGCATAAAGCCGGGGGCTTTCAATTCTATTGCCGCGGGATCACACTTCTTTGGCGTTGATCCACTTCATCATCTTGCGAAGCTTGCGGCCGACCTGTTCGAGCTGGCTGGTATAGTCCTTCTGATACAGCTCGTTGAATTTCTTGAGGCCGCCCTGGTATTCGGCGACCCACTCTTTGGCGAAGGCGCCCGAAGTGATCTCGCCGAGGATCTTTTTCATCTCGGCCTTCGTCTGGTCGGTGATGATCCGCGAGCCGCGCGACAGGTCGCCGTATTCGGCGGTGTCGGAGATGCTGTAGCGCATGTAACTGAGGCCGCCCTGATAGATCAGATCGACGATGAGCTTAACTTCGTGCATACATTCGAAGTAGGCGATCTCCGGCTGGTAGCCGGCGGCGACGAGCGTCTCAAAGCCGGCCTTGATCAGCGAGGACAGGCCTCCGCAGAGGACGACTTGTTCGCCGAAAAGGTCGGTTTCGGTTTCTTCCTTGAAGGTCGTCTCGAGGATCCCCGCGCGGGCTCCGCCGATGCCGTTGCCCCAGGCCAGGGCGATTTTTTTGCCCGCTCCGCCGTTATCTTGTTGGACGGCGATCAAACAGGGTACGCCGCCGCCCTTGACAAACTCGCTGCGGACGAGGTGTCCGGGACCCTTGGGGGCGATCATGACGACATTGATGTCCTTGGGTGGGACGATATAACCGAAGTGAATGTTGAACCCGTGGCAAAAACCCAGCGTCTGGCCGGGCTTGAGATTGGGGGCGATTTCCTTGGCATAGACCTTGGCCTGAACCTGGTCGGGCAGCGTAATGATAATCAGTGCCGCGCCGTCGATGGCGGTCTTGATGTCGGTGGGGACGAATCCGTGCTCGCGGGCGATTTTGTCGTTGGCCGTGTTGGGAAGTTCGGCGACGGAGACCTGAATGCCGCTGTCGCGGAGGTTTTGACTGTGGGCATGGCCCTGACTGCCGTAGCCGACGACGGCGACTTTCTTGCCGCGAAGACCGTCAAGGGACGCATCCTTTTCATAATAGATTGTTGCCATTGTAATTCCTCAAACTTGAATTTGTTGTTATTCCGACTGGGACCGATTATACCGGGCCATCGCGACGGTTCCGGTCCGGACGACATTTCTGACGCCGTACGGCCGGGCCGCATCGATGAAGGCCTCGATCTTTGTTTCCGGACCACAGACCTCTACCATAACAAATTTCGGGCCGATGTCCACAACTTTCGCATTGAACATCTCGATCAGGGCCAGGATCTCCGGCCGTTTTTCCGGCGGGGCCGAGACCGAGATCAGCATCAAGTCGCGGGCGACGACATCCTGGCCGGCGAAGTCCTGGACTTTGACGACCGAGACGATCTTGGCCAGTTGCTTGCGAACCTGTTCGACGACGCGGTCGTCGCCGATGACGACGATGGTCATGCGGCTCAGTTCGGCGTCGTCGGTCCGGCCGACCGTGAGCGAATCGATATTGAAGGCCCGTGCGGCGAACATGCCGGCGACATGGGCCAGCACGCCCGGACGGTTGAGCACCAGTGCACTGAGAATATGTTTCATGGCTGTCTCCTGTATTCGAAGGCCGACCGCGAGGGATCAGGCCATGCTTTCAAAGATGTCCAGTCCGCTCATTTCGTGCAAGCTCTTGCCGGCCGGGACCATCGGCCAGACATTCTCCTCGCGATCGACATGGAAATCGACCACGCAGGGGCGCGTCTCGGCGAGCATCGCGGAGATGGCCTCGGGCACGGCCTTTTTCTCGGTGACGGTCATGCCGACGGCGCCGAAGGCGCGGGCCACCGTCGCGAAGTCCGGATTCTTCAGCGAGCTGCACGAATATCGCTTGCCGTAGAAGAGCTGCTGCCACTGACGAACCATGCCCATGTAACCGTTGTTGATGATGCAGACCTTGATGGGCAGCTCGTACTGCACGGCGGTGCACAATTCGGCCATCGTCATGTTGAAACTGCTGTCGCCGTCGATGTCGATGACGGTCTGTCCCGGCAGGGCGATCTGTGCCCCGATGGCGGCCGGCAGGCCGAAGCCCATTGTCCCCAGGCCGCCGGAGGTGATGAACTGCCGCGGGCGTTTGAAGCGGAAGAACTGGGCCGTCCACATCTGGTGCTGGCCGACGCCGGTGACGATCGTCGCGTCGCCTTTGGTCTGACGAAGGACCTCTTCGATCACCATCTGCGGTTTGATGGCGTGGGCGCGTTTGTCGTAGCGGAAGGGATACTTTTTCTTCCACTCGGCGATCTGGGCGAACCATTCTTTGCGATCGCGGTGCTGGACCTCGCGAATCAACTCGGCCAGCGTCTCTTTGGCGTCGCCGACGACGGGGATATCCGCGGGCATATTCTTAGCGATGCTGGCCGGATCGATGTCGATATGGACGACCTTGGCCTTGGGCGCGAAGGTCTTGAGTTTGCCGGTGACACGATCGTCGAAGCGGGCGCCGATAGCGATCAGTAGATCACACCCTTGGACAGCGTAGTTGGCGTAAGCCGAGCCATGCATGCCGAGCATATCCAGCGACAGCTCGCTGCCCTGATCGATGCTACCCAGGCCCAGCAGTGTCATCGTGACAGGGATGTTGGCCTTGTGCGCCAGCTCGCTCAGTTCAGCGGCGGCGTTGGCGATGATGATTCCCCCGCCGACATAGAGCACTGGTCGTTCGGAGGCGTTGATCGCCTCGGCGGCCAGCGTAATCTGGCGATTGTGGACCCGCGAACGAACTTTATAGCCAGGCAGACTGACCGGCTCGGCGGGCTTGACTTCGATCTCGGCGACCTGCATATCGACGGGGATATCCACCAGCACCGGACCCGGCCGGCCGGTCGAGGCGATAAAGAAGGCCTCGCGGATCGTCTGGGCCAGGAGGTTGGGGTCCTTGACGATACTATTGTGCTTGGTGACCGGACGAGTAATCCCCGTAGTGTCGGCCTCCTGGAACGCATCGTTTCCAATCAGCTCGGTACGGACCTGACCGGTGATGGCGACCAACGGGATCGAATCCATCATCGCCGTCGCCAACCCCGTCGTCAGGTTCGTGGCGCCGGGACCGGAGGTCGCGACAACCACGCCGACTTTACCGGTGGCGCGGGCATAAGCGTCGGCCATGTGGCAGCCGCCCTGCTCGTGACGCGGGATGATGAACTTGATCGGAGCATCATAGAGCTTGTCAAATAGCGGCAAGACCACGCCCCCGAGATAGCCGAACATCACATCGACGCCCTGTTCGACGAGCGTATCCACAATAATCTGACTGCCCGGCTTGCGAACGAGCTTGGCCGGGGATGGTGCATTCGTTTCTGTCATGCGTTGTCTCCTGATATCCTTTATTATGGGTGTTTCAGTATAAGGTATCTCGTTTCGGAATTCCACAAGTCCATAAACGGGTTCAGAGGGAATTCCTGAGTCGGGACCGTTAAATCTGGAAGCTACGACATTGTTAATTTGGGCATAAATATTCGAATCAGATTTGTCGTTACAGTTT
>JAAYVQ010000204.1 GCA_012517095.1 Phycisphaerae bacterium | reverse complement strand
GTCAATCCAAAAGGAGTTTCGGTCGGAAGTATCACGATAGAAGGGGTAATGATGCTCATTCTTTCTCGATCGATTCTCGCAGGCATTGTTCCATCACCCGTCCCAATTCCTCGACAAACGGCGGCCGAAACAGATCCATATGCCCGCAATCCAACTGATGGACCCGGATATTCCCCTCAACATATCGCCCCCAACCGTATTCTGGATCTATATATCGGGCATACAGATCGCTGAGGGATTGTCCCTCTCGAATAACCGTTAAATCTCCGGCCAACTTCCGAACCGGCTTATATTGGTACCAGGCCTTCATCGCCGCCTTGACTACCGATTGCTGATAGGGCATTTCCATATGAACGGTAGTCGTTCCATTCCTTCCCTTGCCCCGGATCTCTCGTCGGACCCGAGATAGGATCTTACGGATCTTGAATCGCAAATATCGCCACTGTCGCGCAGGTCCGATTCGTCCGAAATCAACCAATCGATACCCGATCCGAAGGAGGGGATTTTCCGGCATCGGAGGATATCCCGGAGCTGTCGCCCCCAACATCCCCAGAAATCCGATGGGCTCGCCTGCCGACTGCAGTTGCAGCGCCATCTCAAACGCCACCCGGCCCCCGAACGAAAATCCGCACAGGTTGTAAGGCCCTTGCGGCTGCACGGATCGAACCAGTTCGACGAAATAAGTCGCCATCTCCTCAATACTCTCCTGCGGTTCAGATTTCCCGTCCAGACCTCGCAGGTTCAGTCCATATTGTGGGCAGTTGATCTGCATCGCCTCGGCCAGATGATAAAACGACAGCGTGTGTCCGCCAATCCCCGGCAGGTAGAATATCGGATGGGCTCCACTGCCCGATTTGATCTGGACCAGATCGCGGGTTGTCATCTCGGTCGTAGCCCGGTCGATCGCTGCGGCCAGTTGTCCCAGTGTCGGGGCTTCAAAAATTGTCGGGATCGGCAGGTGAATGGAAAACCGGTCCTGGATACGGAAGAACAACTCCGCCGCCAATAACGAATGTCCGCCAAGACGAAAGAAGTGATCATCTCGATACACGACCTCCCTTTTCAGTAGCCGTTTCCAGATTTCAGCGAGTTGAATTTCGGTATCCGTCTGTGGAAGTAAATCCTTTCCCGAAATTTTACTCATTCGAGGTCGCGGCAACTGTTTTCGGTCCGCCTTGCCGCTGGCCGTCAGCGGAATCGTATCCAACTCTACGATCGTCGAGGGAATCATGTACTCCGGCAATTTTGTCGCCAGATATTCTTGCAAATCCTTCTCGTTATATCTCTCTTTTTCCTTCTGCACAACATATCCGACCAGCACCTTTTGCCCTGGTTCATCCTCCCGCGCCGTAACCACCGCCTGTTGAACCAATGGATGGCTCCGCAATGCGCTTTCGATCTCGCCCAGTTCTATCCGAAATCCCCGAATCTTAACCTGATCATCCATCCGGCCCAGAAATTCGATTGTCCCGTCTCCTAACCATCGGCACATGTCTCCGGTCTTGTAAAGCCGTCGTGACGAATCCTCACTGAAAGGATCACGCACAAACCGCTCGGCCGTCAATTCCGGCCGGTTGACATATCCCCGCGCCAACCCATCTCCCCCGATATACAATTCCCCCGATACACCGATGGGAACCGGCTGCAAATGGGAATCCAGGATGTACACCTGCGTATTGGCGATCGGCCGGCCGATCGGAATCGAACTCAACCTTTCCGGCAGGGATTTTGGAATACGGTAACAGCAGGTAAAAGTCGTGCTCTCGGTCGGACCATATCCATTGACGAGCTGGACATTCGGCAAAACCTCCAGCGCCTTACGAACATGGGGCACCGACAATGCCTCCCCACCAGTCAGGACCGTGGCGACATTGGCTAGCATCAGCGGCCGCGTGTCAATCACCATATTAAACAGCGACGCCGTCAGCCACAACGCCGTGATCTTCTTTCTTTGCAGCACCCCTTCCAACTGCTCCAGTTCCGGAATCCGTCCCGGATACAATACACATCGGCCCCCGTGCAACAGAGGCCCCCAGATCTCAAGAGTCGATGCGTCAAAGCTCACCGGCGCCAATTGCAGCATGCACAGTTCCGGCCCAAACTCCATATAGTCCTGCCCAAACACCAGACGCACCACGCCCCGATGCGGAACCGCAACCCCCTTGGGCGTGCCCGTCGAACCGGAAGTAAACACGATATACGCCAGGTCTTCCGAAGTTCCCTCCCAACTCGGATTGGTTTCGGGATACGATTCATAAATCGCCGTGTCGGCCGGGTTGATCCGCTGGATGGATTCCGGAAAGATCCCCTGCAATCCCGCATCCGCCAGGATCAGGGTAACCCCGGCCTCCTTGGCCATCAGCCGCAGCCGTTCGGCCGGATATAACGGATCCAGCGGAACATATCCCCCTCCCGCTTTCAGAATCGCCAATAACGCCACCATCATCTCCAGACTCCGGTCCATACAGAGTCCGACCGGAATATTGCGGCCGACGCCCTTCTGACACAAGTAATGAGCCAGTTGATTGGCCTGCGCATTCAATTCCGCAAAGGTCAGCATTTGGCCTTCAAATTCCAGTGCGACCGCATCGGGGGTTTTGGCGACTTGATCTTCATATATCTGATTGATGCGTCGATCCCGCGGATATGCTCGTTCGTTCTTATTCCATTGGCGAATCGCCACGGCATCCTCGGAAGTCAGCAGGTTGATCTGATCAATTCGTTGGCTTGGATCGGCCACAATCGATTCCAGCACATGCTCATACAACCGCAAAAACCGCCGGATGGTCTCTTCCTTGTAGAGATCCGTATTGTACTCCGCCCGCAACAACAGCCCCTCGTCGTTCTCCTCCGCAAATAAGGTCATATCAAAATTCGAGACGGTCGTATGGGACTCTTGTACCCGAGATTTGATACCCGGCAGAGATAATGACCAGTACCGGGCATCCTGATAGGCAAACATGATCTGGAAATAGATATTCTTACAGGGATCCCGCCTGGGTTTTAAGCTTTCAACGATGACCCCGAAAGGCAGTTCCTGATGACGATGGGCTTCCTTGGATCTCTGCAGTGTCTCTTGAAGGTACTCGTTGAATGTTTCTCCGGGGTGTGTCCGGAATCGAAGAACAATCGTGTTGACGAAAAATCCGATGATGTTTTCAAGATCGTGACGAGTTCGCCCCGAAATGGGGCTTCCGATCAAAATGTCGGCCATACCGGTCAGCCGGTGCAACACACAAGCGAAAGATGCGAGCAAGAAGATGTTCAAAGTCACATGATGCCGGGATGCCATATCTTTTAATCTTAGATACAAATTAGAAGAAATTCGATAATAGAACCAGTTCCCAGCATAGGTTTGCTCATTCGGTCGGGGATAGTCCTCCGGCAAAGTACAGGAGGGAGGATCTTCCGGCAATTGATGCTTCCAATAATTCATGCTCTGAGAAATCAGATAATCTATTTGATTTCGCTGCCAACATCCATAATCTGCTGCCTGGATGGGTAAAGCAACCGCCTGGATCTCGGTTCCAAGCAAAAGGGAAACATACTGATCTTGAAGTTCCCGAATAAAAATGCCAATCGACCAACCGTCCGTGATCAAATGATGCATATTCAGCAGCAAAATATGATGATCTTCTCCGGCTTTGAGGAGATGAAAGTGAAACAAAGGTCCGGTTTGAAGATTGAAGATTGTCCCGGCTTCACGCTGGGCGACGGCAATATATTCTTCTGCCGATGTTCCCACTCGATTCGAAAAGTCAGAAACAGGTAGATTCCATTCAACACCCGAATGGATGATTTGAACGGGTTTTCCATCAATCACAGAAAACATGGTTCGAAAAGCTTCGTGCCGATCCAATATCTTACGAATGCTGTTTTCCAGTATTTGATAATTCAGCGGCCCTCGAAGGTCTATACGGAAAGAAACACAATAAAGTGGAATATTCCTCAGCAAAGATTCAATAAACCACAACCGCTGTTGCGCATACGATTGGGGAATCGGCTTGTCTCTGGCTATCCGGGGGATCTGAACGGCCCGATTCTGGTCCTGAGAACGGAGCGATTCCACCGCTTCTGAAAACCGCTCCAAGGTTGGATGATCAAACAGACAGGACACGGGAATCTGAAGGTCAAAATAACTTTGAACCCGGTAAATCACCTGGATCGCTTTGAGCGAATGCCCCCCCAACCGGAAAAAATGATCCTCCAGATGGACCGATGGGATACCCAGGATCTCCTTCCAGATCTCCGCCAGCGCTTGCTGTATCTCGGTTTGGGGTACAGTCCCACCCGAACAGCCCATTCGGATTTTATGTGGTTTGGGTAATGCCTTACGGTTGGTTTTTCCGCTGGCCGTTACTGGGACTGTCTCGATCTCTACGAACAACGAAGGCACCATGTACTCCGGTAATTTCAGAGCCAGATAATTGCGCAATTCTTCCTCATTAAAATTCTCTGGGATCTTGGGAACCACATATCCGACCAGCACTTTCTGCCCCGCTTCGTCCTCTCTTGCCATCACCACCGCCTGCCGTACCGATGGATGGTTCCGCAACACGCTCTCGATTTCTCCCAGCTCGATTCGGAATCCTCGCAATTTGATCTGATCATCCGCCCGTCCCAGATACTCGATATTCCCATCGTCCAGCCATCGGCAGATGTCCCCCGTCTTGTACAACCGGCCAGCGGGATCATGACTGAAAGGATCCGGGATAAACCGCTCCGCCGTTAGCTCCGGCCGGCCGATATACCCACGGGCGACCTGGACCCCACCGATATACAGTTCACCTTCAACGCCCGGAGGGAACGGATCCAACGAATCGTTCAGAATATACAATTGGGTATTGGCCACCGGTCTTCCGATGGGGACAAATGGCAGAGGACTGTCCGGTCGGCATGCCCACCAGCTCACATCAACCGCGGCCTCCGTCGGGCCATAGAGATTGTAAAGTTCGGCCGACAATCGGGAAAAAAACTTCTTTTGAAGATCATATCCCAGGGCTTCCCCCGAACAGAATACGCGTTTTAGGCACCGACAGGTTTCGACCTCAGGATGTTCTAAAAATATTTGGAGCATTGACGGGACGAAATGGAGCGTCGTAACGCCCTGTTCAATGATTGTACGGACTAAGTAATCCGGATCTTTGTGTCCCTCGGGCCGGGCCACCACCAAATGGGCTCCGAACATCAGCGGCCAGAAAAATTCCCACACCGACACATCGAAGGAATAGGGCGTCTTTTGTAGCACACGATCTTGTTGACTCAAG
>JAAYVQ010000203.1 GCA_012517095.1 Phycisphaerae bacterium | reverse complement strand
TTGTTGGCGTCGGTCACCTTGGCCACAATGAACGACTTTCTATCTCCTATCGGCTAAATCCCAAATCCTGTTCCCCATCCGTGAAATCCGTGGATAATTTTCCCGGTTATTCCCACTTATGCTCTTTAACCGAAGCCAAAATCTTCTCCGCGCACTCCATCGCCGCAAGCCCCTCCTCGGCCGTCACTTCCGGCCGGGCCGCCGTGCCGCGGACAGCGTTCAAGAACGCCTCCTGCTCGATTCGTAGCGGCTCGTTATTTTCGATCTGAAGATTTTCGATGTGCAGCAGCTCGGTCCAGTTGACGCCGCTAAAATCCGCCTCCGGGTTGTTCCGCTGTTCCTGGATCCAGCGAACCACATCCACATTCGGATCGGTCTTGATGACCATCCCTTCCTTCTTAAAAAAGTCTAAGCTCAGGTAGGCCTGCCGGCTGAAGACCCGTACCTTGCGCTCGGTCTTCATCGCCAGCCGCGATGCGGTGATATTCGCCACGCACCCGTTGGCGAACCGGATCCGCGCGCTGCAGATATCCTCATAGTCGGCGATGACATTGACGCCCACGGCGTCCACCGAGGCGATGGGGCTGTTGGCCAGCGACAGCACGATATCGATATCGTGGATCATCACATCCAGCACCACGCTGACCTCCATCGACCGGAACGGAAATGGGCTGATCCGCACGGCCTCGATAAACTTCGGCTCAATCTTCAGCCGCTTCATCGCCTGCACCACCGGATTGCATCGCTCCGAATGTCCCACCGCCACCACCACGCCGTGCTTGCGACCCAGTTCGACGATCGCCCGCGCCTCCTCGACGCTGGCCGCCAGCGGCTTTTCGATCATCACCGGGACTTGGTTCTCGATAAACAGCTTGGCCAGTTCATAGTGATGCGGCGTCGAGGCCGCGATCGTCACGGCATCGACCAATCCCAGGAGGCCCCGGCTATCGGTGAACGAATCGCAGTTGAACTCCCGGGCCAGCTTCTCGGCTCGTGCCGCGTCCACATCCGCGATCCCCACGAGCTGGCAATCCGCCAGCTTGCTGCACACCTTGGCGTGGATCCCGCCCATCTTCCCCGCGCCCACAATCGCCGTCCGTATCGCCTGCATCAAAGCCCCTGAAATTGTAAAATGAAAATTGTAAAATGGAAAATGTTATGCTGAATGACCCATCACCTGTACTTGGAGCCATTTTCGAATTTCCATTTTCAAATGTTAATGTTTCTCCCGCAACGATTCCAAATACCGTCCGAAACGATGCTGGCTGCTCCGCAGGATCGCGTCGATCATCGCCCGCACATTCTCGTCGTGGCCGTCTTCGGCCGCCATCGTCCGCACACGGTCCAGCATCGGGCCCGTGCCTCGGAAAATCCGCCGGAACGCGCTATTGATATTCTTCTGTTGCTCGGGTGTCAGGCCCGCGCGATTCAGGCCCCGCTTGTTGATCGACCGCACCTCGGGCGGATAATGCCCGCTGATGATCACAAACGGCGGAATATCCTGGTTGACGCCCGACATACCCGCCGCATAGCACCACTTGCCGAAGGTCACAAACTGGTGCACCGCCACCATCCCGCTCAGCCAGCAGCCGGTCTCGACCTTGCAGTGGCCGCTGATCTGCGTCTGGTTGCTGATGACGATTTTATTTTCGATCGTGCAGTCGTGTCCGATATGCACGCCGACCATAATCAGATTGTCGTTGCCGATCCGCGTCTCGGCCTCTTTGTGAATGCTCGGATGAATCGTCACAAATTCCCGGATCGTATTTCCGTCCCCGATCGACAGCCCGCCCATCGGCGAATCCGGCTTCCAGCCCAGCATCTGCGGCGGACGCCCGATCACGCAGTGCGGATAAAGCTTGTTGTTCTTGCCGATCCGCACATTTCGGCCGACAACCGCTCCGGCGTCCAGAATCGTCCCGTCGCCGATCACCGCGCCGGAATCCACCAGACAAAACGGGCCAATAACCACATCCTGTCCCAACTGCGCCGTGCGATCCACAACCGCGCTGGGGTGAACCTGAGTGCTCATATCGAAAGTAAAACCTCCATGACAAACCGATCTTCTCGCCCGCATCCCGCCGGCGATCTTCATCCGAATACCAATTTCAAATATCCATTCATAAATTTCTTGGCGTCTTTGCGCCTTTGCGTGAGGTTAAATTGAAAATCAAAAATTGAAAATCCCTACACCATCTCCTCGTCCACCAGCATAAACTTCAGTTTGGCCTCCGCCACGATCTCGTCCTCGACCATCGCCGTGCATTGGCACAGCGCCGCCCGGCTGCGAACCCGTTCGACCTCCGAGATCAGCACAAGCTGATCCCCCGGCACCACCGACTTGCGGATCTTCACCGCATCCATCGTCAGCAGTACCGCCAGCTTGCCCGTGTGTTCCAGCCGTTGCGCAAAGAGCAGACCCGACACCTGCGCCAGCGCCTCGATGATCAACACTCCCGGCATAATCGGCGTGCCGGGAAAGTGGCCCTGGAAGAACAACTCATTAAAAGTCACATTCTTGACGCCTTTGATCCGCCGGTCCCCGTCGATCTCAACGATCTTATCCACCAGCAAAAACGGATACCGATGCGGCAGGATCTTCTGGATCCTCCGGATATCCATCAGGGCCGCCGTGCTCGATCCCCCCTTGCGGTCCAACCGCTGCGCCATCTGTACCAGCTTCCGCGCCAGCCGCTGGTTCTGCAAATGTCCGCTTTTATACGCTACGATCCGCCCCGACAATGGCCGGCCCACCAGGGCCAGATCGCCGATCAGGTCGGCCACCTTATGCCGCACACACTCGTTCTCGAAACGGTAACTGTTCTTGATCGGCCCGTCCGAACTGATCACTAAGATGTCCTTCGGCGTCAGATGCATGCCGATCCCCCGCGACTGCAGAAACCGCGCCTCGGCCTCCAACACAAAAGTTCGCGCCGTCGAAAGCTGCTCGGCAAACTGCTCCTGCGAAAATTCGCAACTGAACAACTGCCGCCCGATCCCCGTATGTTCGGTGTAATCGAGCTCGTAAGTAATCGTCAAACTCGGCGAATTGTTCGGCAGCGCATAAATGGCCTTGTCGCCATCAGTGATGGAAATCTCCTCGGTAATGGCCAGTTCCCGTTGCTCGGCCTGCTGTTCGACCAGACCGCATTTTTCCAGCGCCTGAAAAAATTCCTCGCTACTTCCGTCGAATCCCGGCAGCTCCTGCGCGTCCATCTCGATGAGCAGGTTACTGATCCCCAGTGCGCTGATCGCTGCCATGCAGTGTTCCGGTGTCTCGATGCACACCGCACCATTCTGCAGCGCCGTCCGACGATCGCGCTCGACGATATTGTCCGCCAGTGCCGGGATCCGTACCGGTTCCGGCAGATCCGTCCGAACAAACACGATCCCCGTGTTCGGCTCGGCCGGCCGAAAGATCACCTTGACCTCCGCCCCGCTGAAGAGCCCCTTGCCGGACAGCTTGCATTCGCCGCTAATCGTCTTTTGTAGTTTCAACGCATTCCCTTCGCAGAACCAATCCTCTACGAAAGATCCGTTTTCGGTTTCAACTCGGCCTCCAGCCGGGCCACCTTCTTTTTCAACTCTTCGATCTGTTGCATCGTCCGTGGAAGCCGCATTACCGCCTTATAATTCGCCCAAAAGGTCTTCTGATCAATCGCCGGGAAACCAAGCACCTGTTTCCCGGGTTCGATATCCGAAATGGCCGCCGCCAAGGCGCCGATAACCGCCCCGCGACCCACATGAACATGGTCAACCACACCGCCCTGACCGGCGATAACCACACCATCTTCGAGCTGACAACTTCCGGCCAGTCCCGCTTGACCGGCAATGAGACAGCACTTGCCGATCACGACATTATGCGCGATCTGCACCAGATTATCAATCTTTGTCCCCGCCCCGATCACCGTGTCGCCGAATTTGGCCCGATCCACGCAGCAGTTGGCCCCGATCTCGACAAAGTCCTCAACGATCACACCGCCGATATGCGGAATCAGTCGGTGCGCCCCCTCGATGAAATAGTACCCGAATCCCGCAGAGCCGATCGTCGTATTGGCCTGAACAATACAATAATTCCCGATCCGGCATCTCGGATAAACCACCACATTAGCGTCCAGGCGGCATTGACGGCCGATCGTCGTATCCTGTCCGATCACGCATCCCGGTCCGATCTCGCAGTCCTCGCGGATCCGCGCTTCCGACCCGATGACCGCCCCCGCCCCGACCGACACTCGCCGATCCAGAACCGCCGTCGGATCTACCACCGCCGACGGATGAATCCCCGGCCGCACGATCCGCCGCGGCGCAAACATCTCCAGCGCGCCGATCAGCGCCTTCTGGACATTCTCCACGACGACCAGCGTCGTCGTCATTCCCGGAATTTCCCGCCCGCAGAGGACCGCGGTCGGCCGCTGCTTTTCCAGCAGGTGGATGTGCCGCTCCGAGGTCACGAAGGTCAGTGCCCCCGGCCCGGAATTCTCAAGCCCGCAGACGCGCTGCACCATCGCAGCCGTGTCGCCGACCACCCGACCTCCGACCCGTTCAGCAATCTGCCCGGCCGTAAACCGAATGGATTGTGCCTCTGTCATCTCAGCCGTCTCTTGTCGTCGTTCCGCACCGGACCCTTAGTTGCCCGCGTCCAGCGACGCCAGAACCTCGTCGGTGATGTCCAGAGAATCGGAATAATACATCACTTTATTGGTCCGTATCGTCAACAACAAGTCCCGCATCGACACCGCCGGATACTCCGTATCTTCCCGCGCGATTACGATGTCCAGCCCGTTTTTCTTGGCCACCTCGCCCACCCGCTTCTGGATATCCTGATACAGCGTCTCCGTCCAGGCCTGAACCTTCGTCGTCATTTCCTGCTCGTAATACGAATCCTTGGCTTTCAGCAGCGCTTCCTTTTCCGCGTATTCCCGGCCGAGCTTCTGATAATCCTCCGAACCCTTCGTCCGCGTCTTCATATCCGCCTGCAACAGGTCCAGCTCGCTCTTGGCCTTGTCGAATTCCGCCCGAATCCGCGCCTCTTCGGCGTCCATCGTCTTCTTCCACGCCTCGTGCTTTTTACTGTTCTTGAGAATCTTATCGATGCTCACCACTCCGACTTTCGCCGGCGATACCGCCGACTTGGCCGCCGAAACCTGACCCTGTTGATATCCGATCATGGTCAAAAGCCCAATCAACAGCCCGCCGAATACGATGCCCTTCGATTTCATATCAGTCCTTTCTATCTTGATCTTCTTTCGTCTGCCTTGTTCTTCCCATCGCCTTGAATCTCTGCGACAAAGCAAGAATCCATGTTTTCCTCACCCCTCTACCCGACCACGGAACCTCCATATCCTAATCCCTATATCCTAAAACAGCGCTCCCATCGAAAAGCTGAACACCCGCGTCTCGTCGTCCCCGTCCTTCAGGAACGGCGCCGCCAACTCCAGCCGCATCGGCACCGGCCCGAACCATTGCGGAATCGTAATCTGAATCCCCGTACCGATCGCCGCCCGCGGCCCACCCGTGTCGATCAATCCCGTATCCACAAAGAACAGCCACGAAAGATACTCGCTGTCCAGCGGCACCGCCACCTCCGCGCTGGCCGTCAAAATCCAGTCGCTGCCGATCGGATCCTTTTTTTCCGGATTGGCAATCGGCGTGTAGGGATTGTATTGCTTGCCCCTCGGGCTCACCCCGCGATACTTGAATCCGCGCAACGATTGCGAACCGCCGGCGTAAAACTTCTCGAACGGCGGCGCGTCGCCCACGATCGTCGCCCCGTGCACCTTCGTCTCCAGCACGGTCTTGCGCTCCGCCAGATCTTCGTATAGCGTCCGATACCATCGCTGTGTCGCGTCCAGAACCCCGAAGTTGTAATCCCCCGTCACCTGTTCATAGCCGGCGTCGAAGTGATATCCCCGGGTCGGCAAATATCGGTTGTCCGTGGAATTCTTGTCGATGTACGGCCGAATCCCGTACAGCATGGTGTTACCCTCGACATCCCAAATCTCCTTGGGAGCATCCCAATCCAGATCGTCCACGCTGACCCGTTCGGCCCGCACCCCGATACCCCGCGACCACTTGCTCCCGTAACGCTTCTCCAGTTGCAGATACCCCTTCAGCCGTTGTTCGTTATACGACTCCCGCCCCCGCTCGTATCCTGACAACACCGTATCCAGCGACATCGGCTTGTCAAACAGATACGGTTCCGTAAAGCTGATCGCAAAACTGCTCTGCACCGTTCCCGGATTTAGCGACGCGCGAAAACGCTGCCCGGCCCCCTTGAAACTCTTGCCCGTAATCAGTTCGTCCCAGCTCTCCGGCCAGTCCGCGATATCGAAGTTCCGCTGGTCATAGATTAATTGTCCGATCACGCCACTGTCGGTGGCAACACCGGCCCCCAACATAATCGATCCGGTCTGTCCCTCGCTCAGGTTCACCCGCGCGTCGCGCGTCGTTCCCTTCGGTTCCAACGGTTCGATCGAAACCTCGCCGGCCAGGATATATCGCTTCATCAGCATCTCCAGTTCCCCTTTGCCGTCGCCCCGCGCCGTGTCCGCATTATACCACTGCCCCGGCCGAAACCCCTCCTCGTCCAGAATCCGCCGCACCGATCGATCCTGGATTTCCTGATTGCCCGCGATTTCGACCTGCCCGATCGTATATCGCTCGCCCTCGGTCACCACAAACTCCACCCGCACATTCGACTCCCCGACAAACGAACGATTGTGATCGACCTTGACGTCCACGAATCCGACCGATCGATATTTCGCCTGAATCGCCTTGGCGTCGCTGTCTCCCCGCTGCGGCGTATAGGCCCATCCCTGTTTGAGCTTGGTATCCGCCAGCAGGGTTGTCTCGTCGAAGAACTGGTTGCCCTTCAGCGTCAGCGACTCGACCTTGTATTCCGGCCCCTCCGCGACCGTGAAAGTCACAATCGCCCCTTTCTGATCCGTCGTGAACTGCGCCGAGGCGGTAATGTCCGCGTTCAAAAACGCCTTCCGCTGATACGCCTCCTTGATCTTCTCGACATCCGCATCCAGAATCTCCTTATCATAATGCGCCGGAAAAACCATCAGCTTCGTCGGCCAGGTCTTGATCACCTTTTTGAGCTCGCGGCTCGGCAGAAACTTGTTGCCCTCGAATTGCACCTTTCGTACGCGAACCCGCGTGCCCTCCTCGACCGTATAGTCCACCTGCCCCATCGTCAGTTTGGCGGTATCCAGCGTCACCTTCACAAACGGATACCCCTTCGTCAGGTACAACTGCCGAAACGATTCGGTCCCCTTGGCCGCGGCCAGCGGATCCAGATAATCCCCCTTGCGAAAGCTCAGCTCCTGAATCAACCGGTTGTCGTTGAATGCCCGGTTACCATGAATGGCGATCGACCGTACCAGGTTCTTTTCCACCACCACATAAATCAGCCGTACTTCGTTATCGACCACCTCCGTGTTGTAGTAGGCGTACTCGACGCCATCGAGCTTGGCCAGCCGCGCGATATCCTCTTCAGCCGCCTTGCTGTCGAAGGTTTCTCCTTCCCGGCACCGCACCGCCGCCAGCACCTGCTCGCGAGTCAGGGTGATGTTTCCCGCCGGTTCGATCCGGACGATCCGCAATCCGTCGGGTTTTGCCGGGGTCGTCGCGGCCGCGGGTTTTGGAACCGGGGCCGAGGGAATCGGCGCCGCAGGCGTCGGCGAGGATACCGGGGTATCGTCCGCCGCAACCACCATCGTCATGGCGATATCGTTCGTCGTCTCGGTCGCGGCCGGTTGACCCAGCGACTGTCCTGCCCATCCCAGCGCCGCGACCGCCATCCATCCGATCATCCCTGTGATTGTCTTGTTTGACCGCATCGTCCCGCTCCCGTTTAATCCGTTCGTTTTGGGGACCGCCACTTCCGATTTTCCATTTTCAATGGTCGATTTTCAATTTCAAATCATTTTCGTTCTGCATTCCAACGGTCCGCAAATCGAAAATGGAAAACTGAAAATCGACACTCTCACATGCCCGGCTCCGCGGCATGGGACATATTCTCAAACCGCGTGATCTTCTCGTTAAAGGTCAACTGCACCACGCCTGTCGGCCCGTTTCGCTGTTTGGCGATGATCACTTCCGCCACATGCGTGTCGTCGTACTCTTCGCCCCGGTGGTAATAATCCTCCCGGTGCAGAAGCAAAACGACATCGGCGTCCTGTTCCAGAGATCCGCTTTCCCGCAGATCGCTCATCCGCGGCCGATGCCCCTCGCGCTCCTCCGGCGACCGGTTGAGCTGACTGAGCACCACCACCGGCGCGTTCAGCTCCCTCGCCATCGCCTTCAGTTGCCGCGAGATCGTGCTGATTTCCTGCTGCCGCGACTCCACCCGTCCCGACAAGCTCATCAACTGCAGGTAATCGATGAACACCGCCTGAATGTTGTGCTGGCTCTTGAGCCGACGGCACTTGGCCCGGATCTCCAGCGGCGTCAGCCCCGGCGTATCGTCGATGAAAATGGGCTTGTCGTAAAGCTCGCTGCCCGCCCGCGTCAGTTCCGCATACTGCTCGGAACTGAGCAGCCCTTTGCGCACCAGTTGCGAATCGATCCGCGCCTGGCTGCACAAAATCCGCTCCACGAGCTGATGACGCCCCATTTCCAGCGAAAATATCGCCACCGGCTGCGGCGATCGTGCGTTGGCCCCAATATTCTCGGCAATATTGAGAGCAAAACTCGTTTTTCCCATGCTCGGCCGGCCCGCAATGATAATCATTTCCCCCCGCTGCAGGCCGCACATCATCTCGTCGAGTTCATAATACTGGGTCTCCAGACCCGTGATGTGCATCTCCTTGCGGCTCTCGATGTGCTCGAAGGTTTCCGTCAGCAGGTTCCGCAACGGAACCGCGGCCCCGGAGATCTTCTGCTCGGTCACCGCGAAGACCTTCTGCTCGGCCGCGTCCAGCGTCTCGCTGACCTCGCCCGTCTCGCTGTACGCGGCCTGCAAAATCTCGCCGGCCGCCTGCGCCAATTGACGCAGCATCGCCTTTTCCCGCACGATCCCCGCGTAATACTCGGCGTTGGCCGCCGACGGCACCGACTCGGCCACTCGAACCAGGTACTCCACGCCCCCGACCGACTCCAGTTCGTTGCGCTTCTTAAGCTGATCGCGCAGCGTCACCAGATCGATCGCCGAATTGGCCTCGTACAACTGCACCAGCGCTTCGAAGATCATCCGGTGCTCCGGCCGGTAAAACGACTCGGCCGTCAGCATCTGGACAACCTCCCCGATGCACTCCCGATCGACGATCATCGACCCCAGCGCCGCCGCCTCCGCTTCCGGAGACTCCGGCATCGATCGCCCCGCTACCGACACCCCCCCCTGCGACGCCGCCGCGGGAGCCGCCGGGGCGGACGGGTCACTCTTGCGGCTTTTGTTCGCTGTCGGCTTCAACGGGCTGGCCTTCCGCTACGACCACGACCTTGACCTTCGCGGTCAGATCCGACGCCAACTTCAAACTGATCTCGTGCGTTCCCACTTCTTTCAGATGTTCGCCAAGGCGAATCATCTCGTCGGCAACCTCAAACCCCTGGGCCCGCAGGTTTTCGCCGATATCCTTTTCGGTCACCGAGCCGAACAGGTGTCCCTGCTCGTTGGCCAGACGCGACAAGACCACCTCGGCCCCTTCGACCGCCGCCGTGACCTTTTCCAGCCGCCGCCGTTCCAGCTTGCGCTGCTCGGCACGAGCGGCCTTTTCGCCGGCCAGTGACCGGATATTCCCCTCGGTCGGGACCTTTGCCAAACCCTGCGGAAGCAGGTAATTCCGGGCATACCCCGTCTTGACCTCGACGATGTCGCCCAGGTATCCCAGCTTGTCAATGTCATCGCACAACAACACCTTCATAACCGTATCTCCCGTGTTTCCTGCGGTAATTTTGTTTTCACTCGTCGTCACCGATCGCCGTTTACAGCGAATACGGCAACAGGCCCATGAACCGCGCCCGCTTGATCGCGAACTTCACCTTCCGCTGGCAGGACGCGCAATTGCCGCTTCGCTTGCGGGAAAAGATCTTGCCGCGATTGGTCAGCAGCTTCTGCAGCGTGGGGATGTCCTTGTAATCGATATAATCGATCTTTTCGCGGCAGAATCGACACTGCGACTGCTCGCGAATCCCCGTGGTAAACCGTTTCTTTCGTTGTACCGGTTTCTTCTTAAATGCCATGTTCGTCTTGACTCCTACTGGTTCGGGCCCCGCTCCCGCGGCGCCCCTTGTTCTTCACGACTTTTCATCTCATTCGGGTTCCCTCGGAGCAATCCCATCGCCCCACGGCAACCCGCTTATTCAGATATCCTTCCATTGCCGAAAACTCGACCGACTCCACAATTTCCAATATCCAATTTCAAATGCTTCCTTGCCCCTTGTTCCGGCGATGTTTCAAATTGGAAATCGAAAATTGAAACTATCAAAATGGAATCTCATCTCCGCTCGTTTCCGGTCCGCCGGCCATCTCGTCTTCGGGACCCGGTTGCTCCGCCGCCCGCGAATTTCCGCCGCGACCTTCGCCGCCGGCGGCACCCACGAACTCGAAGTTTTCCACCGTGATCTTCAGTTTGCTGCGTTTGGTGCCATCCTGGCCCTGCCAGCTCTCGAAAGTCAGCCTACCTTCGATGAAGATGGGCGTGCCTTTATGGAAGAATTTGCCGATTACCTCGGCCCGCTTGCCGAACATCGTGCAATCGACAAAGCAGGTCTCGGTTCGCTCCTGCCCGTCCTGCCCGCGCCACCGCCGATTCGTCGCCACGCCGAAGTCCGCCACCGGCGTCTGCGACGGCGTAAAGCGAATCTGCGGATCCCGCGTCAGGTTGCCCAGGAGTATCACTCGGTTGTAACTGGCCATGGTCGTTCCTCGGTCTTCAGGGGGACCGGCGCGCCCGCACTCCCGCGGCCGCCGTCATCCCCGTTCCCGTGCCTTCGTTGCTCCGATCTTTTAATTCGGCGACGGCGCTGCGGGCACCGCCGGTTCCGACGGCGCGATTCCCGCCGGGACTCCTTCCGTACCCGCCGGTTGCATCTCCGCCAGCACGATCGGCGTGGGTTTATCCATATCCGCCTGCGTCATTCGATCCGTCCGGAGGATCATCACCCGCATGATCTTTTCCGACAGCCGGATGGCCCGCTCGACCACCGTAACCTTCTGTGTTTCCATCCGGAAATACGCCAGGATATATGTCCCCCGGCCCTTGCCGTCGATGTCGTACGCCAGCTTGCGCTCGTCCCATTTGCGGATCGACAAAATCTCCGCATCGCCGCGGCTCAGAACCGTCTCGATCAACTTGATCGTTCCGTCCCAGTCCGCCGCCGCGATCGCCGTGTCCACCAGAAACAGCGCTTCATAGACTCGTTTTCCGATCGTACCCAATGTGGTACCTCCCAATCATTCTTGCTCTTGCGATTTCTCGTTGTTATCCAGTTTTTTTCGCTCGTTATAGCGATTCATCGCGGTTTCGATCCCCGAGTGGATCCAGCACAAAACCGCCTGTACCGCCTGCTCCATCGCCGCTTCGATCCGCTGTCGTTCGGGTCCCGACGGACGGGACAGCACATAGTCCTTGGCCGTCGCGCTCGGGCAACCGCCGATCCCGATCCGTAACCGGGCGAAATCGTCCCGGCCCAGGGCCGCGATGATATCCGACAGCCCGTTGTGACCACCCGAAGATCCCTTCGCACGAAGCCGGATTACGCCCGGCTCCAGCGCCAGATCGTCCGTGATCACCAGCAGCTCCGACGGCCCCAGTTTATAAAACTGCAACGCCGCCGACACCGCCCGTCCGCTGCAGTTCATAAATTCCTGCGGCTTGAGCAAAACCACTTTCCGATTGTCAAAGATCCCTTCGCCGACCAGCCCGCCGAACTTCTTGCGCCGGATTTCGACGCCGAATTGTTCCGCCAGCCGATCGACCGTCTCGAATCCCACATTATGCCGCGTTCCGGCATACCCGGTTCCCGGATTGCCCAGCCCGGCCACGATCCGCCACGATCCGCTCTCGTCGTCTCGATTCCAAGCCGCCTGCGCCATCCGATGCCGTTCCCGAAGGAGCCGCCGCCCGTCCGTCCGCGATCATCCATGCGGTCGGACAAAACGGGATCAGTCCTTGGCCTTTTCCTTCTTTTCCTCTTTGCCCTTGGCCGCCTCGGCGCTTTCGCCTTCGCCCTCTTCTTCGCGAACCCGTTCGGTGATGACTTCCGGTCCCGCCGGCATTTCCTGCTCGATTTCCTCGGTCGTCTTGAGTTCGGCTACTTCGTGGCATATCAGAACCAACGCCTCGGGATCCGATACCAGCGTCACCCCTTCCGGCAACTGAACCTGGCCGGCCTTGACGGTGTCGCCGATGTTCATCTCCCGCACCAGCAGCGTAATCCGGTCCGGAATCGCCGTCACCACGCACTCGACCTCCAACTTGGCCATCAGAGTGTCCACAACGCCGGTCTTGGGCTTGCCCCGGGTTTGCACCGCTACGACCACCCGCACCGTTTCGGTCAGATCCACCCGAACCAGGTCGGCGTGAATCACCTTGCGGCCGAGATAATCATACTGCAGGTCTTTGACCAGCAGCGTCTCGGGGGTTCCGCCGATGCTCGTCTCGAAAATCCGGTTGCCGTGATGCAGGGCCTCGCTGAAATCATGCAGATCCACCGAGATGGATGCCGGTTCCTTGCCGTGTCCATACACAACTGCGGGCACCTGACCGGACGCCCGGATTTTCCGGGCCAGCTTGGATCCGCGCCCGTTCCGTACTTCCGATTTCAATGTCACTGTCTTTTGCATACAATCCTCGATTGCTGTCTCTTGTCCTCGATACGCTTCCGCATTTTTAACGACCGATCCAATCGCCCAAATCCAAAGCGATCGGACAAATTGAAAATCTTAGGTCCCTTCCTCAAACATCCCGCTGACCGACTCGTTCATGTGAATCCGCCGAATCGCCTCGCCCAACAGCGACGATACCGTCAGGATCGTCAGTTTATTCATCTGTCTGGCCTCTTCGGGCAACGCGATCGTGTCCGTCACCAGGACCTCGTCGAACGGTGCCTGCTGGAGTCGTTCCAGGGCCGGACCCGCAAACACCCCGTGCGTGGCGCCGGCGATGATCCGCTTGGCCCCGCGCTGGCGAACCAGTTGCGCCGCTCCGCAGATCGTCCCGGCCGTCGAGATCATATCGTCGCACATCACGATGTTGCGGCCTTCGACCCTGCCGATGATCTCCGTGCACTCGATCAGGTTGCCGCTAATCCGCCGCTTGTGGATGATCGCCAACTCCGCCTTCAGCGCCGAAGCGTACAGCGACGCTGTCTTCATGTTCCCCACATCCGGCGCCACCACCGTCAAATCCTCGATCTGCTTGTCCTTGAGGTATTGCACGAACACCGGCGACGCGGACAGATGATCCACCGGGATGTCGAAAAATCCCTGTAATTGCTTGGCGTGCAGGTCGATCGACAACACGCGATCGGCCCCCGCCGTCGTAATCAGATTGGCCACCAGCTTGGCCGTGATCGGAACCCGCCCGGCGTCCTTGCGGTCCTGCCGCGCATAGCCGAAGTACGGGATCACCGCCGTCACCCGCGCGGCGCTGGCGCGCTTCAGGCAATCCAGAAAAATCAACAGCTCCATCAGCATTGAATCCACCGGTGCCGAGGTTGTCTGCACGACATAGCAATCCTTGCCCCGAACATCGGTATCCACTTTGATGATCTTCTCGCTGTCCGGAAACTTGTCGATCTTGGCGACGCCCATCGGCATCCCCAGATAATCGCAGATCGCCTGGGTCAGTTCCGGATTGCTCGACCCGCTGAAGATCAGCAAGGGCTTGTCGTTCATGGCCTATCCCCTCCGCTCCGTCGGTTGGATGTCGCCTTTTTTGATCCGCGGTTGCCGACAACGATTCGGACCCGGATGTTCGTCCCGCCCCGTAGCCGATGCGATGTCCTGCGTGACCACCGTCCCTGGCTGGACATGGCTGTTGGCCGGCATCGTCAGCGGCGCGATCAGCACCGCTCCAGAGCCGATGAAACTGCCGTCGCCGATCTGCGTCCGCAGGATGTTTTGTCCATCGTAGTTGGCCGTGATCGATCCGGCGCCGATGTTGACCGATTTACCGATCGTCGCATCGCCGATGTAGCTGTGGTGCCGCGCGCGAACGCCTTGCTGCAAATTTGAATCCTTAACCTCCGTAAATACGCCCAGCACAACATCGTCCTCGACCACGGTTTTGTCGCGTAAATACGCAAACGGCCCGATTCGGCAATTACGGCCGACCTTGACCTCGCCGTGAATGTAGGTGAACGGTTCGATGACGGTGTCCTGGCCGATCTGGGCGCGAACATCGATCCAGGTGTTCGGCGGATCGACGATGGTTACGCCATTGTCCATCAGAAAGGACTGGATTCGTTCCTGCATGATCTTGCTGACTTGGCTGAGTTGAGCGCGGGTATTGACACCCATGCAGTCCTCGGCGGCAACGGCGGTGATGGCGATCGTCTTAAGTCCTTTTGCGATAATCAGATGCAGCGCATCGGTCAGGTAGTATTCGCCCTTGACATTGTTGGGTTTGATCTCGTCGAGGACTTTCAGCAGGACCTGCGAATCGAAACAATAATAGGAAGGATTGACTTCCTTGATGCGTTTTTGTTCGGGATTGCAGTCATTTTCCTCCACAATTCCCTGAATATTGCCGTAGGAGTCACGGATGATTCGGCCGTACCCGGTCGGATCTTCGAGGATCGTGGTTGCTAAAGTGGCA
>JAAYVQ010000202.1 GCA_012517095.1 Phycisphaerae bacterium | reverse complement strand
TTTCGCCGAAACCATGCGCCCGGAAGTTTGATTGCCATCGTTCCGCCCTTTCCCAAACATCTTGTTTCTGATTCCCACGCTTTCAAAGTTGAGATACTACAAAGTGTGTGCCATGATCGAGAATTTGTAAACAATTATAAGAAAAAGAGTTAGGGAATCAATTGAAAGGGCGGACACAGGCGGGTAGTCAGAATTTGCATGCAAGCAAACATTATTTGTATGCCCCGCGGTGTCCATAACCATAGGGAATGAGAGGCAGTTGGGATCAGTTAAAAAAAACGGCCGAGCAGGTTGTCTGCCCGGCCGAAAGTGAACTCAGAGGAAATGTTGACTATTGCTTACAACGAACCCTTCCGTCGTAACCAGCCGACCAATCCAATACCGAAGGAGCCCAGCAGAATCGCACCGGGGGCGGGAACATAACTGGATCCGAATTCGAAGTTGTCCCAAAGAGTATAGGGCTTGTCGTCTCCCCAGGCCGACAGCGGGGCCTGGAACATCGTATAAAGTCCGATCTCGCTGCCGAGATCGATGTAGTCATCCCGATACGATTGTCCAACTTCAATCCCATCGATAAAGAAATGGATTCTACCATCTGCGCTTGATAGTTGTATTTTAAATTCATACCAGAGATCCGGCATGAAACGCGCACTGCCGGTATTCTGCCATCCCGGGCTGTTTTCTCCGGCGGCGACATAGTAGAAATCATCAGACTTGTTGAAACGCGCTCCGAATTGGATATCCGTCCAGTCCTCTCCCGGAGGAATATAGGGATTGACCCAGGAGGGAACCGCATACAACTGACCGCCGACACCCGTTGCGATCGGATCATAATACATTACGCTGACCCAGGGGTCATATTGTTTTTGCATGGCGACAGGATTGACATTCGTCGGATTGACGGCCGCCCACCACATCCAGGCCTGGGGCGTGCTCTCGGCGATTAGTTTTAATCCACCGCCACCTTCATATCCACCCGGGATTTGTTCCATCATCTTTCCGACGGGGGCTTCGCCGTGACGATACTCAGAATTTTCCCAACCCGGCGCATAATCGCCGCTCCATGAGGAATTAAAATCGAATGCGACATGATAGTCGGCGAAAGCAATGGCCGACAATAGACAAACTCCCACTCCGATCATCCTTTTCATCGTTTTCTCCCTTCCCAAATAACACCCTCCGCCCAACGCAGGCGGTCTATTTACCGATTGATTTCGAGAACCTCATCGTTGTTGAGTATAGAGGAATCTCCATCCGGAAACTTTATTGTAGCCGGGTGGGGCGATCGTGTCAATATTAGGAAGCAAAAATGTGAAATCGAAATTTGGGGCCTGCAAGAAAAAATCTCTCCCGGCCGATTTTGGGTGTAAAATCAGGGTTTGGGGGTGTCTTAGAAGTAGAATCGGCCGGATAGCGGAGATCCATGGATCAGAAGGGCATTGACATCTTGGTTAAGTCGGCATCAGCGGGCGATCGGCAGGCGTATGGCGAGCTGGTTGGACGGTTCTATCGGCCTGTGTTGTTGGAGTGCCTGGCGGTTTTGGGACGATTTCACGATGCTGAAGACGCCGCGCAAGAGACGCTTCTACAGGGATTTATGCAGCTTCCATCCCTGCGAAATCCGTCCCAGTTCCCGGCCTGGATCCGTGCGATCGCCCGAAACCTGTGCCTCAATCGCCTGAGACGGCCAAAGGCGGTTTCAGGTCTGGATCCGAACCGGGAAGTAGCCAAAATCGAGGGTGACTACCGCGATTTATACGAAGCTATCTCTTTGTTGCCGATGGAGTTACGAACATCTTTGTTACTGTATTACTTGGATGGTCAGGATGTTAAAACGGTTGCACAACGATTAGGTGTATCACCCTCAACGGTCTATGGCCGGCTGCAGACGGCCCTGAGACAATTAAGCGAGCGTCTGTTAGAGTTGTAAACTCAGGTGCGACAATGACTTGTGAAGAAATCAAAAACCGAATCGTCCAGCGAATCCTCACGGTCCAAACCGAATCGGATTCAGCGGTGGATCAGCACCTTGGCTCTTGCTTGTCCTGCCGGCAATTCGCCGAACGGATAGGTGCGCAACACCAGCAAATACAGGGGTTTGCGCAGCAGATGGAGGCGCGCATGCGGGATAATCAGGTACGCATCCTCCAACAGTTGGAAAGCCAGGGCCAGATTCGCCACACCGCGACGATTCCAGTCTGGAGAAAGATCATGAAAAGTCGATTCAGTCAACTCGCCGTCGCTGCAGCGACGATCATTGCGATTTCGCTGCTGATTCACTGGTTCTTTGCTTCCGGTTCGTCGGTGGCATTTGCTGAAGTGCTGCAGAAGATCTGCAACAGCAGTTACACCTTCGATTTGAATTTCGATGTGTCCGATGCGAAAGCGGCCGGTCAGTCAATCAAGGGCGGTATCCTTGAACCGGGCCGGATGCGGATGGATTGTCCCCCGATACCGGGGATGGGACCCATCAGTTCGATTATGGATGTTCAGAGTGGAAAGTGCCTGATCCTGTTTCACCATCAGAAGGTGGCGGAATTGCTGGCCAATCCGATTCCCAATCGGAATGCCGGCGGCGGTGGTTTTGCGGCCTTTGTCAGCGGACCGGTCAAGGAATTGTGGAATCTCCGTGACGGAACGGAAAAGAACCTGGGCAAGAAGACGATCAACGGGGTCGAAGTCGAGGGTTTTGAAGTCCATCTTGAAGATGAGGGCGACATTCCGCGAGAGGAAGCTTTGCAATACGATATTCAGATCTGGGCCAGCGCCAAGACGGCCGAGCCGGTACTGGTGGAGATGGTTATGAAAGCCCGCGACGATTCGGGTCAAATGGTTCACTGGACGATGGATCATTTCCAATTGGATGTCCAACTGGATGAGGCCTTATTTAAATTGGAGCCGCCTACGGG
>JAAYVQ010000201.1 GCA_012517095.1 Phycisphaerae bacterium | reverse complement strand
CTTGCTGAGCCCGTATCCAAAGACCAGATCCTCTCCGGCGCCGAAGCTCGAATCGAACAGATCCGCAAGGGCGACGCCCGGCTGATCGTGCTGGATGCCGAGGGCAAACCCCTGCCGGCCGGCGTCGAACTGCAGATCGAACAAACCCGTCACCAGTTCCTTTTCGGTTGTAACCTCTTCAAGCTTTTTAGCTGCCGCACACCCGAAGACAACGCCGCCTACGAAAAATATTTCGCCGAGCTGCTCAACTACGCGACGCTTCCCTTTTACTGGTGGACCTACGAGCCAACTGCCGATCGAAACCTCGACGCATCCACCGATCGTGCCATCGCCTGGTGCCGCGAGCACAACATCACGACCAAGGGCCATCCGCTGGCATGGAACTATGTCGATCCCAAGTGGTTGCCGGACGATTTTTTTGTGGCCATGGAGCTTCAGATGCAGCGGATCGACCGCGCCGTCAAGCGGTTCGATCCGGCCATCCTCTACTGGGATGTCGTCAACGAGGCCACTCACTACGACCGAGCCGAATGCTTCAAGCAATCCCCCAAACTCTCCGGGGCCATCCGCAAAATGGGCGTACCGGCCTACATCCGGCAGGCCTTTGCCGCCGCTCGCAAGGCCAACCCGAAAGCCAACCTGATTATCAACGATTATCGTACCGATCCGGCGTATGAGGATCTGGTTCTCTCCAAACTCGTGGACGAATCCGGAAAACCCATGTACGACATCATCGGTATCCAGTCCCATATGCACAGCGGTTACTGGGGCGCCGAGAAGACATGGAAAACCTGCGAATACTTCGCCCGGTTCAAAAAGCCGCTGCATTTTACCGAAACCACCCTCGTCTCCGGCCCCAAGACCGACAAGGGTTGGGAATCCACACCCGAAGGTGAGGCCGCCCAGGCCCGCGATGTCGTAGAGTTTTACACGATCTTGTTTTCCCATCCCTCTGTTGAAGCGATCACCTGGTGGGATTTCACCGATCAGGGTGCATGGCAAAGTGCCCCGGCGGGTTTTCTGCGAACCGATATGACTCCCAAGCCCGCCTATGACGAACTCAAAAAACTCATCAAGAACAAATGGTGGACGACCGTCCGGATCCGATCTGCCACTGACGGTCGTGCCGACTTTCGTGGATTCTATGGTCAGTATGTCCTGAAGGCGTCCGTGGACGGAAAACCGCTGTCGGTCTTATTTGAACTGACCCAATCCGCGACCGATCCCATCCGTGTTCAATTGGAATAATCGGGCGGACAAACGATGGGAGAAAGGATTCTCCGAATGTTGAGTCAGGGTCGATGGTTTTGTGTGTTGTGTCTGGTCAGCGGATGGGTTGCCGCGATCCGTGCCGAGACCATCGATGCCGATTCCGTCGTCCGTTTTGTCCTTTCCTGCCGCAAGTCCGACGGCGCCTTCGGTCCGACTGCTCAGCGATATAGCGGCCTAGCCTGGACCTTTCCGGCCGTTATGACTCTTCAGCTCCTCGGCCACCCCCTCGACGACCCCAATGTCTGCCTCTCCTCCCCGGAGGATCACCGCGGCACACGACCGTATCAGGCCCTCTTCGAGCGGACCCGGCTGGAAAAGACCCTCGGCGCCGCTTCCATGTTCCCTTCCGGCTCTGCGGCTCCGCCGGTCTCCTTCGCTTTCCAGCCCCCCAACGATCCCCGGGATCCCTCCCGGTTTCGTCTGGGTCGGAATGAAATATCCTATCACGATCTTGAATCATTGTATTTTGCCCTGTCCGTCGTTCAGGCCT
>JAAYVQ010000200.1 GCA_012517095.1 Phycisphaerae bacterium | reverse complement strand
ATTATCCGCTATGGCGGCGGCCCGCAACTGGCGGCCGATACGATGTTGCGGTTGTCTCGACTGTATGAGGTTCAAGTCGTCGACCCGTATGGTCAGAGCGAGCCGTATATCACCAAACTCCGGAACGGCGGCGTTCCGGTTCATATCCTGATGCCGGAGTCTCGTTTCATTTTTTTGGGATCGCCGAAAAATCCCCTGAAACGATTGTGGCGGTTCTGTCGGTCGCTGCCGCATTACCTCCGGCTTCGCCATCGACTGGTCAAGACTCTCCGACAGATTCGGCCGGATGTGATCTGGACGAACACCAAGCCCGGCTTTCGATTCCTCAACATGGGTTGGGGTCTGAATCGGTTTCCCATGACGATGGAGATCATCGGTTGCCATCCGGCCAGTTATTTCCACGATTCGGTCGGAAGAATGATGAAACAACGGCTGAGTCTGGTGATGGCGATTTCGACCGAAACCGGCCGACAGCTCGAATCGGCCGGCTTTGATCCCGGACGAATCCATGTCATTTTTGATACCATCGATTTTGATGAAACCCTGCATCGGAGTCGCCAACCTCTGGATACCCCACTTCCCGGTATCGGAAAACATCCGGCCATTCTCGTCCCCGCAACCTTGATTCCTAAAAAAGGACACGATACCGCCATCAAGGCGATTTCCCATCTGAAAGAGGCCGGGCTGGATCCGGTCCTGTGGTTGGCCGGCGATGTGGTGGGTGAAGACCATTCCTATGAAGTCTATCTCAAAACGCTGACACAACAACTGAATCTGACCAACAGCGTGCATTTTCTCGGATGGCGAAAGGATGTTCCGGCCATCATGATGAATGCCGATATGGTCGTTTTGCCGACCCATGAAGAAGGATTCGGGCATGTGATTCTGGAAGCGATGCTTTTGAAGCGGCCGGCCCTGGCCACGCCGGTAGGAGGAATTTTGGATTCGATTGCCGATAACCAGAACGGATTACTTTTCCCCGTCCAGGATGACAAACGACTGATGGAACAGATCCTGAGGATCCATACCGATTCGGCATTGGTTCATCGAATTACGGAAAACGGCTACAAAACTGTGACCGAACAGTTTTCACCCCAGGCCCACACCGCTAAAATCGTCGAGGGTTTCGATCGCATGTTCTCCAATCGAAAGGCCTAAGATGAATTCACCGATCGTCACTATCAGCAGTGCATTCTACAATACGGGCCCGGCGATATTGGATATGATCAAGTCAGTGTTTGCCCAGACCTTTTCGGACTGGGAGCTGTTGTTGATCAACGACGGTTCGACGGACGATTCCTTGGCCCTTGCCGAATCTGTTGACGATCCCCGCGTGCGGATTTATAGCAATGACCGCAACCGGGGAAGATCCTTCAGCTTGAATCGGATCACGGAACTGGCCCGCGGAAAATACATTGCCCGGATGGATTCGGACGATCTGTGCAGCCCGACCCGGATCGAAAAACAGGTCCGGCTCCTGGAGTCCGATCCGCGACTGGACGCCGTCAGCGTCGGCGTGATCTATCTGGACAAGCAGGATAACCCGGTCGGGGATATGGTGACGCCGGCCGGCCATGACGACATCTGTCGGACCCCGTGGCGGATGATTCATATGGTCCACGGCGCCTTGATGGCCAAAAAATCTTTTTTCCAAACCTATCCTTACCGCGAGGATCTTGCCCTGGCCGTGGATTTCAATCTATTCGTACGATCCCATGCTCATAGCGTCTTCGCGAATGTCCAGGAACCACTGTATTATTATCGGCTCGACAATTCATTTAATCTCAAGAAACAATTTATTACGCGAAAATACTCCGCCGCGTTTTTATTCGATCATTTCCGTCGGCACAGCGGAATCCCTGCGGCCGCAAGACACGCTATGAATCAATATCTGAAGTTTGCGGCGACGCTGTTGTTGTTTGCAACAGGCCGGAGAAACAAGTTGATGGCCAAACGGTTTACTCCACTCGACGCAGCGAAGATCGAATCTTATCGGAACGAGCTCGACCTGATCAAATCCTTCCCTCTGCCTTTGAAACATCCGTAGTCCCCGGCGATCCCGGATGAAATGAAAACCTGAGGATACCCCCCGACGCTTCGGAGTCCTTTCTACATGCGACAAAAGCCCGCTATTTGTTTTGTTTCCTCAATCCCCATGACCTTATGGAATTTTTATCGACTTTTAATCGTTCGCCTGTTGGAGGAAGGGTATTCGGTCACAATCCTGTCATCCTCGATACATCCCCTGAAAGAATTCGAACGCATGGGATGCTCGATTGTACCGGTTGAGATCACCCGAACGATTTCGCCGTGGAAGGATTTCGTGTCGCTCCTCAAACTGGCACGATATTTCCGTAACTCCAAGGTTTCTATCGTCCATGCCCACACCCCCAAAGGCGGATTGCTGGCGATGATTGCCGCCGCGACAGCCGGAATCCGACATCGCTTTTATACTTGCCATGGACTTGCTTTTGATACCGAAAAAGGATTGAAACGATTGGTAATGATCCTATCGGAACGGTTGACCTGTCGGTTGGCGCATCAGGTACTCGTGGTCAGTCCAAGTCTTCTCCAAAAAATGGCGCAATATCGAATTGGCACAGACGCAAAAAAAATGATTCTCGGAAACGGCACCGCTTGTGGGCTGGATATCAAAACCTTCGATCGGACACTGGAGTTGGAGGCCCAATCCCGACAGATCCGTGATTCGTTGAAGATCCCGCCGGAGGCAATCGTAGTCGGGTTCATCGGCCGGTTGGTTCCCGATAAGGGGATTCATCTTCTGGTTCAGGCATTTTCCGAACTGTATCGGGAAAACGATCAGGTTCGACTCCTGGTTATTGGAAACCTTGAGCCCCACCGGGGAATACTTCCCGAAGAAACTCTTAGGCTCCTCCACGAACATGACGGTATTCGCCGCCTCGATTTCACGCACGGAATCGAACGATATTACGCCTGTATGGATTTTCTGGTTTTACCCACGCGGCGAGAGGGCTTCCCTTACACCCTCCTTGAGGCCGCCGCGATGCGGATACCCGTGATCGCCACAATGGTAACCGGTTGCGTGGATGCCGTCGTGGACAGGGTAACGGGACTTCTGATTGAACCGGAAAGTACCGCGGCGCTGTTAGCGGCTATGCGAACACTGGTCATGGATCCAGGTCTGAGGAAAGCCATGGGGCAGGCCGCCCGGAAACGCATCGAAGAGAAATTCCGGGCTGATCTGTATATCCAATACCATCAAGAGTTTTATCGTCATCACCTGGATCCTCAGGTTTCGGATCATCAATTGAGCACATTTGAATGAATGGACCTGCACCGTGGATACAGAACTAACCACAATCGAAACTCCGGATATACAACTGAATCATTGTTCGGTTAAAGAACATTGTACCGCATTACTTCGGCTTCAAAAGTTACCCTTCTGGTGGTATCAGCAAACCAGCCGTCTATATGGAAATCCGTTTATCCCATTTCAGGATTTGAATGGAACCTGGTGGTACCAGGTCAAGCCCGGATTTTGCTGGCCGGTGGACTTGTATGAGGCCATCGATCCGGCCAAGGCATGTCCCTGTTGGACTCGAAGTTTCATCGGTTACCAATTTCTGGCTCCGGACTCGGCTCAGGCCAATTGCTCCCTGGTTGTGAATACCCTGCATCATTTACCCGAGTATGGCCCTGCCCGTCTCAGTAAGGATCGCCGGAAAAAAATCCGCAAAGGACTTAAACTGTGTCAAATTGAAATCCTGACGGAACCGGAGGATTCGGTTTTCGAAGCGTGCCGAGCCATTTGGGCGGATTTATCCCGCCGAACCGGCTGGAAACGGCCGTTAGCCCAATCAATCTTTCACAACCAATGGCGACTGTTACTGGAATGTCCGGGGACCACGATTCTCCTGGCACGGGATTCAGAGACCGGACAGATTGTAGGGTTTTATATCGTGAAAGTGATTGGAGACACAGCGTATGGCGACACGATTTCGGTCCCAACGGATAAACTGACTCTCAATGTGAATGATGCTCTGCGCTATACATTTTTAATCAACGCCGGAAAAATCCCCGGAATTCGTCGGGCGTGTGCCGCGATTCGATCGACTCTGTCGGGTCTGGAAACATTTAAAAGCAGCATTGGTTTCACTGCCGAACCTTATCCGGCCCGCCTTGTCCTGCGACCCGGTGTAACGATCCTGATGAAAACATTGTTTCAAAAGCAATACAATCGGATGACCGGCGTCTTTGAAAACAAGTGACTCCTATCCGCGGTTTTTGTAATCACTCGTTGGATCTCTTCGATCCTCAATTTGCCCTTTTTTCAGGTCATCAGGACCGACAGTACGCCGCCCGGAACACTGATTAATCGGATTAGCGGTCAATCCGGTCGATCCCGTAATCTGTAAGCCCCTCTTTCCTATTCTTTCATGCAACCGACAGGATCCCCTTTGCGCATTTTTTGACAAGCTGGGTTTCATCTGTTGTTGACTGAATGGATTGGGCAACCAATAAAGCGACTCTTTAGGGCATTGCATTGCCGGTCCGGGGCAAAGGCCTTGACCGCATAAAAATGCCGGACGGAATCCAACGAGGGATACCGCCCGGCAGCAAATTGCGAGTTTGAGGGCATTACTTCTTTGGGGTTCCGGCACCTTCATTGGGGCAACCGGCTTTGGACTTGTCACATTGTTTGGCCTTATCGCACGATTTTTGTTTGTCGCACGGTTTGTCTTTGTCCTGCTTGCAACAGGGGGCATCCTTCTTGGGACAGGATCCCTGTCCGTCAACCGCCCAGACCGTTCCAAGGGCCAATATTGCAGCGATTAACGATGAAGCTAGCCATGTTCGCAGTTTCATGATTTTTCTCCTACTGATTCGAAGTCTATTCTTTGTGTCGTTTTGTACAATCATTTCGTTTCATTCACGATTACCATTAATCTATCCATTTCACTGAATGTACAGTCGATTACGGAGGAAAGAGGGCCGCGGTTCGGTAAATTCGAGGAACGATGGGAATTTTTGTATCCCGGAAACGGATCACCGAATTGGATAAAATTCGGCGCAAAAAAAGGACTGCCGGGCATACTCCCCAATCGTTTCAGTCCGGCAGCCCATCCTGGCAGGATTTGCGTTCTTTTGGTTCCCGCCCTCGGCTTTGGAATGGCGGCCGCTGTCCTTTTTCCTTTGCCGCCGTTTTGGCCTTCCTTTACGCGGGCGTCCCTAAAGAACAACTCCCCGCACCGTCGGGACCCTTCGTTAAATATTCATACACCCACCGAACGCTCTTTCCCGCCCAGGCAAAAATCGTAGTCTTACTTCTTGCAATATCTGAAGTTATGAATCGTTTCTGGATTTTGAATTTGCGGGGACTTTTCGTCACCGCGTACCCAGATTATCCCATCGTTGAATTCCCGGTGTCCGTATTTGTACGGCCGGAAGATACGATTTGTTCTCGGGATTCCGGAAATTCCGACGGACGATCGGAAATTTTCGCTGGAATCCAATCCCGAAACGAGCTTATTCCAGTTCGGTAATGAAAATATTGCGAAACCGGAACTGGCCACCGCCGGGAACCTCGGCCTGGAGGGCAATAAAACCGCGATCCGGGCCGGAAAGGCCGTCGGCAGACCAAGCCGGCTTGCCGTT
>JAAYVQ010000199.1 GCA_012517095.1 Phycisphaerae bacterium | reverse complement strand
CTTATAATTGTTTACAAATTCTCGATCATGGCACACACTTTGTAGTATCTCAACTTTGAAAGCGTGGGAATCAGAAACAAGATGTTTGGGAAAGGGCGGAACGATGGCAATCAAACTTCCGGGCGCATGGTTTCGGCGAAAGCTCAAGGAACAATTGGGGATTCTCGAATCCGAGGGAGTACTTTCGCCGTCGCAGGTTCAGCAACTCACCGACCGGTATCGGTTGGGCAACCTGGCAGCGGAAACCATGCAATCACTGCTTACGACAATCTATGTGATTGGATCGGTTTTGATTGGAATCGGTGTGATCAGTTTTGTCGCGGCGCATTGGAACGACCTGGGCCGGAGTGTTAAGCTTGCCCTGATCTTTTCCGCGATGCTGCTGGCACACGCAGCGGGATTCTATCTATGGAAGATCCACGGGCGGTTTCCCAAGCTGGGTCATACGCTGGTCCTGCTGGGCACGCTGATTTTCGGAGCCAATATCGGCCTGGTCGCTCAGATCTTTCACATCATGGACAATCCTTACAACGCTTTTCTCGCCTGGTGTATCGGCGCTGTGGCAATGGCTTACGCTGTTGAAAGTTTGCCGCATGGTATTCTGGCCCTGATCATTGCGATCATATATGCGTTCGGCGAATGCGGCCCGAACCGCGATATCGTTTTCTGGTGGCCGTTTTTCATTTTGGCGGTGTTTGTCCCGATGGTCTATTTCCTGCGATCCAAAACTATCGCATGGCTGACGGCGATTGTTTTTGTTTTCTCGATCGTGGTGCGAATGGCACAGCGATCGCAGATGTGGGAGGAAGGTTTCGGGATTATTGTCGGACTGGCGATTTCCGGTTTGGGCGTATTGGCCTGGGGACTCATCCAGCACTCGGCCGGCCTTGGAGCTCTTGCGGCCGAGGCGGGAAGCGTCGTCGGGGTGTTTTCCGTTTCGCTGGCGGCCTTCTTGTGTTCCTTTCATGAGATCTGTCAGGAAATCGCTCCCGTCCATATTCTCAAACTCACGGGCTGGTCGATCAACACGATGGTGGGAGTTAGCGTGTTAGCGATCTCCGGGATTGCGGCGGGGATAACGCTGGTGCGCGGATTGAACCGTGTCAAGTTTCTCTTGCTTATCACGGCAGTACTGATCGTCACGATGACGCTGATCCGTCCACCGGGGATGACCTATCTCGAGATGACGATCGCGGGCAATGGGTTGTTCCTGCTGATGGATTGCATTTTATTCTACGCCAGTTTTGTTTATGAAGACCGTCGGATTTTCTGGGCATCGGTACTGATGGCCGTGACGCTGGTGGTCGCGCGGACGCTGGAATACGAGACCGAGCTGTTGATCAAAGCGGCCGTGTTCACCGGCTGCGGGATCGGTCTGATCGCCGCAGGTGTTTTCTTCGAACGATATCTGAGGGACAGGAGACTGAGCCATGCGTAAACGAATCTTCCTTTTCATGGTAGCCGTGATTGTCCAAACAGCGATCCTGGCGGCCGTACCGGCTCGGCAGATCCATGCCCGTATAACGGGCAAGCTGATCACCATTAAAACCGCTCCGGTCGATCCATACAATTTTCTCAGCGGCTATCATGTGATCCTCGGATACGAGATCTCGACTCCAAACTGGGATCAGGATCGGATGGGGGAATCCTGGGGCACTCCGGTATTTGTTGTGCTCCGGGAGCGGCCGGATAAAGTCTGGGAGATCGATTCGATCCACAAGGAATGGCCCACGGATGTTCCGCAGGAGATGGTCGTTATTCGCGGAAAGACCGAATATAACCGCATCCGATACGGGATTGAACATTACTTCATTCCCGAGACTGACCGCAGTCAGATCGAAAAAGAATTTCGAGAAAATCGAACGGAGTCCTATGCGCAGGTCAAGGTCGATCGCTTCGGCAACGCGGCGTTGGTCGGCCTGAAGATCCGTGACAAATTGTATGAGTATTGAATACGATTTCAGCCGAGTCGTAAAACGAAACGGGGCACACGATCGCTCGCGCGCCCCGTCGGCTTTGAAAACCCCAAAACCGCTTACTTGGTCGCGGTCGCCTGCGCCGGCGTGCTGATGACCGAAGTCGCCGACTTGATGACGCCCGCGATATCGGCCAGGTCGGCCGGGATGATCATGCTGTTGTTGGCCTTGGCCAGTTTGCCGAACTCGCCGAGGTACTGCTCGGCTACCCGCAGATTGACGGCGTTGATGCCACCCGGTTCGTTGATCGCCTTGGCGATCGCGCGGATCCCTTCGGAGGTTGCTTCGGCGACCTTGCGGATTTCGGCGGCGCGGCCTTCGGCCTCGTTGATCCGCTTTTGCTTTTCGCCTTCCGAGTAGGCGATGACTTCCTGCTTCTGGCCTTCGGCGCGGTTGATCTTGGCCTGCTTGTCGCCTTCAGACTCGGCGATCAGGGCACGCTTTTCGCGCTCGGCCCGCATCTGCTTTTCCATCGCGTCGCGGATACTCTGCGGCGGCTGGATGTTCTTGACCTCATAGCGCGTGACCTTCACGCCCCAGGGGTCAGAGGCCTTATCGACGGCCGCGACGATCGAGCTGTTGATGATTTCGCGCTCCTCGAAAGTCTTATCCAGATCCAGTTTGCCCATCACGCTCCGCATGGTCGTCTGGGCCAGTTGCGTGGCTGCAAACAGGTAATTGTTAATACCGTACGACGCCTTCTGCGGATCGACCACCTGCATATAGAGGATGCCATCGACCTCCACGGCGATGTTGTCCTTGGTGATGCACTGCTGCGGCGGGACATCGACGGCCGTCTCCTTGAGCGAGTGGCGATAGGCCACCCGGTCGATGAACGGGATCAGCACATGAAATCCCGCTTCGAGCGTTCGGTCATATTTTCCCAGCCGTTCGACAATGAACGCGAACCGCTGCGGCACGATCCGCATGCATTTGAAAAACGCAATCACGACAAACAGAACGATCAGCCCGATGATGATCGTCCAGGGGTTGACCGGATTTTGCATACCTGCAGCCAATAGAGTCATGGGAGTACTCCTTTCTGTTTACTTAGAACCGAGGGGACGAACTTTCAGTATCAGATTATCCTGTCCGACGATTTCGACAACGGTGCCGGGTTCGATGGCCTGTTCGGCCTGGGCCTGCCAGTCGGAGCCGTGGAACTCCACCTTGCCGCGAAGGCCGGCAGGGATTCGTTCCTTGACGACGGCCTGCTCGCCAAGATACTCACAGCGGTTGATACCCATCGCCTTGCCGCCGGGCGTAAGGCCCCGAAAGACCCTCTTGAGCCACCACCGCAGGCAAACCAGGAACACGACCGACGAAGCCACAAAGATCAGGAGCTGAGAGTTGATGCTGATGTCCGGGTAGAACATGCACAACACGGCCGTCAGGCACGCGCCGAGCCCGAAGAACAGCACGACCAGCCCCGGCGCCATCAACTCGAACAGAAACAATAGCACGCCGACCAGAAACCAGAGGATATCGGCCCGTAAAAATTGTTTCAAGAAGTCCATGGGTTTTCCTTTCGCCTGAACCGTTGGTTTTGCTTTTGCTCCGTCTGTCGTCCAGCCGCGTAACACGCCGGTCTATTGGTACGACGCGGCAAAGCGGCGTTTGTGACAAATTCTGCCGTTTACATTAAGATCCGAACCGATCCGAGTTGGATGCTGTAGCCATAGCCGGTATTCTTCAGGCCGGAGATACTCTATGTCCAGAGTCGAATGAAATCAATATTCACTTGGAGTTGACAATAACCGGCCGATCTTAAATACAGGAAAAGATGGTGTTAAAATGGGTAATTGCGATGGAAAAACAACTTGTATTTTGAACATGGCATGTTTAAATTACAAGGCGAAATGAAAGGTCAT
>JAAYVQ010000198.1 GCA_012517095.1 Phycisphaerae bacterium | reverse complement strand
CTATTCCCTCATTATACACAGATTACCGAACATCCTCTTTTCCTTACCTTTGTATATCGGTTATTCTGAATTATTCGAAAGAGCATGTCAACGCGAATATTGCCGAAATTATCGGAATTGTGCAAAATCGGTATTTCCCCGGATATAAAATCCGCGACAGAGCCGCCAAAACGGCGTTCTCTCGGGAAATACCCGATATTTGACCGGCGGGGGAATATTTCGTAGATTTTGTTGGTTACTATGTTGGCCAATCTCCGGGGGAATTGGGACGAAGGTGCATCGCGAAACGAGGTTGAAATGGCCGGTATTGAAAATTCCATTCTTGACAGTGCCTCTGAGATTTCCAGCGCGTTTCGCCGGATCCAAGAGTGGGTCCAGCGAATAACTTCCGGACAGCGGATCGCTTCGGCGAAAGATGATCCGGCGGGTCTTGGAATTCGCGAGGAACTTCGCGCATCGATCGCAGAGATTCGCCAGGGATCGAACAATCTCACCGATGGGCTATCTATCGTTCAGACGGCCGATTCGGCGGCGAGCCAAATTCATACGAATCTGGTCCGAATGAAGGAACTGGCAACTCAGGCGTCCACGGGGACCTTTTCCGTCGAGCAGAAACAGATAATGCAAAACGAATTCAACCATCTGGCAAGTGAAAACGAACAGATCGTCAGGGATGCGACATTCAACGGTATTCCGATTCTATCCAACCAGAATATCGGAATTCATTATGGAAAAAACGAATCGATTATGATTCCCACCCAACCGATTGATTCCGTTCAGGGTGATTTGTTGTCCGAATCCATACGAACATCGGAAATGATTGAAACCGCAATCCAAAAGATATCGAGCTATCGCGGCTCGCTGGGCTCTACCGGTCATCGTTTTGAAAAGGCGGCGGAGGTTAAAGATATGGAAGCCGAAAATCTTATCCAAGCCGAATCCAGGATTTCCGATCTGGACATGGCCCAAGCGGCAGCCAGTAAACTATCTCAAGACATTATTACCCAAAGCGCCTTAGCATCCCAGGTTCATGCAGACTCTTTTGCTGAGGTAATTTTGAAGATATTGGGCTAAAACTGAATTCCTTTTCCGCCTGATTTCCGTACGCCTCGTTCCGCCCGATCCAGGCCGGACCCGCCCAACGCCGGCCTGGATCACTTTTTTTCTCATCCGATTCCCACAGTTGATTATCGGACCATTGCCGTCTCCACTTCGTTGATTTGATCAATTGCGGCCCCGGATTTGATTGACTCTGCGCCCTGTTTTTGGTATAATACCCTCATGGTCGAAATTCATTGTTGACATTCTTCTGAATCGGGGGTCGTTCCGGCCGGGAATCCGACGGAATTTTAAAATAGTTACCGGGGTGGTAAAGCATTCAAGAAACAATTTGCTGGGCGACCAGATATGAACACTTTTCATTTCGTGGCAATAGAATCTGACCTGAATCGTTAAAATTGTGTAACGATTGTATGTGTTTTTTACTCAAATAATTAGGAATGTAAGGTATCAGATTTCGGATTAGTGGCGGTTGTTCAGGTTTATAACTCTAATCATGACAAGTAGATACAACTGAAATGGTATCCAAGAATACCAACGAATCCGAAAATCCCCTCCAGGGGATCTTGCCATTGGATCCGTCGATGACGGATTCGAATGCGGAAACTCTGTCGGAAACGGCCGCCGATTCTGCGATCACGGCCGAAGCCGCAGTTCACGCACAGGTTGCGGCCGCGGAGCCCTTGCCCGCAGCGGCAGCGCCGACCCCGGCCAGTCCCGTCACGAAACCCAAGGGTGATACGCTGATGGCATGCCGGTACGAGCTGAAGTACCGCATCCAGGAAACCACCGCTCGTGCGATCGCGGCGTACATCAAGCCGATGATTCCCCTGGACAAGTACGCCCAGTTGCGACCGAACGGGGAATATCCCATCACCAGCTTGTATCTGGATTCGGACCAACTGACGCTGGCGAAGGAAACCCTCGAAGGCAAGAAAAACCGTTTCAAACTTCGGGTTCGCGGGTATAGCGACAAACCCGACACGCCGATCTTTTTTGAAATCAAACGGCGTATTGAACGCGTGATCCTCAAGAGCCGCGCACGCGGGATGCACCACCATGTGCCGATGATTCTTGCCGGTCATGAGCTTCCCCCGCAAAAATTTCAAACCGACATGAAGGCCTTGCGTCAATTTCAATTGTATGTAAAATATCTCAACGCCAGGCCGATGGTCCTGGTTCGGTATATGCGTCAGGCCTTTGAAGGCGACGGCGATTGCCGGGTACGGGTGACCTTCGACCGACAGTTGAGTTATTGCGTGACTGAGGAACCGCGGGTTCGGCTCGGCGGGTCGGGCTGGATGCCGATACCCCTGGATTTTACGATATTGGAAATTAAGTTTACGGCGCGGTATCCGGCGTGGCTGAGCGAATTGGTTCGGGCGTTTGACCTGAAGGTTTCGGCGATGTCGAAGTATTGTTCGAGCGTGCAGCAGTCTATGTTAACCGGATTTGGCGGACCGCGGAATCTTCAAATCCTGCAACGATTTGCGTAAAGAGCGAATATGGATCGAATTTTACAAATTATTCATTCCAGTTCAGCGCCGGGTGAGGTCTTTAATTTGCAGACAACCTTGATCTCGCTGTTGTTGGCGTTTGTCCTGGGACAGTTGCTGGCCTGGGCGTACTTCTATACGCACAGCGGATTGTCGTACTCGAAATCGTTCGTGCAGTCCCTGATCCTGATGACCGTGATCGTCTCCATGGTCATGTCCACAATCGCCGGCAGTTTCGTTACGGCGGTGGGTCTGATGGGGGCGCTGTCGATCATTCGTTTTCGGAACATGATCAAGGACACACGCGACATCGCGTTTATTTTCTGCGCGCTGGTAATCGGGATGGCCTGCGGGTCCATGCGCTTTGAACTGGCGATCCTCGGTACGATCGTCATTTGCCTGGTGATCCTGTACTTGTATTATTCCGACTTTGGGACTCACCAGCCGCATAACGGCTTCCTGCGTTTCAGTTTGGACCGGCATATCGGTCCGGATCATCCCGTTCCGGGAATCCTGAAGCGCTTTTGCAATTATTCCAATCTGATCAGCGCCCAGGACACCGACTTCGGCACGGCCGCGGTGGAATATTCCTATCAGGTGATGATCAAGAATACCTCCCAAAACGAGTCGATGCTCTCGGAGTTGGGACGCGTCGAAGGGATTCGCAACATCAGCTTGACGATGCAGGAGCAACTGCTGGAGGTCTAATGGAATGATGGCCCAACCTACACGCTCATGTCGCTGGGGACGAATGCCGATTCGGTTTTTGCCGACGCTCGTCTGGGTCGGCGCCCTGGCTGTTGTGATCGCGCTATTCGTCGATCGTTCTTATCAATTTGAGGTGGTCGGAATCGCCCAGGGAAAGGTCTGGCAAATCACCGCACCCATCACGGCTCAACTGAAGACCGTATCGGTGGACTTATTTGAACCCGTCACCCGCGGACAGACGGTGGCGACACTGGACGATTCGGTGTTGCGCACCCAGATGACGACTTTCCAAAGAGAGATCGAGCGTCTGAAATCCGAGATGCAAACGACTCTGGACGACCTGTCGCTTCGACAGGATCAGCTCCAAACGGATTGGACGGAGACCCGTCGTCGGTTTTTCACGGATGTCGAGGCCGTGCGGCTTCGGATTCTGGAAGTCAAAGGGTTGATCGAAACCGATCGCGTCCTGATGCATGACGCCGAATTCGAGGTTAAGTGCCTTCAGGAGCTGGTGGACAAGAAAGCCGTCGAGCCGTATGAGCTTCAGAAAGCCAAGGCGTTGCATGATTCCTATGTCGTCAAGATCCGCGAAAACGAGGCCCTCGTCGCTCAGGCCCAAACGGACTTGAAAGTTGCCGAACAACGACTCAATGAATTTTTGAAAACCCAACCCAATCCGCCGGCCATTGCCGATCACCAGCTTGAACTTCTCCACAAGGCCATCGCCGTGCAGGAAGGATTGATTCAGGAATTGTCGGCCCAATGCGATCTGCTGGTGTTGAAGTCTCCCTCCGACGGCGTGGTCATCCAGATCCAGGGTAACGCCAACGATGTGGTCCTTCGACGGCCCGGTGAAGGGATCGTTCGCAAGCCGGGAGAGGTCGTGGCGGAAGGCGACCCAATCCTGATCATTGCTGAGGCATCGCCGCAGGAAATTCTGGCCTATGTTCCCGAGAACCAGATGAACCTGGTGCAACCGGGAATGAAGGTCAAGCTCGTTCGAAATCATAAACCAACCCAAATTGTAGAATCACAGGTCACTCGCCTCGGACCGGCGATCGAACAGGTCACGCAGCGGTTGTGGCTGAACCCGACACTGCCGGAATGGGGGCTTCCGGTTTTAATCAAGGTGCCGCCGGAAATGAAACTCTCATCGGGAGAGACTCTGCTGGTGCAGGGATTCTGATTCCTTCGAGACAGACTCGAGAACCGATCATGATTCAAAGGGATCGATACTTTCGAACAATCGCCATCGGTCTTTTCGGCTCGATGATTCTGGCTTTGACATCCTGCCAGAATAACCTTGAACAACATAAAGCCGAAATAGATCAATTTGCCTATTCGGCTATCGAGAAGAAATGGGACGAGAAGTTCGGGATTAAAGCCAACTATAAGCAACGGGACTCGGAAGGAGCCGAACCAACCGTCATTCCGGAACAGGTTATAGGTTCCGATGGTATCCTGACAATCCCCGAAGCGATGATCATCGCCACGGCGAACAGCCCGATTTACCAGCTTGAAAAAGACAACCTTTTCGCTGTCGCGCTGGATTTACGATTGGCCAAACATCTCTATGAACCCAACCCCTTCGGGCTTCCTTCGGTGACATATACGGAGACGGAAGACAATTCCAGTCTGAGTTCCGGCGGAACACTGGGATTCAACCAGTTGCTGGCCTCCGGAGGGTATATCAGCGCCTCGATCAGCGAATCCTGGGTCGAAATGTTATCGGGGGGAGGAGATTTGGCGACGGGAAATATACCCAGCGGAATATCGCGGCTCTTCAGCGCGACGGTATCGTTGCCTCTTCTTCGGGGAGCCGGACGCGAGGTAGCCCTTGAACAACTCACGGTGGCCGAAGATAATCTGCTCAACCAGGTGCGATTCTTCAACCGGTTTCGTCAGGATTTCGTAGTCCAGGTTCTTACGCAATATTATTCAGTTCTCGAATTGCACGAAAACATGCTGATCGCCGAGGAAAATCTCAACCGGATGGACAGGATCTATGCCAGGGCCAAAGACCTGGCAGAGGTCGGACGGGTTGCCATCCATGAGGTCGAAGAGATCGAACAGGAACAGATCCTCGCCCGGGACGCCTGGATTCTGGCCAAGAGCGATTATGAACAGTTACTGGATGAATTCAAACTGTTCATCGGTTTTCCGCCACAAGTGGAGTGTAAACTGGACCGGAATGAGTTTCTCGCTTTTGCAAAAATGGTCCCGGTCCCGCTGGATTTTACGGAAGAACAAGCCATTGATACCGCCATGTCTCTGCGGCCGGATGTGGCCAATGCGTTCGATGCCGTTATTCAATCGGAGCGAAGGGCGCGCGTTGCGGGTGATCTGACGCGAGCGGAATTGAACCTGGTCGGCACTGTGAATCAGCAACGGAACACGGATAATACATATACATCGGTCTATACCGGGGGAATCACGCCGACGCTGGACATCGGGTTGGATCGGACGATTGAAAAAACGGAATACCGCCGCGCTCTGATGATGCTGGAACAAGCCAAATGGATGCTGGATGAACGGCGAAACACGGTGAGCCAGGAAGTCCGGGCCGCCTTGCGAAAGTTACAAGAAGCGCACGACCGCTACGCCCTCCAGACGCAGGCCCGTGACAAGGCCGACAAGCGACTGGAAAACACCCTGACGCTTCTGCAATACGCTCGCGCTAACACGCGAGATGTGCTTCGGGCCCAGAAAGACGCCTATGACGCTCGCAATGAGGCGGCCGATGCGGTGACCGATTATGCGATCGCTCAACTGGAATTTTACAGCGATACCGGCATCATGCAGATCCAGCCGGATGGAATGTGGAGGGTGGATGAAGCGGCCGGAAAAGAATCCGGGGTTTCGGCTGTTTCCCAGACTCCCAGGCAATCCCTGGCCGGTTCATAACCGGCGGAAATTTCGTTATTGTTTTCCAGCAAGTCCTGAAATCGGAATCAATCAAAGGGCATGACGCCCACATGAGTTGCCAATTTCATCGGCATCGTACGGAGAGATTGTTTATGTCATTTTGTTTACGGTATATCGGTTTGGTTTATGGAATGATTCTCTTCTTCGGAGTACAAAATCCCGTATCCGGCCAGTCGTGCTCCGTTCAATCCCCTATTCTGACCGGCTGGGTCCAGTATGATGAACTGGACGAGATCTCGGGTCTGGCCATCAGCCGGAAAAACCCAGGGGTGATCTGGGTACACAATGACAAGGGAGGTCGGGCCTGCGTCTATGCAATCCGGCCGGACGGGCGACTGCTGGGGATTTATGAGCTGTATGATGTCAACGACCGGGATTATGAGGACATCGCCATCGGACCCGGACCGGCAAACGGAGTGGATTACCTGTATGTCGGAAACATCGGGGACAATGACGAGGAATATGCCACCCTTGACATCTATCGCGTGGCCGAACCCACGGTCGATCCGAATCAACCTCCTCAGGAGTATCTCCTGACCGAGGTGGATCGGATCAAGGTCGATTTTCCGGAGGGGTCGCGAGACTGTGAAGCTCTTATGGTGGATACCAACGGTGACCTGTACCTGGCGACCAAACTTCGACAACCCACCGAAATTTATCGATCGCCTTATCCACAATCCACGGAGCGAAAGAACACTCTCCAGTTGGTCGCGTTAGTAGACTTAACCTGGCAAGTTCCGGACAACGAAAATTTTCGGGGCGCCACGGGAGGCGACATATCGGCCAGCGGGGGGAAAATCGCGCTTCGGGGGTCTTGGACGGCCTACTTGTGGCAACGCAACGAGGGACAAACGGTCGCCGAAGCCATGGCCGGGCCTGCCTGTGAGATTCCGTTGCCGCCGTATGAAAACCAGGGTGAGGCGATCGGATTTGATCCTACCGGACAGGAGTATTTTACGCTCAGCGAAGGATGGGGCCAACCGATCTACCATTTCAGGTTCTCGGCCAGGGCGGATCTGACCGGCGATGGATGGGTGGATCTGGAGGATCTGGCGGTAATCTCGTCCCAGTGGCTCAGGAGCCAATGTTTCGCCTGTAACGGCGCGGATTTGACCGGCGATGGATCCGTGAGTTTATCGGATGTCATCGATTGGATTCCTGATTGGATGACCGAGTAGATATACAGATTAATAATGTCCGAAATAATAACCGACGGAAAGGAATACATGATGAAATCGAAATATTCTTCGATTGTTTGGGGTTTCCTTTTATTTGCCGGAAATTTGTTTGGGGCTTCCGTGATTCTCAACGAATACAACGCCGTGGATGACGACGAATTTCTGGGGGGTGGAACCGCAT
>JAAYVQ010000197.1 GCA_012517095.1 Phycisphaerae bacterium | reverse complement strand
TGTTCCGAAAACGGGATTTTGGACTTGTAAAAGAGCGAAAAGTGAAAACCTGCGGAGTATAAAAGATAGAATCGATCCCATTCATGACCGGATGGCTATTTCCGGATTGTGTTTATGTCTTTCCGCAACAAGAACTAACTACCAATATGTGGCCGAACGGTGGCCGGATTTCAAGCTGGCTTGGCACAGTCAGTTTATGGTGGGGTATCGGTATCAACAGCTTAAACAAGCGGGGTTGATTGAGGTCAGGGCTGCAGATCTGCAGACGGCGGCGGCGTATCAAGCGGTTCTGGTAGCCGATCCGAACTGTCCTGCGGCGAAAGCGGTGACAAACTGGCTCCGTGAATCCGGCAACTGATAAAAGGAGGACAACCATGAAGACACAGACCAACAAAATCCTGTTCGGAATTCTTTGCGTAATAAGCTGGAGTGGGGTATCGGAGGCCACCAATAATTCTCCGATCGCCGTCGTTTCTCCGATGAGTCAGACAGTTACGGTAGGACAAACCGCATTTTTTAACGGCAGTGGATCCTTCGATCCGGATTATGGGCAGACGATTGTCGCGTATGCGTGGACTTTTCCCCCAGAGGCGGTAATGATCAAGGGATATGATTTGAGCCAGACCTACTGTAAGTTCAACTCCCAAGGAGAATTTACGGTAACATTAATGGTCCAGGACAGTACGGGTCTTTGGTCCACGACGGCGTACTCTTGTACTGTGACGGTGAGCGGTACATCGAATACTTGGTATGTTTCTCCATATGGGAATGATGTAACCAACAATGGAATGACGAGCGGCACCGCTTTCCATCGGATCCAGACGGCCATTGACTGTGCCGGTAATGGAGACATCGTCGAAGTGGCGCCAGGGATTTATTCCGAGAATATCAACTATCGTGGAAAGAGTATTACGATACAAAGTTGCGAGCCGGAAAATCCCGAATCCTGGCCCTACACAGTGATTGATGGACATGGAACCGGGGCGGTGGTTTCTTTTTCCGGTGCGGAAACCTCGTCAGCCATGCTCCGAGGGATCACGGTCCGTGGAGGGGGTTCGGACACCGAGCAATTGATGGCTCACTGGTCGTTTGATTCCAATGCCGAGGATGTCACAGGGGGACACCACGGTTCGTTCAATGGGAATGCCGCGATTGTGACGGATTCGGGTGGGCATATTGTCGGCGGGGGAGCATTGTCGCTGAACGGAGCAGGGGATTTTGTCTCCATCGGCGGCTATACGGGGATTCCGGGGCGACAGGCGAGAACCTGTATGGCGTGGATCAAAACGACGGGAACCGTTGAGCCGATCGTGTATTGGGGTGACAAGAATACGACCGGTGGAATGTGGGATATGCGAGTCAGTAATACCGGAAAACTGCGATTACTGGCCAGTGGCGGACCGGTGGTGGATAGTTTGACGACAATCAATACGGGCCAATGGGTCCATGTGGCAGCGGTCCTGCCGGAGGGTGGAGTCGATGCCGGCGATATCCAGTTGTACATCAACGGGGTATTGGAGACGAATATGACAGTGACGGCCGGGGCGATCAATACGGGAGCGGTCGCTACGGTACGGATCGGGACCAACGAGACGGGCCATTCCTATACGGGGAAAATCGACGATGTTCGGATCTATCGTCGGGCTCTTTCGGCCGGGGAGATCAGGGCATTCGTCGTTACGAGCCCGAATCCATCGGCCGCTCATTGGAAACTGGACGAGGGGGACGGAGATACGATCAGTGATTCGTCGGGGAATAATCATTCCGGAATCCTGAACAGCATGGAATCCGGCGATTGGGCTACGGGTGTATTTGGGAATTGCCTGGAGTTTGGGGGGACGGATGAATATGTCACCGTCACCGATTATGCGGGCGTAACAGGAGGCAATCCCCGAACCTGTACGGCCTGGATTCAAACCTCTACGAGTTCTACGGATGTGGCCATCCTGTCATGGGGCGACAAAGGACCCTCTTCGGCTGCAGGATCCGGATGGAGTCTGTATTTGTCCAATGGCAAATTGGATATTCTGGTCCGAGGTGCTTATCGGATCGGTACTACTGACCTCAGAGACGGTAGGTGGCACCATGTGGCGGTGACTGCGGCCGATGGGAGCGATGCCGGATCCACGCTACAGGTCAACGAAATCACATTGTATGTGGACGGTGTCGTCGAATCGTTATCGACCGATTACTATCCCACCCAAACGGTTGATACCGGCAACTCAAATCCCGTTTTAATCGGAGCGAGGTACAAGGTTCTGGATGAACTGCTGACGGGCTTCTTTGTCGGTCGGATTGACGATGTCCGAATCTATAACAGCGCCCTGACGGCCGAGGAAATCAAGGCATTGTCCGCTTTCTCGGCTCCGGATGCTTATTGGAGGCTGGATGAAATCAGTGGAATTTCCGCCTCAGATAGTGGTCCCCACAGTTTGTCCGGATCGTTACAGAATATGGATGGGAATTCGGATTGGGTGAGCGGTGTATCCGGCAATTCGCTGGAGTTTGACGGGACCGACGACTATGTCGCCGTGACGAATTACAAAGGGATTTCCGGCTCGAAGGCCCGAACGACTGCGGCCTGGATCAAGACGACGGATACGGTTGCGCCGATCGTGTATTGGGGCAACAAGGATGTGACGGGGGGCTTGTGGGATATGCGGGTCAGTAACACCGGGAAACTGCGCGTGGTGGCCGCGGGCGGTCCGGTGGTGGATAGCGTGACGACAATCAATACAGGCCGGTGGGTTCATGTGGCGGCGGTGCTGCCGGAAGGCGGGAACAATACCGACGACATCCTGCTGTATATCAATGGGGTACTCGAAACGGGTACAACGATGACGGCCGGAACGATCAACACGGGGGCGGTCGCGTCGGTTCGGATTGGGGCCAATGAGACCGGCAATTGTTATACGGGTCAGATTGATGATGTTCGAATATATCGCAGGGCTCTGACGGCCGTGGAAATTCGGGAACTGGCCGGGGGAGGTAGCGGAATTCGGGGGTTCGGCACGGCCGCGACGATCAGCCAGTGCGTGGTCGAAAACAATCAGGGTATATTATCCGGCGGAGGAATCTGGGATGTCGATGGGACGATTTCGCGGTGCCTGATCCGCGGGAACTCGGCGGTGGGGGGCGGCGGTCTGGCCGTTTGCGGGACGAATGAGCCCGATGGCTCGTCGATTCTGAATTGCATCGTTGCGGCTAACACGGCCCAAAGCGGCGGCGGCCTGGCCGACTGTACGGCGAAGATTCGAAACTGTACGATTGTGGATAACTTGGCGCCCGTGGCGGGTGGCCTGCTGAATTGTTCCGGATCGATTATCAATTGTATTCTCTGGGGTAATCGTGACGATTTGTTCAATTCGCCAAGTGTGAGCTATAGTTGTGTTCAAAATCTCAATATAAATGAAATTACCGAATACACCACCGCGCATATCCATCATCGTAATCCTAACCTCGGCTCAGATTATCATCTTCAGATACCTTCTTATTGTATAAATCACGGAAATAATGACGGGGGGATATATGAATCCGGGGAAAAGGATATCGACGGGGACAATCGATGTATCAATGGATGTGTGGATATCGGCGCCGACGAATTTTCCGCCGCCAATCTGTTATTTGTCGAACCGGGAGGATATTCGACGATCCAGGCGGCGATTAATGCTTCCGAGGATGGCGATGTTGTGGTCGTGATGCCGGGAATCTATACCGATGACGGGAACCGGGATTTGACCTTTGGAGGGAGGAAAATTACCGTTCAAAGTATTGATCCGACCAATCCCGATGTGGTCGCCGCGACGGTGATTAATTGCCAGGGAGCGACGGAAAATCGACATCGGGGGTTTCTTTTCAATACCAATGAAACCAATGATTCGATTGTCGATGGATTGACGATTATCAACGGTTGTGCGCCCTCCGGTATCGAGGGTCAGTCCGATTCTTTAGGTGGAGGTATATTATGCCATAACTCCAGTCCGATGATCCGGAGATGCGGGATTCGAAATTGCACGGCAGACGAAGGCGGCGGAATCGGTTTCTTTGGAAATTTCGGGTCGGTTAATCCCATTGTGGAAGATTGCGAAATTACAGAAAATACTTCAAGAATTATTCCTTCTGCGAGCGGCGGCGGAGGGATTAAATGTTACAACTCAAATGTCCTTATCCAAAATTGCCACATTTACCATAATACAGCGGAAGAAAATGATGGGGGCGGAATTCACATCGAGGGATGTAGTCCATCTGTTGAATCATGTCTGATTGAAAACAATTCCGCAGTGAAAATTGACATGAATGGCGAGGGGGTCGGAAGAGGCGGCGGTATTTGGATTGGAAAAGGTGATACTGTAATTGTACCAGATCCAGTCATTCAAAATTGTATGATTCAAGGGAATATCGCCTATGACGGCGGAGGTATTCGAGTTTGGAAAGGAAACGCACAAATCGTCAATTGCATTATCGTAGGAAATAATGCGGATCATTCGGGCGGAGCGATTCATATAGGAGGAAAGGAGCTTGAACCATCTTCTGTAAATGTACTTCATTGTTCGATGATTGAAAATGTCGCAAAATGCATTGGAGGGGGTAATGGGGGAGGAGGAATTACAGTCGATACGAATTACGCATCGCTACACGTGGCCAACAGCATCCTGTGGGGAAATCGTGATGCCAAATCTCCGGAAAACATCCAAGAAGCGCAGATTCAGGGTTCTAATATA
>JAAYVQ010000196.1 GCA_012517095.1 Phycisphaerae bacterium | reverse complement strand
GTGTAGGCCTCGGTGGTCGTCGGGAAATCGTAGTTGACGACGAGGTCCACATGCTCGAAGTCCAGGCCGCGACCGGCGACATCGGTGGCGACCATAAAACGGATTTCTTTGCGTCGGAATCTCCGGAACAGCGAGGTTCGTTTGTTCTGCTCCATGCCGCCGTGGATCAGTTCGACGGATTCCAGTTCGTCGCGAAGGTGGCGAAAGAGCGACTCGGCATTCGTACGGGAATTGCAGAAGAGGATGGCCTGGTTGGGTTTGGTTTCGTTGAAATGAGCCAGCAAACGCTCGAGGCGATGACGGGGTTCGACCTGCAGAAAGGAGTGTCGCAGGTTGGTTGGCGCCAATTGACGGATATTGAGCTCGACAATAACCGGATCTTTCAGGTAGCGGGCGACGAGCTTGCGGATCGTATCGGGCAGGGTCGCGCTGAACATGAGGGTCTGGTGATCGTGAACCAGACAGGCGACGACAAATTCGACATCATCAAGAAATCCCATATCGAGCATGACATCGGCCTCGTCGAGGACGAAGGTACGAACCTGGCCCAAGCTCAAGGGGCTGTTGTAGAGCAGGTCGATAAGCCGGCCGGGGGTGGCGACGAGGATCTGGCAGCCGTGCGTGAGCTTGCTGACCTGGATATCCATCGCAAAGCCCCCATAGACGGCAAAAGCGGCAACGGGAGTTTTCTTGGCGATCGACGAGATTTCCGCGACATATTGGAGGGCCAGTTCCCGCGTGGGAACGAGGATCAGGGCTTGGACGGCGGGGTTGGCGGGATCCACGGTCTGGACTAAAGGAACGGCACAGGCGGCCGTTTTGCCGGAGCCGGTCTCGGCGCGGGCGAAGAGGTCGCGGCCGGAAAGGATGTGCGGAAAGGTTTTTTCCTGCACTTCCGTCAACTCGGCATATCCGATCGCTTCCAACCCGGCCAGCAGGTCGGGTTTCAAGTTCAACTCCGTGAACTTCACCGCACAGAATCCCTTCCGAAAAACGAATCAATCCTATTCATGCGAACATTGTATCCCTGTTGCAGACATAATGCAATCTTTTCCGAGACGGCCAGGAGGGGATCGATCTGAACGGGCGGCGAGAGTTTCCTATGGCGAGATTTTATAGGAGATCGCGCGGGCAGAACACGATTCGATACATTCGCCGCAGGACCAGCAATCGGGGGGAAGAAGGGTTTTCTTGTCGTAGATGCGTTTCATGGCCTGGGTAGGACAGGCACGGACGCATTTGAGGCAATGGGTACAGCGTTTGGGATCGATGTGGATACGGTAGACGGAAACTTTCTCCAACAACCATGCCAGCAGACCAAAAGGACAGACGAGTTGGCAAAATGGACGGAACATCAAAATACTCAGGACACCGAAGATCGCCAGGGAATAGAGGATGGGCTTGGTCAACTGCGGGAAACGAAAAACCTTAAAGCCATTGACCGGCTCATAGAGATTCGACAGGCCCCAGACGGTCCAGCCGCCGAAGAGAATCGTCAGAAAGGCGGCCAGAACCAGAACGCGGATGACGAGCGACAACCAGAAGGGAAAATGGAAATCGTATTTACGGGGAAGGACGCGGAAATAAAAGAGCATTTCCTGCAGGGCACCGAATGGGCAGCCCCAGCCGCACAGGAGTTTGGCACCCCAGACGGAGAGGACGGCCATCAAGACCACCGAACCAACCATCAGGATGGGACTGCCCTGCCGGTCGGCAAGCCATTGGAAAACGGCGACGAAGGAGTCCAGCGGATTGGGGACGACGCCGAGCCATGCGCCGAAGAGAAACCAAACCCCGACCAGAATCCAGCGGCGGATTGTGGCGGCATTGTGTCGGCGCATAACCCAGAGAGTCGCGGCAGCCAGCAGAATGGACCAGAGGAGAAACCGGATGACGAAGCGCCAGGGATTATCGTCCTCGCGGGCGCGAACGATTGCACGGCGGAAGTCGGTTTCCGAAACGCCGGATTTGTCGGCAAACTGGAAGACATTGACCGAATCGGCCTTGGGCATCTCATAGCGGAGACAATATTTGAGTTCACTCGGCAAGACTCCGTTGGCCTGGGCCAGATCATCGAGGGTACGATTGGGCGCATAGACAACCGCGGCGGTACGATCTTCGAGGAGCCGTTTGCCTTGAATGGCGATACTTCCGACGACGACAAACAGAATAAACACGACGGCGATAAGACGCGGACGACTTTTCATAGGGCATTCCTTCGCTGAGTCCATATCTTTTCCAACCAGCATAATTATCGGCATGGAATTGGCAAGAGACCAACAGAAAATTCAAAATTGTAAAGCCGGGGTTCTACCCTCCGCCCCCCGCGGTTCGATTCGGATTCTCTCCTTCGTTGGAATGATAACAAGAGAATTGGTTGAATAGTTTACGGATGGAGCTAAAATGAAGAAGCTTTCATCGGGATGGTATCACGATTCTCCGCGAGGATTCAAAAAGAACGAAGGAAACACCTCGATGGTATCTACTCCCGATGAATTCGGCTCTGGAAACGACTTTGATTCGTCGCGAAGACAAGGCAAAGCGAAAGGAAGATACAATGACAAAACGAAAGTTCATTTGGATATTGGCGGGAATGGTTTTGGCGGGAATGGGGACGGGGTGTTCGACGACGAAGGCGGCGGAGGTCAAGCCCGCGGCGATCCGGCCCCCGTCGGTTCCGCTGGTGGCGTGCGATCCGTATTTCAGCGTGTGGTCGGGCGCGGACCGGTTGACGGACCGCGAGACGACGCACTGGACGGGTAAACGGCAGGCACTGACCGGATTGGTCCGAATCGATGGCAAGACCTATCGCGTGATGGGCGACCAGCCCAAGGCCGTCGAGCCGATGGAGCAGAAAACGCTGACGGTCTGGCCGACACGGACGGTGTATGAGTTTGCCAACACGGAGACGAAGGTGACGCTGACTTTCATGACCCCCGCCCTGCCGGAGGATCTGGATGTATTGTCGCGCTCGGTGACTTATGTGGTCTGGGAGGTGGTATCGGCGGACGGAAAAGAGCATGAGGTTGCGCTGTATCTGAGTGCCAGCAGCGAACTGGCGGTCAATGAACCGGGTCAGAAGGTGATCTGGTCTGAGGGCACGGTCGGGCCGATGAGCGTGATGCGGATCGGAAGCCAGGATCAGCCGGTCTTGCAGAAGCGCGGTGACGATCTGCGGATCGATTGGGGATATGCGATTATGGGTGTATCGAAGGAGGGAAACCTGACGGCCATTGGATCGCAGGAGACCTGCGCGGCGGAGTTTACGGCCAGTGGAAAATTACCTGAGGGTGACAAGCGGATGCCGCGGGCTGTTGCGGATCAGACGCCGACGATGGCGACAGCGATGCCCCTGGGAAAGGTGGGAATCCGGCCGATGCGGCGACGAGCTATCCTGGCGTATGATGACGAATACTCCATCAACTATATGGGCCAGAAGCTACGGCCGTACTGGGCTCGGAAGGGAATGAAGTTCGACGAGATGTTGACGGCGGCGTGGCGACAGTTCGACGCGATGGAGAAACGCTGCATCGCTTTCGACACGGAATTGACGGCGGACATGACGCAAATCGGCGGGGCCAATTATGCCTCGATCTGCGCGCTGGCCTATCGGCAATGCCACGCGGCCAACAAGCTGTGCGCGGATGCGGCGGGCAGCCCGATGCTGTTTCCGAAGGAGAATTTCAGCAATGGGTGCATCGGAACGGTGGATATTCTCTATCCGATGGCGCCGCAGTATCTTCTGCTGAGCCCGACCCTGGCCAAGGCCTCGATCGCGCCGGTGCTGGTGTATGCGGCGTCGGAGCGGTGGAAGTTCCCGTTTGCCCCGCATGATCTGGGGCAGTATCCGCATGCAACCGGACAGGTCTATGGCGGCGGGGAACGAACGGAGGAAAACCAAATGCCGGTCGAAGAGAGCGGCAATATGCTGTTGCTCGCGGCGGCGGTGGCCAAGCTCGATGGGAATGTGGAGTTTCTGCTTCCGTTCTGGCCGCAATTGAACGAGTGGGCTGAATATTTGAAGGCCAAGGGATTCGACCCGGAGAATCAACTTTGTACGGACGATTTCGCAGGGCATCTGGCGCACAATGTGAACCTGTCGGCCAAAGCGATCGAAGGGTTGGGGGCCTGGTCCATGCTGTGCACAATGAAGGGCGACAAGGCGCAGGGCGCGGAGTATCGCAAGCTGGCCGAGGAAATGGCGGCGCGATGGATCAAAGAATCCGACGACGGCGATCACTTCCGGTTAACCTTCAACGGGCCGGGAACTTCTTGGAGCCAGAAATACAACTTGGTCTGGGACCGTGTCCTGGGGCTCAATCTGTTCCCGCAGGAGGTGTTTGACAAGGAGATCGCGTATTACCGTACGAAACTCAATCGGTTTGGATTGCCGCTGGACAGCCGCAAGGCGTACACAAAGCTGGACTGGAAAGTCTGGACGGCGTCGATGGCAACCCGGCCGGAGGATTTCGCCGCGATCGTCGATCCGATCGTCGCGTTTCTCAATCAGGTCCCACAGCGGAATCCGATGACGGACTGGTACGAAACGATCGAGGGCAAGCAGGTTGGCTTCCAGGCGCGATCCGTCGTCGGTGGGGTATTCATGAAGGCGCTGACGGACGACACGCTGTGGAAGAAATGGGCGAGCCGCGACAAGAACCGCGTGACGAAATGGGCTCCGTTCCCGCCACAGCCGATGATCAAGGAAATCGTCGCGACATCGCAGGCCAGGCCGGTATCGTGGAAGTTTTCGCTGGACAATCCCGGCGATCGATGGTTTGAAATCGGGTTTGACGATCGGAGTTGGAAACAAGGGACGGCGCCGTTCGCATCTCCGAATACGCCGGGAATCCGTGTGGGAACCGAGTGGAAGACGGGAGATATCTGGATGCGGCGGAGTTTTGAGTGGCCGCAAAAAATCGTTGGAGTGCCCAAGTTGCTGGTGTATCACGACGAAGACGCCGAAATGTATTTGAATGGGATTTTGGCGGCAAAGGTCGGAGGATTTACGACGGCGTATATCAGCGTGGAGATTTCGGAACAGGCGATGAAAAACCTCAAACCCGGCGAGAATGTGTTGGCGGTCCATTGCCATCAGACGGGTGGCGGACAGGGAATTGATGTGGGGATTGCGACAGAGACACCGGGGTCAACGGCTGTATTACCGGGGAATCTGAAACCGCTGTTCGATTATCCGGTTCGGGATACCTCGATCCAACTTGGTCCCGATGGGATGTACTACCTGACGGGGACCACGGGCTATCCAACCTGGTGGAAGACCAACGAGGGGATCCGCATGTGGAAATCGCCGGACTTGAAGAGCTGGCGGGAGATGGGCCTGGTCTGGAGCATCGACAAAGACGGGACCTGGCAGAAGGAGTTTAAGGATGGCAACCGGGCGATCTGGGCTCCGGAAATTCATTACATCCAGAAAGACTGGTACCTGAGTTATTGTGTCAACTGGCCGGGCGGCGGAACGGGGATTCTCAAGAGCACCAGTGGAAAACCGGAGGGGCCATATGCGGATATCAAACCGGAGGGTCCATTGACTCCGGAGATCGACGCGTCGCTGTTTGAGGATTCCGACGGGTCGGTGTATTTGGTCTATCAGAACGGCAAGATCGCTCGGTTGAAAAACGATCTGAGCGGCCTGGCGGAGGAACCGCGTCTGCTGGCGCCTTCGAATGCGGCACAAGTGGGCTTCGAGGCGGCGTCGATCTTCAAGATCGACGGGCGATATCATCTGATCTGCGCAGATTTTGTCGGCCGGCCGGGAATGTATCACTGCATGTCCGCCTCGGCGGATTCGATCTATGGCCCGTACGGACCGCGGTATCTGGCAATACCGCACGGCGGACACAATGTTCTGTTCCGGGACAACGGGGGCAAGATATGGTCCACCTTCTTTGGCAACGACCCGGGGGCGCCCTTTCGTGAACGACCGGCGATTCTGAAGATCGAGGTCGATTCAAACGGAATGATCCGACCTCTGAGTTAAGTTTGGTTTCCGGATTTTGGCGGATGATCGCCAATGATCTTGAACAAGAGACAGGTCGTGCGGCAGGTATATGCAGGTCAAAGGCCTGCGTATGTGCCCTGGCACTATCAGTTCACGCATAAGGCGTGGGATCAACTGGTTGCGCATTACGGTGGCGAGGCAGCGGCCGAGGATGCGATCGACAATCATGTTCTGGAACTGGGGTCGTCGATTGGATTTTTCGAACCTATCGGCAACGAACGGTATCGCGATGTTTTCGGCGTGGTGTGGAACCGAACAGTCGATCAGGATATCGGGATCGTCGAGGGGCTGGTGCTACCGGAACCGACGCTGAAGGATTTTCGGTTGCCCGATCCGCTGGACGAGCGATTCTACTGTGACACGGAGAACAAAATCGCGCGATGGCCGGACCGATTTCGGATTTTCTACATTGGTTTTTCCCTTTTTGAGCGGGCCTGGACCCTGCGCGGAATGGAAAACCTGATGATGGATTTTTTCGATCACCCGGATTTTGTCGATGATTTGTTGGGGGCAATCGCGGATTATAATATCGCGCAGGTCCGCCGGGCGGTTCAGGATGACATCGACGCGGTGTATTTTGGCGACGACTGGGGCCAACAACAAGGGTTGATCATGGGCAGACCGCACTGGGAACGGTTTATCTTGCCGCATCTGAAGCGTATGTATGGGGCGGTGCGGGGGGCGGGAAAGTTTCAGATGATTCATTCCTGCGGGGATGTGGACGAATTGTTGGATGACCTGATCGCGGCGGGCGTGAACTGTTTCAATCCGTTTCAACCGGAGATTATGGATACCGCGGCGCTGATTCAGAAGTACCGCGGTCGGCTGGTGTTTCACGGGGGACTTTCAACGCAGCGGTTATTGCCCTTTGGTACAGTCGAACAGGTTCGGGCCGAATCCAGGCGGCTCATGGATCTGGGCCGCGACGGCGGCTATATCTTCGCTCCCGGCCACGCCGTGGAGGGCGACGTGCCGTTGGAAAACATGCTGGCCTTTATCGAGCAAGCCAAGCGGCAACCGGGTTATCATCAATAGAGCTTATTGGTAACGGCCGAATTCGTAGGCGGCGTCGAAGAGGGCGACGATGTTTTCGGCGGGCACGCCGGCCTGGATATTGTGGACATTGTTGAAGACATAGCCGCCATTGGGCTTGAAGACGGCGAGGTTTTCGCGCACCTGCTGGCGGACTTTCTGTGGTGAGGCGAACGGCAGAATATGCTGGGCGTCGATACCGCCGCCCCAGAAGACGATCTGGTCGCCGAAGCGGCGTTTGAGGTCGGCCGGATTCATTTCGCGGGCGGAAATCTGGACGGGATTCAGAATATCGACGCCGTTGTCGATCAGGTCGGGGATGTATTCGACGCAGCCGCCGCAGGTATGATACCAGATCTTCGCGGAGGTGAGTTTTTTGATGTGCCGGACGAGGGCCTTCTGTCGGGGCTTGACGACGGAGCGGTAGAAATCGGGACGAAACAGCGGCCCATCCTGGCCGGCCAGATCGTCGCCGATCATGACGACATCGACGCAGTTTCCGACCTCGGCCATGAAGCCGGTATAATACTCAGTCCAGAATTCCAACATTCGATCCAACACGGCCTCACAGAAGGCCGGATTTTCGATCATGTCCATAAACCAGTGTTCCAGGCCGCGGAGATACCAGCCGTATTCATAGATCACCCCGCCGATTCCGGTGCAGACGGCAAAATCTGAGGCCTGGAGTGTTTCGGCCCCAGCGCGGAGTCCGGCAAAGCGGGTAGGGTCGTTGCCACGAGGGAAAGGATAGCGGCGGACATCGTCGATGGTC
>JAAYVQ010000023.1 GCA_012517095.1 Phycisphaerae bacterium | reverse complement strand
GATGATCGGGGCAATGATGATTATGACGGGCACCTGGCACGGCGAGGGCGTGTTTAACATGGAGCAGTTCGACCCCGACCCCTTCATGGATAAACTCAACCTCCACGGCCTGCCGTGGAAGATTATCGAGGGCAAGACGATCGACAACTAAGTTCGGCTATTCAAGATCATCCACGAATTTCCCGGGGAACCGATTCCGGTAAATCCGTGGCTGCCACCCGGTTCAGGAGCACGCCATGTAATGGGTGGCAGCCACCGAGTTCCGGGTTTTTCTGGAACTCGGTGGATGAACTAAAAAACGGATGATAAAGGTGGACTCGAACGTATCTCATCGCAAAACATGTCGTCGGCTAAATACCCCCAATCAAGCTCATGAATTGACTTTCAGTTGTTTTCACAATCAGAAATTTCTGTCTTCGCCCCGGACCTGTCAATGGCTCCTCGAATCCATTGACAGTGCCCGTCAAAAGTTGGATTTCTCATTATGGGGCTATGTATTCATGCCGGATCATGTTCATCTTCTGATCAGGCCGAGACAGAAAGCCTATTCCATTTCAGAAATCCTCAAGCGGATCAAAACGCCGGTTGCCGTACGAGCCATCGGATACGTAAAAAACAACAATCCTGCCGATCTGGCTCGGTTAGCGACGGGCCAAACCTATCGGCCCTATCGTTTCTGGCAGAAAGGCGGAGGATACGATCGGAATATCAACCGAATAGACACTCTCCTTGAGAGTATCCGTTACATTCATAACAATCCAGTCCGAAAAGGGCTGGTGGATCATCCGGGAAAATGGTACTATTCCAGCGCCTTGGAATGGAAAGACCCGGGTAAAGGGCCTTTAAGGATAGATCGTTCAGACTGGCCTGTTTTTGTATGAAAAAGAATCATCCACGGATTTTCCGGGAACCGATTCCGGAAAATCCGTGGCTGCCACCCGGACGAAAGGTCCCTTGGGTAAAGAAATCCCCGAGAGGTGTAGGATCGAAAGGAATACTTCAGGGTGGCAGCCACCGAGATCCAAATCCGGAGGATTGGATCAAGGTGGATGGATGGCAGGGAATAGGACATGAAAGGTTCCACAGGAGAAGCATTATGCGATATTTGCAGATTGCGGGGTTCGTTTTGGGATTGATCGCATTTCTGGTCTCGGCCGCTTTCATCGGAAATCCGAATGGCGACACCTTCTGGAAGACCGGCGTCGGATTTATGCTCTCAACAATCGCCCTAACCCTCCTGTGGCTAACAAAAAAGTAAAGGTCATGTGGAATCCTACATGTATATTCCCCCTTGGAAAATGTTGGTATCATCCCTTGTGGGGGTCCCTTTTTATTGGGATTATCTGCATACCCCATATCGCGATATCCGGACAGCCCGATACCCGATCCTGACTTCCCTGATCTGCGGAACGCTTTATGTGTTGCCGATCTATCTCCGCAACGCCGCCGCGCAAAGCCGCAGCAAAGAGATCGGGCTGTTCGAACATGCATTTCCCTTGTTGTACACCCTGGCGATTGGCTTTATCATTCTGTTTTCCGCCAACGGTCTGATGATCGTATTCTATCACTGGCTCTTCATGGCCGACAAAGGAACCTCGGATGATCGTCAGATTCGTGCCCTGCGGGCCTTTCACGGTGCAGCCTTTTACCAGATCCTCCTGTTCGCCGGGTTTTTCTGTGCCGGGCACATGGATTATTCTCATGGTATTGTGATTCTGATTTTTGTATCTTGTCTCAAACTGGTTGCTGTGTATGCTGCGTTGCGTGCCGAGGTTAAATATGGACGCGAGGCCACGGGACCAGAACCGGTAGATATCGACTGGGTGTGCAAACTGGGAGCATTGTGCAGTCTCGATGTGGCATTGCTTTGGCTGACGATATAAGTTGAAAATCGACGGGTGGCAGCCACCGAATCCCGGTTTTTTCCCGGGATGAGGTGGATGAATAGAGGAGTATGCGAGATAGTGGATTCTAATCAAACGCACCGAAAGACTTGTCACCGGTTGAATATCCCTTATCAAGCTCATGAACTGACCTTCAGTTGCTTTCATAATCAACCGTTTCTATCATCGAAACGAACATGCGATTGGCTTGTTGAGTCCATCAATGCTACTCGTCAAAAATTGGAGTTTTCTCTGTGGGGAAATGTCATCATGCCCGACCATGTTCACCTTCTGATTTATCCAAGGCGGCAGGGTTATTCGATTTCGGAAATTCTCAAGCGAATCAAAACACCGGTAGCCATGCGATCCATCGGTTATCTGAAGAAAAACAATCCCGCAGGTCTTGCCCGTTTGGCAACAGGACAAGGGTATCGTGCATTTCGCTTTTGGCAAAAAGGCGGGGGTTATGATCGGAATATCAAAGAGATTGATACGCTTCTGGAAAGTATTCATTACATCCATAACAATCCGGTTCGGAAAGGACTGGCTGAGAATCCTGAACAATGGTACTATTCCAGCGCTTTGGAATGGCAAGAACCGGGAAAAGGGCCTTTGCGAATAGATCGATCTGATTGGCCGGTGTTTGTTTGAGCAAAAATCATCCACGGGTTTTCCGGATAACCAAATCCGGAAAATCCGTGGCTGCCACCCGGCTGTAGCTGTCTGTAACCTTAAATGTGTAGTGAGAAATTTGAATCATGCTGAATTATGATTTATCGCGGCTTTCAACGCCGTGTTATATGATTGATCTGGGGCTCTTGGAAGGGAACCTCAAGGTGCTGGCCGAGGTGCAGGCCCGGACGGGGTGCAAGATTCTGCTCGCTCTGAAGGGTTTTGCGGCATGGAGCACCTTTGAGCTGTGCAGCCGGTACCTGCACGGGGCGGCGGCCAGCAGCTTACACGAGGCCAAGCTGGCGGCCGAATACTTCCGCAAGGAGGTCCATCTGTGCGCCCCGGCCTATCGCGACGACGAGATGCCCGAGTACCTGAGGATCATCGACCATGTTGTGTTCAACTCGTTTGCCCAGCTTCGCCGCTTTCGAGCGGCCGTCGAATCGGCCGGACGGGCCGTCCAGATCGGCCTGCGGATCAACCCACGACACTCGGAGGTCAAAACGAAGATCTACGACCCTTGTGCACCCGGCTCACGGCTGGGGATCCCCATCGAGCAGTTCGAGCCGGATGCGCTCGACGGCATCGACGGGCTGCACTTTCATACGCTGTGCGAACTGAACGCCGATTCCTTGGAGCGGACGCTGGCGGCCGTCGAGCCGCAGTTCGGGCGATTCATCCCGCGGATGAAGTGGGTCAACTTCGGCGGCGGCCACCACATTACCCGGCCTGACTACGATATCGATCTCTTGTGCAGACTGATTACCAGCTTCATCGACCGCTACCGCGTGGCCGTGTATCTGGAACCCGGCGAGGCGATCGCGCTTAATACCGGATTCCTCGTCGCGTCGGTACTGGACATCGTCCACAACGAGATGGATATCGCGCTTCTGGATACCTCGGCCTCGGCCCACATGCCGGATGTTCTGGAGATGCCGTATCGCCCGCGGATCGAGGGGACCGATGAGCCGGGCAAGCTGAAGCACACTTACCGCCTCGCCGGGCCAACCTGCCTGGCCGGCGATATCATCGGCGATTACTCGTTCGACCGGCCGCTGAAGGTCGGGGATAAGCTGGTCTTTTACGACATGGCTCACTACACCATGGTCAAGAACACCATGTTCAACGGTATCAACCTGCCGGATATCGTGCTCTATGATCCCAAGGCGGGCGAATTCAAGCTCCAGCGAAGGTTCACCTACGAAGACTTCAAATCGCGGTTGTCCTGAGATAAAATATTCCATTGAAAACGGAGATTCTATGAAAGTCGTCGCGTTTAACGGAAGTCCTCGCAAGGAAGGCAACACGGATATCCTCGTGCGGCAGGTATTCACCGAGCTGCACAAGGAAGGGATCGAGACCGAACTGGTCGAGTTGGCGGGCTTGAAGATCCGCGGGTGCACGGCTTGTTACGGGTGTTTTACCAATCGGGACAAGCGATGCGTGATCGACGATGATCTGAACGGCTGCATTGAGAAGATGATCGACGCCGACGGGATTATCCTGGCCTCTCCGACCTATTTTGCCAATGTCTCGTCGGAAATGAAGGCGTTGATCGACCGGGCGGGGCTGGTGTCGCGGGCCAACGACGACCTGTTTCGGCGGAAGATCGGCGCCGCGGTGGTGGCGGTGCGACGAGGTGGCGCCTGTTCGGTCTTCAATGCCATCAACGCCTTTTTCCTGATGTCGCAAATGATTGTGCCGGGCTCGATTTACTGGAATATGGGTTTCGGGTTAGAGCGGGGGGAAGTACGCGAGGACGAAGAGGGTCTGCGGACCATGAAGGTGCTGGCCGGTAATATGGCGTGGCTATTGAAGAAGACGAGGGGGTAAGTCCTGCCGGATGGGATGAACGCGGCCTTTTTATCCACTCCTGATGAATCGGCCGGGGCAAAGCCGACACGCTAAAGGGATACGGCATACCGTACCCATACAAATCATCCCTTTCCATATGTCCCCACATCCACCCGTCAAGCTCGGTGGTTGTCGGGTACCAATTCCGTGAAAAATCGTGAGTAAACGGGAGATTCCGCGCATAATACTGGTAGAAAGCGGGCCCGAAGAGGAACGGCAATGGATCCGGCACAACAACCGATCGGAAGGGCAATGACCGGCGATGAAGACATCGCACAATTGGATCATTTGGCACGGTTGAGTCACACATTGTTGTTATCCAAGCAGGCGCTCCCCGAACGGAAAAGCGAGACACACGATCAATTTCTGGAACCGTAGGCGGAGAAGATTGTCCAACGGAGGGATAGTCAGGGAATCTGATGAGCCGTAAGGGACAGGTGACTTTTTGGGTCTCAATCAGGGGCGGTTTACGAGCCGCCCCTGATTTTGCGCCCGGCAGGATGAAGGATACCTTCTCGAATTCCCGAAAACAAAGACGCTTCGGCACTGAACAGCAGTCAACGATTGGCCTGTCCGACGCGTCGCTGGTTGCGTTCGATGACCTTTCCGAGCCACCACCAAGTACCCCATCCCAAGACGGCCATAGCCAGAGAAAACAAGCCGTAGGAAAGAGGCCAAGGGATGCCGTTGGTCATAGAACTGTATTCGGACATGCCGCCGATGCTGGCGATAAGATTTAGCGGGAGAAACACGACATTGATGATGGTCAGATTCTTGAGCAGGACATTCATGTTGTTGTTGACGATAGTGCCGCGGGCGTCCATGAGGCCCGAAAGAACGGTCGAATAAATAAAGGCCTGTTTGCTGGCCTGTTGGTATTCGATGATGACATCGTCAAGTATGGGCAGGTGCTCGGCGGCGAGCTTGAGACGGTCTGGGGCGGCGCGGAGTTTGGACAGGACCGTCAGGTTGGCCTCAAGAGCATTGTGGTAATAGACCAAGCTTTCGCCCAACGCAAACATCTGGAGAAGATAACGGTTTTCCAAAGACATGACGATTTTGGCTTGTAACTCCTGCGACATCATCTTGATGGCCTTAAGGTGGGCCTGGTAGTGATGAACAAAGTGCAGGAGGACGCGGAGGACGCCGTCTTCGACGGAAAGGACCTGCTTGAAATCCCGGCCTGCGAGGTTAAAGGCCCCTCGTGGAACGATAAGGATCGCCCGACCGCGTCCGATCACGATCCCGAGTGAGGAGACATTGAATTGAACGGGGGGTTCGACGATGGCCGCGTTGTCCGGACATTTCCAGATTAGCAGGGTACTGTCCCCGAAAGTTTCGACGCGGGGCACCTCGTCGGGATCATAGACGGATTCCAGATCCATCGGATCCAGTCCGGACACCCGCAGGAGGTCTTCTTTTTCGGCCTCGGTGGGCTGAAGGTAAACGAGAATCGCGGCCGATTCCTTATCGCACTCCACGAGGCGCGACGATTCAATCTGATAGGCGTAAATCATAATCGTATTCCAGATAACAAGGACACAAGTTACGGTTCAAGAAATCCATGCCCTGTCGGCGGCAAACTCTTTACCATTGCACCCGGACCGGAGAACAACAGGCCGATGTTTTCGGGTCCGATTAAGGGTATAATCGGTTTGGACGAATGCAACCGAAAAATTGGAATTCTGAAAGTCGCATTCGGGTGGCGGGAAATCCGCGAAGGGATAGAATTTTCGATTCGGGACCGGTACAATGATCGCCGATGTCGGCCTGTGCGGCCGAATGAATGGGATCGGAACGATTGACGATGGGAGAACCAATGATGTGTTCGGAACTTTCACGGCGGGGATTTTTGAAAGCGGGGGCGGCGACAGCGGGGGCATTTTTATTATCGACGGCAGGCAGTATGCGGGCCCAAGCGACTGCGGGCAAAGGGCCATTTCGATTGTGCTTCAACACCGCGACGATCATGGGCAGAAATCTGCCGATCACGGAGGAGGTCGAGATCGCGGCCAAGGCCGGATACGACGGGATCGAACCGTGGATTCGCAAGATCGAAGACTATCGTAGTAAGGGCGGTTCGATTCCAGACCTTAAAAAACGAATCGCCGACGCGGGATTGAAGGTCGAGGGGGCGATCGGATTTGTCGGATGGATCATGGACGATGAAGCGGCGCGGGCCAAGGGCGTCGAGCAGATGAAGCGCGACATGGACTTGGTGGCGCAGATCGGCGGCACGCGGATCGCCGCCCCACCGGTGGGCGCTACAGACAAATCCGGCCTGGACCTGGATGCCGCGGCGGCGCGGTACCGGGTGATTCTCGATGCCGGGGACACCATCGGTGTGATCCCGCAACTGGAACTGTGGGGTCATTCGAAGAACCTGCATCGGCTGGGGCAGTGCATGCATGTGATCGTCGAGTCGGGGCATCCGAAGGCGGGATTACTGGGCGATTTTTACCATATCTACAAGGGCGGGTCGGACTTCGCGGGTTTGGAATCGATCGGACCGTCGGCGTTGCAGATTTTCCATATGAACGATTACCCCGATATGCCGCGCGACAAAATCGCCGACAAGGATCGCGTCATGCCCGGCGACGGGATTTGTCCGTTGTCCACACTCATCAAGGGCATGCACGAGAGGGGTTGCCAGCCGGTGTTTTCGTTGGAGCTGTTCAGCCGGCAGTTCTGGGAGCAGGACCCGATGATGGTGGCCAAGCAGGGGATCGAGAAAATGCGAACCGTAATGGGAAAGGCGATGGCCTAATCCAGATTCCAGCAATGTGAAATTCACCGATTGCGCCAGAGGATCCTGTTGGATTGGCGGCAGTCCGACACCCTTTCGGAGATTCGCAACATACACGATGCGCGGGCAGCCGTACAATTATTGTACAACCCGTCACCGCGAAGAAGAACGGCTCGCCTGCAAACCTTTATTTTACAATGATTTACGAAATTCCCGTTTTGGCACAGTTTTTGTATTTTGAAATTGGCGGTCTTGTACAGTTTCGTGCATTTCGTTTCAACCGTTTTGGAATCCGTCACTGCTTTCGAGTATTGGACCATTCAATTATGTTGTGGTAGATTGATCTGGGTCCAATCGGGTCTTTAACGACATATTCAACGCGAAAGGATGGGGCATGGACGAATTGCTTATCCTGTTGATCCCGCTGGTGATCTTGTGTATCGTCTCCGGGCCGATCGCCTTGGTCCTGAGTATCCTGGCGTTATCGAAAATCTCCCAGCGATCCTATGAGGCGCCAAGACAAACGATGGTTCCACCGCTGATCAGTTCTCCGCCGATTGAACATCCCGTGACATCCCTTGTGGATCAAGTAACCACTGTTCGAGAACAACTGGTGCCACCATTGCCGAAGGTCATCCAACCGGCACCGCGGATTGAAACGCCTTCGGCACCGGCAGAGTTCCTCCAATCTTCGGATGAGATATCTTCCGAGACGCCAACCCCATCAACCGCGGGATTCATTACAAAAGAACCGGAAACGAAAGCGGACACAGAATCTCAACCGCAAACTCAGGCCGAGGTTTCCCGGCCGTCGCTGGAGCAGGTGATCGGGACCCGCTGGGTGATGATTGCCGGCGTGGTGAGCGT
>JAAYVQ010000195.1 GCA_012517095.1 Phycisphaerae bacterium | reverse complement strand
TTCCAGTTCTTGTCGTTCTTGTTCCAGCCCCAGTGGTCGTTCATCGTCATGCACGATTCCCAATCCACGCCGGGAATCCCCCGGTTCGGAATCTCCTGTTCGGGCGTGCCGAAGTCGCCGCGAAAATCTCCCTTGCCCGTCATCCCCTGCATGCCCTGCCGCCCTTTGTCCACGCGGTTGTTGATAATGATGTCGGGCTCCAGGCCGCGGACATAATCGTACAGGTCGCGTCCCATCTCGTGCGTCCAGGTGTTCTCCCACTCGCCGTCAAACCACAGGACATGCGGGCCGAAATTGTGGACCAGTTCGGCAAGCTGGTTCTTCATGTACGCGATATACCGCGGGAATTCCGCGCCCTCGGCCGTGCGGGTTTTCGCCTCCCAGCCCCGCCGCGGCAGATAGTCCGGGTGGTGCCAGTCCATGATCGAATGATAAAAGCACAACCGAATCCCTTGTTGGCTGCACGCGGTCGCCAGCTTCCTGAGAATATCCTGCTTGTACGGCGTGCTCATGATGTCGTAGTCGGTCTGCTTGGAATCCCACAGGCAGAATCCATCGTGGTGCTTGGAGGTGATGACAATGTATTTCATCCCGGCCTCTTTGGCCAGCCGCACCCATTCATCGGGGTTGTAGTTGACCGGGTTGAACTGCCCGACAAACTTGTCGTACTCGTCGATCGGAATCTGCGCCGTTTCGCGAATCCATTCGGCGTGATCGGTCCGGCCTTTCCACTCGCCCGCGGGCACTGCGTACAGGCCCCAGTGGATGAACATCCCAAACCGGGCGTCGCGCCACCATTGCATTCGGGCGTCCTTCTGTTCCTGTGTCTCGGCGGAAAAGTCTTTTTGGGTAGAGGAACTTTCCGCGGCATATAGGCAAGATCCCATAAGGAATATCAAAACCGAAATCAAAATCGTGAGTCGATAAGTCGCCATTCTGTATCGAATACAATTCTTTCTCATGTCCGTTCCCCTTTCAATCGATTACCGATACCGGTTCTTCTCGTCATCGTTTAGTGTCTCGTTCATTGCCCCGCTGCGAAAGCCCTGCAGGTCTAAGCACACATACGAAAATCCCAATCCTTTGAGCCGTTCGACGATCCGCCCGCGCAGCGGCTCCGCTGTCATTCGCGCAAACTCCCGCGTCGGCGCCTCGATCCGCGCGATCGTGTCGTGATGCCGCACGCGAAACTCCGTAAACCCCAGCCCCCGCAGAAAATCCTCCGCCTGCTCGATCTGCCCCAGCCGCTCGGGCGTGATCTCCAATCCATATGGAATCCGCGACGCCAAACACGGCGAGGCCGGCTGTTCGGCCGTCGGCAACCCGATCCTCCGGCTCAGCTCGCGAATCTCCGCCTTCGACAGCCCCGCCTCCACCAGCGGACACCGCACGCCGAACTGCTCGATCGCCCGATTCCCCGGCCGAAAGTCGCTCAGGTCGTCGGCATTGCTGCCGCACAGCACCTGCTCGAATTCCTCGGTCCGCGCGATCTCCCAGATCCGCTCAAACAGATGCGACTTGCACAGGTAACATCGCTCGGGCGAGTTGGCCGAAAG
>JAAYVQ010000022.1 GCA_012517095.1 Phycisphaerae bacterium | reverse complement strand
CCCAGAATCAGGATTTGCCAGGGGTACTGGTAGATGCTCAGGGGATGAATAATATACGGATGCAGTTGCCATGCGTCCCGGCTGCGAAGAGTGGTCAGATCGAGGGCGATCTGTCCGGTATGCATCCAAGTCCAGAACAGGCACACGCCTGCGAAAATCAGGATCGACGCCGCCCAACAGCCATTGACATTCGTATGGCTGTAATGCAGGGTTGGTCCGGCCGTCATAAACGACTTGGACGGTCCGCCATTGGTTTTATCTGTCATCGACATCGAATCCTCAAGGGTTCGACGCACTCGCCTAACTTGGCATCGTTATGCACGAATCATCTCGGCAATTTTCATCAGTCGGCTGGCGTTGTCCCGTTCGGCCTCGCCCAATTTGCCGGCGATGTATTTGATTGTCTCCTGGACATTCGGGATGAGCACATGTTCCAGCACATTGACACGGCGACGGGTTTTCTGCAACTCGGTCGCCAGCAGCATGGCCTGCTTTTCCTTCTCGGCCAACTCGAGAAGTCCGTCGAAGGCGCGTTCCAGCGCCCGCAACGCGATATCCAATTCCCCACTGGTCGTCGCAAATCCGTAACAGACAATGTCGCCGGCAATCTCTTTAACCAGTTGCGGGACTTTGACGCTCATTATACCGGCAAACTGTACGGCCAGTTGAAATTTTTTCGTCGGAATGGCCAGGGCCGCCCGCATATCTTCCGGTTCCATGGTCGCACGCGCCATGAGGAAACGACGGGTTGTCTCCAGCAACTCCTGCTCGACGCGCCGGCGCAGCGGTCTGATATCGGCTGCCACCTGAACCAGCCGGCGACTGATCTCATCGCGCTTCTGGCTGAGCAAGCGATGGCCGCGCCGGGCCAAATCCAACCGACGACGCAACTGAAGCTGTTCCATCCGGGTTGCATTGACATTTAGCAGCATGATCGATTTCCAATCTTCGAATGCACGGCAGGTTCTATCCCTGCGACTGCGACCGTTTTTCACGAAATCGCGGCATATATTGTGCAATTCGCTTGGCATCCATCCGTTTGAGTTCCGAATCCTCAAATCGGCTGAGCAGATCCCAGCCCAGATCCAGGGTTTCGAAGACCGAACGGTTCTCGGAATACCCTTGTGAAATATAGCGCGATTCGAACTCGTTGGCATAGGCCATATATTTCTGGTCCTCTTCCGACAAGGCCGCCTCGCCGAGGATTGTCGCCAGTTCCTGTGCCTCTTTGCCGCGGGCATATGCCGCATACAACTGATTGTACAGATCCGCGTGATCGTCGCGGGTCTTGCCCTGGCCAATGCCTTTGTCCTTGAGCCGCGACAAGCTTGGCAGCACATCCACCGGCGGTGCGATCCCTTTGCGATGCAGACCTCGGCTCATGAGGATCTGGCCTTCGGTAATATATCCGGTCAGGTCCGGAACGGGATGGGTTTTGTCATCTTCGGGCATCGTCAGAACCGGCACCATCGTAATCGAACCGGTCTTGTCCTTGATCCGTCCGGCCCGTTCATATAACGACGCCAGATCCGTATAGAGATATCCAGGATAACCCCGCCGACCCGGAACTTCCTTGCGGGCGGCGCTGATTTCTCGAAGGGCTTCACAATAGTTCGTCATATCGTTCAGGATGACCAGGACATGCATGTTTTCTTCAAATGCCAGATACTCCGCGGCCGTCAAAGCCACGCGCGGCGTGGCGATTCGTTCGATCGCCGGATCGTCGGCCAGGTTGATAAACAATGCCGCTCGTTCGATTGCCCCGGTATTGGTCAGGTCGCCGATGAAAAACTGCGCCGCTTCGAATGTGATCCCCATCGCCGCAAAGACCACCGCAAACGATTCGCCCTTGCCGAGCACGGTGGCCTGCCGGGCCAATTGTGCGGCGATATCGTCGTGCGGAAGACCGGCGCCGGAGAAAATCGGCAATTTCTGGCCGCGAACCAGCGGATTGAGGCCGTCGATGGTGGAGATCCCGGTCTGGATGAACTCGTTGGGATAATCGCGGGCGACTGGATTAATGGGGTTGCCGTTGATGTTCCGACGCTGCCGGGGCAGAATTGCCGGACCATTATCCTTGGGCCTTCCGATCCCGTCGAACACACGACCCAACAGGTCGGGAGACACGGACAATTCCATAGGCCGGCCGATAAAGCGAACCGAGCTGCGGGCGACATCCACGCCTTCGGTCCCTTCAAAGACCTGCACCAGAACCCGGTCTCCTTCCACCTGCAGGATCTGACCGTGCCGGACCGATTCGTCGGCCAGTCGGATCTCCACAATGTGCCCATACTTGGCCCCTTCCACTCCTTCCACCAGCATCAGGGGCCCGTAAATTTCCTTGACTGTCTGATACTCGTTCAGCATCCCATACTCCCGTTTCTCATGGGAATGATATGTTGATCGTTAGGTTTCCGAGGGTTCATGCCGCGGCCGCTCCGATGACGGCCCGAATCTGTTCGTCGATCTGCCGACGAAGATCGACAATCTGGCCGATTTGATTCTCTTCCAGAAACTTGGCCCGGGCGATGGACTCTCGGACCTTCAGGGCTGATAGATCCCGCGTGTCGGCGCCGCGTTCCACGGCCGAAAGCGCAATTCGATGGAAATACAAGATCGCCTTGAGTATCTCGAATTGCTTGTCCATGCTGGTATGCGTGTCCACTTTGTGGAACGCGTTCTGATGCAGGAAGTCTTCGCGAATACTTCGGGCCGTCTGCAAGACCAGGCGATCTTTCGCCGAGATCGACTCGGCGCCGACCAGTCGCACGATTTCGATCAGTTGGGATTCCTGTTCGAGCAAACTCATCGCTTCGCGCGACATCTCGGCCATCTCGACACCCCGCTGGCGATCTTCAAAACAGCCGGACAGATATTGCTTATAAAAGGAATAGCTCGTCAGCCAGTCGATCGCCGGAAAGTGCCGCTGCTGGGCTAGCCGCCCCTGTAGAGACCAGAACACCTTGACCACATGCAGCGTGGCCTGGACCACCGAATCCGACAGATCGCCCCCCGGCGGGCTGACGGCTCCGATAATGGACAAAGCCCCCTCCCGCTGCGGTCCGCCGGCACATTCCACACGCCCGGCCCGCTCGTAGAAGGATGCGATCCTGGCGCCCAGATACGCCGGATATCCTTCCTCTGCCGGCATTTCCTCCAGCCGTGTCGAGATTTCCCGCATGGCCTCGGCCCAGCGGCTGGTACTGTCGGCCATCATCGCGACAGAATACCCCATATCGCGGAAATATTCGGCCAGCGTGATTCCCGTATAAACAGAGGCCTCGCGAGCCGCCACGGGCATATCGGAAGTGTTGGCCAGCAGGACGACCCGCTTCATCAGGGGCTCGCCGCTGTGAGGATCCTTCAGTTCGGGGAACTCCTTGAGCACATCCGTCATCTCGTTGCCGCGCTCGCCGCAGCCGACATAAACGACCACATCGGCATTGACCCATTTGGCCAACTGATGTTGCACGACGGTTTTGCCGGAACCGAACGGACCCGGCACACAGGCGGTCCCCCCCTTGGCGATCGGGAAGAACGCGTCGATGACTCGTTGGCCGGTTGTCAAAATTTCTCCGGGAGCCAGCCGTCGCAAGGAAGGCCGTGCCGTTCGCACGGGCCACTTGTGCATCAGCTTGAGCTCGGTCCGAAATCCGCCATCGGCAGTCACGACTCCGATCGATTGATCGACCGTGAAATCACCCTCCCGCAATCCATCCAACACGCCGGATACTCCAGGCGGAACCAGGATTTTGTGAAGAACCAGCGTGGTTTCCTGAACCTGGCCGACGATATCGCCGCCCTGGACCTTGGTTCCATTGGAAACGGTTGGGACAAAATGCCATTTCACATCCCGGCGCAGGCCGGGAATCGCGCTTCCGCGGAGGATCACATCCCCCTGCTTTTCGCGAAGCTGATCCAACGGTCGCTGAATGCCGTCGTAGATGCTGGAGATCAACCCCGGTCCAAGCTCCACGCTCAGCGGAGCGCCGGTATTGACGACCTTTTCTCCGGGGCCGACGCCGGTAGTGTCCTCATAAACCTGAACGCTTGCCCGGTCGCCGCGCAACTCGACAATCTCGCCGATCAGGTTTTCCTCGCCCACTCGCACGACATCGTACATCCGCGCGCCGGACATTCCCTCGGCCACAACCACCGGCCCGGCCACTTTAACGATCTTACCTACCTGCGTATCACTCATTCGAAAACCTTCATTATCAAATGCCTGTCTGGTTATCTTCCATCCGTCCCGGCCGCCAGAATATCAATTCCCGTTGCCATGCGAAGCACCCGACCCAGCGACGCCGTCGCGTACCCGCTGGACTCGGTCAAAAACGGAACCGTCACGACGCAGGGCAACGGCTGCTGAATCGTACGATCAAAGATGGCCTGCGCCATCGGGGCCACATTTTCGGCCACGACAACCAGCGAATACGATTGGCGAAGGATCTCGGCAGCCATTTTTGCGACATGCTGCGGCTCCGGTTCGACCGGATAGATATCCAGCCCCAGCGTCGAAAACGCCGTCACAAAATCCGTACCGCCCAATACGGCCACTTTGCCCTGCATTTTCGCCTCGTACCCGGTCTATTCGCCCAGCCGGTCCAAAATCAGCCGGACATCCAGGCCATTGTATTTTCCCGTCAGGATCATCCGGACCGTCCGGATTTCCTGTTCCATCAGCAACAGATACGCCACGATCGGTTGCCACCCCGCCGCCAGGGCCGTCGTCTGCCGCAAAAAGCCCATGATGTATTCCTCGCATAGCCGTTCCAGACGCAGAAACGACTGGTTGGTTGCCCAATACGCGATTCCTCCCTCGACAACCTCAAAATACGGCGTCGCAAAAAACACCGGCGGTACCGCCTCATAACCCAGTTCCATCGCATGAAGAAACTTGTCGATCCCGACAAAACCACCCGGTAGAAACAAGTTACGATCCTCTCGTCCGGCCGCCTTCAGACGCATCATCATCCGGATATTAATTAAATCGATCTGGATTCGGAACAGCGAACATAAAAACTCGCATCCCAGTTCGCGGGCCCGTCGCAGCTTGTATGTCGCCTGGGCTTTGTCCAGCTCGTAATCGATCCGCCGGATATCCTTGCTTTCGTAATACCCCAGCACGGCCGACTCGACCGCTTCCTGCAAATGCTCGGGAAACCGTCCAAAGTCTTCCGCCTGCAGAATTTCCTCAAACTGATCGGCGGGAATGCTCCCATCGATACTATAGTCAACGCCGATCGGCCGTTCGGTAACCAATCGCCGGATTGCCAATCGCAGATTTGAAAAATCGTCCCGTGCCTCCAACAGTTCGACCAGCAAAGGATCTTGCATCAGCGAGGCAAATCGCCGGCGCACCTCGGTGCGTTTATCCCGCAGCATCTGTTCAATCTGTTCGGTCCCGCGTCCGCCGGCGGGCAAGGCATAATCCGTGCCGGACAGAAGATCCAGGGCCGCGTCCGCGCTATCGGCATTGGCCAGATCCAGCAGGGTCGCCCGGCTCAGCATCCGCGTCTCCAGTGACCGAACTTGGCCGACGGCAAAACCATACCGCCAATCATCCTCCCCGATGGGCGGATACCGGTGAAATTCTACTGTCGGACTGTCTGACTGACCATGGAACATACGAAAATTCAATCCTGATCTGCTACGATTGTCTCACGACCCAAACAACTCGCGCGACAGGTCCATTTCGAGCCCCTGCCGAGTCTGCTCAATTAACACCTCAACGCTGGCGTTTACCTGAATCTTATCGCGACGCAGAAGAAAACCACCCTCGATGTCTGCCCGTTGGGACTCCAACTGGACATTCCCTTTAAAGCCCGGACCCAGTTGGCGATTGACCTGCTTGATCGTTTTCTCGTTGATCCGCGATTCATTGCGGCCGATCCGAACCCGTTCGTCTCCGGTCCGAATCGCCCGAACCATTAATCGTGTCATCAGTTCCTGATACCGATCATCCGGCAAAGATAAAATCCTCGTCTTGGCCCGGGAAAAGACCTCGTCGAGCCAGCGCATTTTGGCCGCCAGTAATTCCTTGCGGATGTCCATCCGAGCCGCAGCCAATGTCCGTACCTTGCGATCTTCAGCGGCGGCATTGGCCAGTTGCTGGGTTTGCCGGCGATATCGATCCAATTCGGCATCGCCGGCGGCCTGTTCGGCCTCGATCCGGGATCGGGCCTCGGCCAGAATTCGATCCGCCTCGGCCTTCGCCTGATTCACAATCGCATCAACCACCTGTTGCGTGCTCATGCTTGCTTCCTTGTCCGTCCGGATTCCAAACGCGTCAGGCCCCGATCTTGATCCCCATCAACAGAATCAGCAGCGAAATCAGAAATCCCAGAATCGCATACAATTCGATCATCGCCGCAAACACAACGCCGGCTTTGAACGCCATTTCCGGACGCTTGGCCGACATCAGAATGCCGGCGGCGCCGGTTCGACCCTGATGAATGCCGCTGATCCATCCGGCGACCGCGACCGGCAAACACGCCGCCAGAATCTGTAAACCTTGCCACCAGGTCACATCCGCAACGGCCCCTCCGAACATATTCAGTTTGATCATCACAAACAGGCCCACGACAAAACCATAAATACCCTGCGTACTCGGCAAAACCACCAGAAGCATCAGCGTGCCGTATCGTTCGGGTTTCTCGCTCAGGACCCCTGTGGCGGCCTTGGCGGCCGTTCCCAATCCGATCGACGATCCGATTCCCGCCAGAAATACCGCGATCGCCGCCCCGGTCAACGCAAATGTCAGTCCCAACATCTCCATACCAGTAACCTCTCTTTCCTATTGGATCAGTTCCGCTCTCAAAGTTGTTCCAATGCTCCCGACTTGTTACCAATCGGATTGTGTCGTAATCCAAACATGCTCATATTCCTGCCGCAATGGCTCGAAGGGTCGTCCGCCGCCGGTAAAAAACTTCGGGAAAAACTCGACAAACTGTAAACGCAGACTATGCACAAACGCTCCCAGCAGGGACAAGGCCAGATTGAACAGGTGCCCCCCTACGAAAACCACCGCCCCCAGCAACCATCCCACATAAGGTACATCCATCACCAGTTTGACGAGCACATTGATAGCCATTCCGAATCCGGACCCGACCATCCCCAGCGCCATCAGTCGCACATAACTCAGGATGTCGCCTCCGTAAAACACGGTGCTGAACAACTGAAACGATCCTATTCCGATTCGCCCGCCCCATGGCAATCCTCGCCCGCTGAAAAACAAGATCATAGCTGCCGGGACAATCAATCCGATTCCAAATGCCGACGACCATTCCTTGGGAAATTGCCCGGCCTTGCTCAATCCCAAACCCAGCAACAAATTGAGCATGAGAATCCAGCTGAGCTGATCAAAAACGGCCGCAGAAAAATCCTTTCGCCGCAGATTGTGAATCAATGCTATGAACAGACCAAACTGAATCTGCAGATACCCCAGAGCCAACGACAATAAAAAGAAGGTCATCGGCTGGGTCATCGGGTCAAAAAGCATCGACTTATCACGAATTCCGCTTAAAACCCGATAGACAGCCGTCTGCTGCGGGATCAGCGACGCAATCGCGTCTCCGAACCAACTGCCGGTTAACACACCCGCCAGGAAGGTCGTGATGCCGCAGATCAACAGCATCCACAGGATCTTTTTATCTCCCTGTACCTTCCGAATAAACCAGGCCAGCAAAGCCACCAGAATCAATCCATATCCCGCGTCGGCCAGACACAAGCCGAAAAAGATCGCGAAAAAGGGAGCCAAGAACGGCGTTGGATCGACCGAACTGGGGATCGGAAGTCCGTACAGCCGGGTGATCGACTCGAAAGGACGAACCGAAACCGGATTATCGATCTCGACGGGTGTTTCTTCATCGGCCGTAACTTCCATTCGCTCCACGCTGGAGGCCTTGGAGGATTTGACAATCGTTTCGAGTCGCGCAAAATCTTTCTCTTTCACCCATCCTTCCAGCAGGACCACCTGTTCGGTCGCCGGCGACGAAGTCCGTACCTTCTCGCGTCCCAGCCGATTCCGATCATAATCGTACAGAATCCGCAGTGACAGAAGATCGTCGGCCAATTCTTTGGCACGCCGATCCGCATCCTGCCGCGTCTGTTCCAACTGATCGAGCCGTTGCCGACTGGTCTCGATCATCTCAGCGGGTGTCCCACTCATTCCCTCAAAACCGACCGGGTCGAAGTCCGCCGCGCGAAGAATTTTCTGCGCTTCGCCTTGTCTTTCCTTCAGGCAAACGATCACACAGGCATGATGAATTCCATCCCGGCCGACGCTTTCGATGACTCCGCCCAGTTCCTTCAGTGAATCCGTCACCGACGACCAGTGCTGATCGGCCAGCAATCCCGTAAGACAAATCGCATGATGAAGCGTTCGCATCTGTTCAACGGCGATCTCCAGCGATTGCCACGGTCGCAACCACTCCAGCCGGCCACGAACATTTTCGATTTCCGTATCCAGTTGATCCAATTCACCGGCGATCCGTTCGGTTTGATCCAGCAATTCCAACGCCGCCGAATCCGTCGCGATTTGTGCAAACCGTTTCCGATCCACTTCTACTCGCGGACGCAATACGCTGGTCTTGCTCTCCGAACGCTCCTGAAGAAATCCGATCGCCTTCTCCAATCGGGCGACTTGTTCCTCCAGATCCTTCGGACGCCGGCTTTCCACCCGCAACTGGGGCCATTCCTTGGTGATCCTCGCCCGCGCCGCGTCGAGGATCTCAACGATCCCCTCCTGCTGCAGCGCAGCCAGCAATGCCGCCGCTTCGTTGCGGTGGCTGACGATCATCACCTTGGTCATTCTACAGATGGCCATACGGATTCCCGTTTCCGGTCAATCGTGATAGACTATTTCGAACCGATGGGGTCATCGTCCGATGCGACAGGCGGTATTCAGGTTTCAAGATTCCCGACCGCCTCAACCACGCGCTGCACGCAGGCATCTATTTTGTTCTGGCATTGACGTCCGAGGGCATCCATCTGTTCTCGGCCATCGGCCTTCAGACGCTCGGCCTGGGCCAGTCCTTCCTGACGGCCCAACTCCGAGGCCTGTTCGATCGCCTCGCGCCGCTGGCGCTGCGCCTCGGCCATCTGCTCGGCGCGCCGTTGTCGCGCCTGCTCTTGTTGTGCGACGGCCTGGGCTCTGGCCTGTTCCACGATGTGTTTGGCCTGCGTTTCAGCTTCTTTGATTTGTCGAATCAATTCCATCGGGCTATCCTGATTCCGCCGTTGCTGGCAGGAATCTATTTTGGAATATATTCCAGCTTTTCCATGGCGAACAGGATCAGGTCCACAATATGATCATTGGTGAACTGGGAATTGTCCACCGTCAGATCAAACGCGGGCCATCTCGAATTGTGCTTTTGGTAGAGAGAACGGAGAAATCGGTGGCGCTTCTGGTGTTGATCCACCTTGGCGGCGGCCGCATCCCGATTCAGGCCTTCTCGGGAGGCAATCCGGGCGATTTTCCATTCCCGTGAGCCCTCCAGGCGAACATGAAGGCCGTTATCCAGATTCCCCGCTGCCGCGCGGGAACCCTGACCCAGAATCACACATCGACCCTTGACCGCGGCTTCCCGAATCAGGATCTGCAGGCCTTTGAAAATCTCGTGACAATCCGGAATGTTCCGACCATGAAATACCCGTAAGATATCCTTTAAAAAACTGGGGGGTGCGATTCGCTCTTTTCGCACCTGATCCGGATCCAACCCCGCCTCACGGGCATATTGAAGGAGAAACTCTCCGTCATTCAGCGTCCACTGGGCCTCGGGACCGGCTACCGGGCCGATCCGCTTATTGATTCGCTCCACCAGCGACCGACCGATCTCGGATCCATCACAGCCGTACTCAAAGGAGATTGTGACAAAAGGCCCGCAGGCCTTTTTCTTCCCCACGGCATCGAGGTTTTCTCGCAAATACTGCGAAAAGGTTGTCTTTGTCATTGGCTATCCTTGTCCAAGTCCGTTCCATCCTGTCCCCTGCAATTTTGGGAAACCTTACTTCCCTCAACCCCGATTGTCAATCAAAACCACAAAAAACGCCGACCCATCGCGCGGCCGGCGTTTGAACATTCAGATTCGGATGGGTTCAGTTCAGAAGTGACTTGGCCACATCCACCGCCGAAGCCGCATCCGGGGCATATCCATCAGCCCCGATTTTGTTGGCATATTCCTGGGTTACCGGCGCTCCGCCGATGATCACCTTGGCCTTCAATCCCGCTTCCCGAATGGCGGCGATTGTTTTTTCCATCGAAGGCATCGTTGTTGTCAGCAATGCGCTCAAGCCGACCACTTGGGCCCCGCTATCCCGAACCTTAGCGACAAAGGCATCCGGCGACACATCCACGCCGGCATCCATGACCTCAAAGCCGGCTCCCTTGAGCATCATCACGACCAGGTTTTTACCGATATCATGCAGGTCTCCCTGTACGGTTCCCATCAGGGCCTTTCCCCTGGGCTTGACGCCTGCGGCAACCAGTTTGGGTTCCAGGATCGCCATCGCGTTTTTCATTGCCCGTGCCGCAATCAGGACTTCGGGGATATACACCTCGTTGGCCTTAAACCGAACCCCGATCGTATTCATCCCGGCAATCAGGCCGTCTTCCAGAATCGTTCCGGGAGCGACACCTTCCGAGATTGCCTGTTGTGTAATCTTGGTCGCGGTCATCTGGTCGCCCTTGATAATCGCCTGTGATAACGCCTTCAAATCTGCCATAATGGTCCACCTCGATTGGTTTGCATATCCGGTTTCCGGTTCAACAGAATGAATATCTTGCCAGTTTCTTCTTTGAAAGGCAAGCTTTTTGGAGAAAAAAACTCGGTCCGATTCGTCCGGGTTTGAGGAAAAATTGGTTTTTTGGTTGATTGCCCTTATAGAGGTCCGTATGATGGGTGATCCACTTTTTCCTTATGATCAGGATGATTTTACGCTTATCGTGCGGAACAAAACTCAAGACGGATTATAAAGAAGGCCAGGTATGAGTCACTTTATCGTATTGGTCAAACAGGTTCCGGATGTGTCGCAGATCTCGGACAACGCATTCGACCCGGAAACCGGAAACCTTATCCGAACCCGACTGCCCAGCGTCATCAATGATCTGGATGCCCAGGCCCTGGCGTTCGCCGCCCACATGAAACAGATCTCCGGCGACCCGAACGCCAAGATCATCGCTCTTTCGATGGGGCCCCCCATGGCCGAAGAGGTCCTTAGATACAGTCTGGCCCGCTGTGCCGACGAAGTGGTCCTGTTGACCGATCGTGCCCTCGGCGGGGCCGATACCGTCGCTACGGCCAATCCCCTCGCTCACGCCGTCGTCCGGATTGTCACTGATAAGCTCGGCGGAACCACTGATTATCTGGTGGTCTCGGGCATGCAATCGGTCGATGGGGATACCGCCCAGGTACCCGCCCAACTGGCTGAAGAACTCCAGATCCCCTGCATTGCGTACACGACAGACGCCGAATACATCGACAACCGCTTCCGCTTCACCAAAATCATCTCCGGCGGCAGTCAGGTTGTCGAGGCCAAGAAACTCCCGGCTGTGATCACGGTGGCCAAGTACGAGCACGAGATGTATCCATCGTTTGCCCGTTCCCGCTGGTCGAATAAAACCGCGGTTCCCCAATGGACCGCCAAGGATATCAAGGCCAACTATATCGGCGTCGCCGGTTCAAAAACCCGCGTCATTCGCGTCTTCCCCCCCGGCAAGACCACCCGTAAGTGCAAGGAAATCAAAGACCTGAAGGAACTGGCCCAGATTATTGTTCAGGCGACTGCCGCCAAAACCGGTTCGCGCGAGACCGAAGCCCACAAGAAAAAACACTACTTGTTGCCCAACGAGAGAACCGATCCCTTTGATCGCTCGTTTGAAGGTCTCGAAAAAGAGGCGGCCGACTTTCGCATCCTCCGCGAGGCATTGGCCGACCTTGGTATCAAGAAGGTCGAAGACATCAACGAGACCCTCTATGACAAGATCCTCGAAAAGGCCAACAACGCCTTCCACAAGAAGGCCCTCGAAGACATGATCGCCGGCCTCAAAGCCCACCAGCCAAGCTATTGCGGCGAGGTCTGGGTCTGCGCCGAACATGATGGACACAAGCCCAACAGTGCCACCTTCGAGCTCGTCGGCAAGGCCCGCGATCTGGCCGATTCGCTCAAGACCTCCGTCGGCGTGGTTATCGCCGGCGAACACCTTGAACCGATGTCCGCCGACCTGATCGCGGCCGGCGCCGACAAAATCTATGCGATCGAGCATCCGTTGCTCAAGGAATTCGACCCGACCGCCTATCGCAAGGCCATCGCCGACACCGTTGCTCGTCATAGTCCTCAGATCGTCCTTTACGGCGCGACACCGCAGGGTCGCGTGCTGGCTCCGATGGTTTCCTACCGGCTCCAATGCGGCCTGACGGCCGATTGCACCGGCCTGGCTATTAACGACAGTTCCCGTAAGGGACAGATCGCTTGTCTTTTCCAGACACGACCCGCCCTCGGCGGCAATGTCATGGCCACCATCAGCACCAAGGACTCCACTTGCCAGATGGCCACTGCCCGGCCCGGCGTGATGCAGGCCCTGCCGCGCGATCCAAAGCGCAAAGGCCAATTCCTCCGACAGCCGGTCAACCTCACCGAAGAGGATGTCTCCCTGCGGATCATCAAGACCGAGATGGGCGCCGGCAAGGTCAACTTTGACGCCGAGGCCATCGTCAGCGGCGGCAAGGGCATGCAGGATCGCGATACCTTCGATCGCTTGATTGACTCGTTGTTGGCCGCCATCCAGTCGCGGACGGGCGTGTCCGTCGAAAAAGGCGCCTCGCGCACCGCCGTCGAGCAGGGTTTCATCGAACGGATCCACCAGGTCGGCCAGACCGGAACCGCCGTCGGACCCAAGCTTTATGTCGCCCTCGGGATCTCCGGCGCCATCCAGCATGTCATCGGCGTGGCCAATACCGAGACGATCGTCGCCGTCAACACCGATCCGAACGCCCCGATCTTCAAACACAGCGACTACTTCGTTATCGGGGATGTCAACAAGGTCGTACCCGAACTGGTCCAGCACCTTCAGTCGGCCTGATCGGTTCAACAGGAAGATTTCCGTCAAACGCAATCGAAAGAAAGCAGGATAGAATGAACGGTAATTATAACCATGTCTCGGTATTGATCGTAGGGGCCGGACCCGCCGGCCTGGCCGCCGCCATCACCCTCAAGAAGGCCGACCCCCAGGTCGAGGTCTGTGTCGTCGATAAAGCAGCCGGACCGGGTAATCACAATCTCTCGGGCGCCGTCCTTGAACCGCCGGCCCTGCACCGTCTGCTCGACATGGCCGTACCCCAGTGGACGGAAAGCGAGCCGGCCAAAAAAGTCCTCCGCAAGGTTACCCGCGATGATGTCCTGTTCCTCTGGGGCAAGTCGATGTCCTTTAATATCAGTTGGGCCATCGGCATGGCCAAGAAGTTCGGGCTTGGTTTCGGCCAGATGACCCATCACGGCGACTATATCTGTTCGATCAGCCAACTGACCGTCTGGCTCAACCAGGTGGCCCGTTCGGTCGGCGTCGAGGTCCTCTATGGCTTCGCCGTCGAGGACATCCACTGGGATGGAACCCACGCCTCCGGAGTCAAGCTCGTCGATCGCGGCCTCGACAAGGAAGGCCACAAGAAACGCAACTACGCCCCCGGCGAAACCGTCACCGCGGATCTGATCATCCTGGCCGAGGGATGCGACGGTCTGGTAACGGAAAAATTCATCCAGAAGGCCGGTCTCAAGCGGGCCAACAACCAGCTTTATTCCATCGGGGTCAAGGAACTCATCAAGGTCAGTGATGAACAATACAAAAACTTTGGCGACGGTCGCGTCCTCCACGCCATGGGCTATCCTATCTGGTCGCCGGTCATCGGCCCGTCTATGTTCGGCGGCGGTATCATGTACGCCATGGGCGATAACAAGATCGCCGTCGGCATGATCGTCGGCCTGGACTTCAAACCCTGCGACTTCAACCCCCAGGATGCCCTCACGCAATTTAAGAACCACGCCTTTGTCAAGCCCTTCATTGACAAGGGTCAGGTTGTCGAGGCCGGCGCCAAGATGATCCCCGAAGGCGGCTTTTACGCCCTGCCTCGCGACCCGCAAACGCAGAACATCGGCAAGGCCAATGTGATGATCCTCGGCGACTCGGCTGGTTTTGTGAATATGCTCAAGATCAAAGGTCTGCACAATGCCATCGAGTCCGGCATGGCCGCCGGTAAGACCGCCTTCCAGTGCCTCAAGAACCCGACCGACGCCGCGTCTGAATATACCCGCCAGCTCGAACAGGCCGGCGTGCTCAAGGAAATGGAGTCGGCCGCCAACTTCCGTCAGGCCGTCGCGCGGTTTGGTCCGTTGCAAGGCATGCCACTGTCGGTTCTCGGCCGCTGGCTGCCAAATTTTCACTGTGAACCCGACTACAAAGAGATGACCCGCAGTAAGTATCGCCTCAAACCGTCGGTGAAGTTCGACAAGGACACCTTCACCGCTGTCGCCGCCACCGAACACGGCGAGGAAGAACCCTGCCATCTGCACATCCTCAACCCGGAGATCTGCAAGTTACAATGCGTGCCCAAGTTCGGCGGGCCGTGCATTGTCTTCTGCCCGGCCGGTGTCTATGAAAGCGTCCAGACGGTCGTCAAAGCCGCCAATCCCTCCAACTGCCTGCATTGCAAAACCTGCCAGCGCAAGTGCCCCTTCGACAACATCCGCTGGACCGTCCCCGAAGGCAGCGGCGGT
>JAAYVQ010000194.1 GCA_012517095.1 Phycisphaerae bacterium | reverse complement strand
GACCGTCGCCACAAAGGACTTCTCTTGCCCAGGCCCCTCACCCACGACTTGTTGGCCTCCGTCATCCACCAACTCGGCGGCCGTCTCGCCCGCGTGGTCATCCACGACCTGGCTCAGCACACCTTTTTCGCCAAGCTGATGGTCCAGGTCGGCTCTCGTACCGTCGAAATCGACTCGCGTCCCTCCGATGCCATCGCCCTGGCCGTCGGCCTCAAAACCCCCATCTATGTGGACGAACAGGTCTTCGACAAAATTCAGAACGAAGGATAAAAGGGGCATTGACGATTCAGTCGAAAGGCAGTCAGGATCTTGCGTTGTTCTGTCGGCCGTAATGCCGAAAAATTTACGGGATACCCGGAATTTCATCCCCAGGATTCAAGAGTCAATATTCAGTGGTCGATTGATGGTGTTTTCTTCTTTACCGGCAGAAACTGGGTCAGAATCAAGATCCCGATTCCCACGCATAACATGCTATCCGCGAGATTGAAGGCCGGCCAGTGGTATTTTCCCCAATAGACATCGATAAAATCCCGAACCCCGCCGGGATTGAACAGCCGGTCGTACAAATTGCCGACGATCCCCGCCAAAAATAACGCCAGCGATATCTGTAACAACCGTGAGCGGACCCTGCCGAACAAAAAAAATCCCACTACCGCCACCATTGCCGCCAGGGATACCATCGCCAGGATCTTCATCTTCCCCTGCGCCATGCTGAACGCCGCGCCGGTGTTTTCCCGCAATACAAACTGCAGGCAACTGTCGAAAACCGGGTACACCTGCCCGGGCAGTTCCTTCAGCCAGGCGTGAACCGCGGATTTCGTCCACAGATCCGCCACAATGCCGACCCCGGCGATTCCCCAGAACAGCGACTGCTCTTTCCAGCTCGGCAATCCGGAATCGAAGGAGGGTTCCTCAGTTTCTGCGGGTTTTGATTGGGCCATGATTGTCCTACTTCGAATATTTATCAAGTAGTTCGCGGAGCTTCGGCTGGTCGGGTTTAATCTGAAGGGACCGGTTCCACGCCGCCAATCCCTCCTGCTTGAGTCCGGCGTTATTGTCATGGGCACTCTTGAGCAGAAGCGTTACGCCCAGACCCTTGTATGCCATCCAGTCATTTCCATCCGCCTCGATCGCCCTGCGATAACTGGCGATGGCCTTGTCGGTATCCTTGAGTTTCAGGTACGCAAATCCCAGATACTGCTGCGCCATGCCGTTCTTCGGCTCGATCTCCACTGCCGCCTCCAGCAGTTCCTTAGACGCCGCATACTCCTGCGTTCGCAGGTATGCCACAGCCAGGGGAACCATGATTCGCGGCTGATTGCCCTCCAGTTCCAGCGCCCGCCGATAGGAGGCAATCGCCTCCGGATGATCTTCACGGGCCTCCAGAATGTTCCCCAGCAACAGCTCCGGTTCGGCCTGTTCTGGATCGATCTCCTTGGCCTTCTGCCCGTACTCGTAGGCCTTGTCCATGTCCTCAAGCTGATAATAACACTGTGCCGCCCCCAGGTGAGCCGAGAAATGCTTCGGCTCCAGCTCGCATGCTCGTGAATAGGCCTTCGCTGCCTCGATAAACTGTTTGAGGATCTGCCGCACCTTGCCCAGGTTGAAGAAGTCCTTCACCGACCACGGATCCAGTTGTGTCGCCCGTTCGAACGATTCAGCGCTCTTGTCATACTGTTCGGCCTGCATATACAGGTCGCCCTTCATCGAAAACGCCGGCGCAAATTTCGGATTGGCCGCGATCGCTGCATCCAGCTTCTCCAGCGCCTTATCCCGCTCATTCAGATCGCTAAGCATCATCGCGTCCACATACAGCGTAATCGCCTCCGACGACGGCGTCCGTACCAATGTCGGTCGTCCCGTCGTCGCGCATCCCAGTCCCATCGCTGCCATAGCCGCCGCGACAAACGCCATCCGCAGTCCGGATTTTCTACCCGCAACCATCCATTCAATCCTTTCCGTTCGTTATTTGGGGCATTCCTGACTTGACTGGCCGCGATTATAGCCATCCGCTCTCGGAGTGTCAATCTACCCGAATTTTTCGGGATGGAGATGGATTTTCTTGGCCGATCTGGTAAAATGCGTAATTTAACGGCGATATAGTTAGCCGGAATGGAGATGATTCTATGGGATATGCGGTGATTGCGTTTGCGGGTGTGATAGTCGGTTTGTTGGCCGGTTGGCTGATCGCCTCGTTGCGGGCCAACCAACAGCTTGCGGCCGAGCGGCGAAAGTGTGCCCTCGCCGAAGAAAAGAACTTCCGCATCCCCATCCTCGAACAGGCGCTGACCCAGAAAACCGCCGAGCATAATCAGCTCAATGAATTCTCCATAACCCTTCGCAGCCGCCTAACCGAGGCCACGGCCAAGCTGCAGGATGTCCAGCCGCGGCTGACGGAAATGGCCGCCAAGGTTGGCGAAAAAGACTGGCAACTCCTCCAGCAGTCGATCCAGCTCGAACAGTCCAACCGCCGCTGTATCGAACTCTACCGCAAACTGGACGAGCACCAGCGGGCCGCCCTGGATAATCTGAACCGGCTCGATCAGGCCCAGCGGAGGGCCTGTCGTGACCTCCAGGCCGCCTTTGCCGAGGTCATCGATCGACCCATTACCCTTGACGAGGCCATGCCCTCCGAACTGGCCGCCCAGGTCGAACCAGCCGTGCCCCAGAGCCAGCCCATTCCGGCCCTGTCGCCTGAAGGCCTGTCTGATCACGAACAGAACCTCATCGACGAAGAATTAGCCGCCCTGGATAAAGCCGCCGAAGAACCCGCTTCAACTCCGGCTCCGGAAACCATCGAAGGAATGCCCGTTCCCCCGCCTCCCCCCACAGTTGAAATCCCGGATATCCCCCGCAGTTCATTCGCCGCCATCCCCATCCGCGAAATCCCCGCGGATACGACCCCTCCGCAGGCCGTAGCCCCCGAACCGACAAAACCCGCCGACACACTACCTCCCGTCGGTCCGGCCGCGACCGCCGCCAACCCCGCTGCATAGTCTCAAAGGTAGTTCAATCGGATTGGTTGAGGTGGATTGATTTCAGCACATACTGGAAACAGAATTTCACGCTCGAAACGCTGCGCATCCGGTTCCAGCCATTACTACATCAATTGTTTCCGTAAGCGGTTTATCGAACGCCTCTTCATTGCTTCGGCAAATATACCCCCGCCAGATACGCCAGATCCACTCCACCGCTTGATCCACTCCACCAACCGCCGTCAAGCATCGCACGGGTTTGCGGATCGACCCAGAGATGAAGTTCCATATGTCCGTCTGCAAATCCCAGCCCGCTCCGATAATTATGCCACCCTGAAATCGGATCGATCCAGCTCGGTGGAGTGGGAGCGTTCATCATCCACGATCCCATATTCCACCCTCGATTGTCGGTGGTCTCCACAAAGACCATTTTTCTCGAGGGATTCTTGATTTCAGAATACAAATGGGCGCACTCGGGTTTATTCGGCGTCTCCCCGTGCATCAATGCGGTGATGGAATAAGTTCGTTTGCCTCCCCGACCGAAACCGCTGTTATCCGGCGTTCGAAGATAGGTAACATCCGCCGGACAATGATAAGCCGTCGAGGTTCCGACATACGGATATAGTTT
>JAAYVQ010000021.1 GCA_012517095.1 Phycisphaerae bacterium | reverse complement strand
TGATGGGCAGGTTCGGGAGACGGCCTTTCGAGCATTGGTCGAATGGCCCGATTCCATGCCGGCATCCTTTCTTCTGGAGGTTTTCACACAATCCACCGACAAGGTCTGGCGGACGCTGGCTTTGCGGGGTCTGGTCCGGATGGCCATATTGGAATCCAGTCGCGCAAATCCCGAGTCGCAAAAGAAAGCCCTCGGATGGCTTACCTCGGCCAATGATCAGATTCGGGATTCGGTCGATGAAAAACGGCTGATCCTGTCGGGGTTGGGTAGTCTGAAAAGCGTTGAAGGTCTGCGATTGCTGCGGCCGTATCTGGATGATTCGACGGTTCAGCAGGAAGCGGCCGTCGCCGTGATCCAAACAACCCAAGCATTGAAATCTCCGCAAGATCGGCTTATGGCCAAATCCCTGCTCGAAATCATTCTGACCATATCCAAAGATGCTGGCGTATTGAATCCGACCAGAGAATTGATCCAGCAGATTCCCGGTAAGAGCATCGAGCTGAAAGTCCGTGCTGAGGATCAATAGGAACCCGGTTCCTTTTTTCCGGAATCAACGGGAACCCGGATTTCCAGTTGATCCGGCGAATGTCTTGACAAGTTCCCCCTTGGTCCCTACGATGGTGATACAAGAGGAAACGGACAACCAACAGCGACGGAGTTAAGGTATGGATGCATCCATTTTCAAGGCGTACGACATACGGGGGATTTATCCCGATCAGGTCGATGAGACGGCCGCATGGAAGATCGGCCACGCAACGGCCCAATTCCTGCGTTCGATGTTGCGAGGTTACGACCGGGGCCTGGCCAATGCCCAGTGTCTGTGTGTCGGTCGCGACATGCGGTCGCACAGCCCGCGGCTGGCCCGCGCCCTGATCGAGGGAATGAACGCCACCGGAGCCAATGTCATCGACATCGGCATGATCGACACGCCCCAGATGTACTTCGCCGTCAATCACCTCGGTACCTGCGGCGGTGTCCAGGTTACCGCCTCGCACAATCCGGCCAAGTACAACGGCTTCAAAATTTCCGGCCGCGAGGCCAAACCCGTCGGCGCCGACACGGGTCTGAAGGACATCAAGCACATCGCTTCCTCGTTGCTTCACACCCGCGGCAAGGGCGACGGTGCCGTGGAACACTGCGATCTTTCGGCCGGTTACAAGCTCCATGTCCTCAAGTTCCTCAACCCCAACATTCGTCCGCTCAAGATCGTCGTCGATGCCTCCAACGGAATGGCCGGAAAGATGGTGCCGATTCTGTTCGGTGATTTGTCGATCGAATTGATCGGCCTGAACTTCGACTATAACGGCGAATTCGCGCACGAGCCCAATCCTCTGGTCGAATCCAACCTCGAAGAGCTCAAGCGAACGGTCCTGGAGGAAACGGCCGATGTTGGTGTGTGTTTCGACGGTGACGCCGACCGGTTGATCGTCGTCGATGAGAAGGGCCAGACAATTGGATGCGATCTGTTCACCGCTCTGCTGGTTCCGTATTTCCTTCGCGACAATCCCAAATCGACCATTGTTTATGATCTTCGCAGTAGCCATGTCGTGCAGGAGGAAATCCTGAAAAATGGCGGTATCCCGCGGCGCGAGCGTGTCGGTCACGCGTACATGAAAAAAACCCTCCGCGACAGTCACGCCGTCTTCGGGGGCGAGTTGAGCGGCCACTTCTATTACCGTGACAATTTCTTCGCCGATTCCGGGATGATTACGATGGTGCACCTGCTGAATCTCCTCAGCGAATCTGAAGAACCGCTCAGCGAGCGGATTCGTCCGCTGCAGCGATACTGGTCCAGCGGCGAAGTCAATTTCGAGGTCGAGGACAAAGAGGCCTTGATGAAGGATCTGGCCCGGCACTTCAGTCAGGGTCAGATCGACGATCTCGACGGCATCACCATTCAATTTCGCGATTGGTGGTTCAATGCCCGTCCGAGCAACACCGAACCGTTGCTTCGGTTGAATGTCGAGGCCAACAATCCCACACTTCTCCAGCAGGTCTTTAACGAAATCAAAGATATCCTCGGCGCGCCCGTCGAGCATTGACATCTTGGATTCAGACGGCGGCCGGGAGAGGAGACGGGTATGCCACGGACATCGTCGGTCGGATTGTCGCGGCGAGATTTTCTCCGCTCGGTCGGTGTGGGAATCGCCGCGGCGGTGATTACGGGTTGTCAGCCCTCCATTCAAACCCGGATGCCGCGTCGAAAACCCAACTTTGTTTTCTTTCTCATTGATGATATGGGTTGGCGCGATCTGGGTTGTTTCGGGAGCTCGTTTTACGAAACGCCGAATATTGACCGCCTGGCCCGGCAGGCCATGCGTTTCACCGACGCGTATGCGGCCTGTCCCGTCTGCTCGCCGACACGGGCCAGTATCATGAGCGGTAAATATCCGGCGCGGATCGGCCTGACGAATTTCATCGCCGGCCGCAAAAAAGGAAAACTCCTGCCGCCGGATTTTCTCCTGCAGATGCCCCTCGAAGAGGTCACCTTTGCGGAGGTTCTGCAGCAAGCTGGATATGCCACGGGATTTTTCGGAAAGTGGCACCTCGGGGATCTTCCGTTTCTTCCGGACAATCAGGGATTCGCAACCAATGTCGCAGGCGACGGCCACGGGGCTCCGCCGAGTTATTTTTCTCCATATGGAAAAAAAGTGGGAGGGCTCAAGCTTACGGCCGGTTCTGAAGGCGAATACCTGACCGATCGTCTTACCGATGAGGCCGTCAGCTTTATCCATCTCAACCGCGACAAGCCCTTTCTGGTTTATCTGTCCCATTATGCGGTTCATGTCCCCCTGCAGGCCAAAAAAGAGTTGACGGATAGGTATCTGGCCAAGGTCAAGACGCTGCCTCCCACCGATCCGCGGTTTGTTCCCGAAGGAGCGACCCAGGCCCGGCAGGTCCAGGACCACGCCGTCTATGCGGCAATGGTTGAAAGCGTAGATGACAGCATCGG
>JAAYVQ010000193.1 GCA_012517095.1 Phycisphaerae bacterium | reverse complement strand
GGAATCGATTATAACATCGTTCACTGCCGCTGGCAGTTAACCTATCAGATTGGTGACCCGGCTCAGTTTTTCCAAAACATGTTCTATCAAACCCCTGTTCCGGGACAAACATTTATGGACAAAGTGGCCGAAAGCGTTCACCCTCTCCTGAAATCTCTTGCCGCCGACGCCATCGTTTCTACGCTTGTCCGATATAGCATCGACGAAGCCATTATCAGTGAAAAAGGCATTGCCGATACCGTCACCCTAATCTTACAAAATAAACTCGACTCCATTCACAGCGGTCTTACCATCAACACCATACTCCCCCTGGGAAAAATCACCTGGCCGCGGCAGGTTAATGACGCTTTCCTGCAATCCAATCGAGCGGCCCAACAACGGCAACAGCAGATTGACCAGGCCCGTGGGGAAGCCTCAAAATTGCTGAATGAGAGCGGCGGCGCTATGGCTTCGGCTGTTTTGGAAAAATTGAAACAACCCTCTCTCTCCGATATCCAGCGCGAACAGTTGTGTACGGAACTGGCTGGTACCAGTCAGGAGGTGATCGCCCAGGCCCGCGCATATCGCACAAAAGTCGTGGAAGAAACCAAGTCCAGCGCCGATTATCTTCGGAGTTTGCTGCCGGAGTACCGGAAACGACCGCAGCTGGTTCTCAATCGAATCTACCAGGATGCCATCGAAGAGATTATGCAAAACGCTCAGGAGAAAATTTTCCTGCAGCCATCGGGTGATAAGGCCAAAGAATTACGGATATTGCTCAACCGGGATCCGGCCATTCGCAAGCAGCCCAAATCGTCGCAGTCCCCCCAGACCGCGTCCGGCCAATAATCGGAACGACTTTTACTGTAACGGATAAACTATGGGACATGAACTTATCGGAATCCGGGATCAAGAAATTCAATTCGAACAAACCCGGGAAAAGCAGTTTCGGATCAGTATCGCCATGCTGGGAACTCTGACCGGCGGCGTTCTTTTAATCAATAGCAAGATTGCCCCTTTGTTTTACGGGGCCGATTTTCCGATTGCCAAGCTGTGCGCCATGATCGGGGCGCTTCTCTTGGCGTTACCGGTAGTCTGGCACGCCCTTCGATGTATTCTCCACGGTCACATGCACATGGATGAACTGGTCGCCTTGGCAATCGTCGCGGCTTTCGCGATGGGAGAATATGCCGAGGCCGGATTGGTGGCTTTCTTTGTCCTGTTGGCCGAACTGATGGAAACACGAACGGCACTTGGAGCTCGTGCCGCGATTGAGTCATTAATCAAGTTGACACCGACGGTGGCCAATCTCGTCGGCCGCGATGGAAAAGAATCCCAAATTCAGGTCAGCGCCCTCAAACCCGGCGATGTCGTTCGCGTCCGTCCCGGCGACAACATTCCCGCCGACGGTGAAATTCACACCGGCATCAGTTCCGTCAACGAGGCCTCGATCACCGGAGAATCACTCCCCGTCGACAAGGTCCCCGGCATGCCCGTCTTTGCGGGCACCAGCAACCTGACCGGCGCAATGGACATCACGGTTACCAAGGCCGGAGAAGACACCACCCTCGGTCGAGTCCAGCACCTTATTATGGCCGCAGAAAAAACCCAAAGCCCGATCATGCGAATCATCGACAGCCATATTAAGTGGTATGTCCCGACAATTTTGATGATTGCCGCCATCATTTGGTTTTTCACCCGCGACATCAACCGCTCGATCTCCGCGCTGGTGGTCTCCTGTCCCTGTGCCCTGATCCTGGCCACGCCGACAGCCATGGTAGCGGCTCTCTCGGCGGCCGCACGGCTGGGCGTTTTGATCAAAAATGTCAGTCTCCTGGAAATCGCCGGAAAGATCACGGCCATCATCTTCGACAAAACCGGAACCCTTACCACCGGCCAGTTGTATGTGACGAAGCTGGAAACCGCCCCCGGGGTGGCCCCGGCGGATTTATTGCGGTTGTCGGCCTCTGCTGAACAGATGAGCAAGCATCCCGCCGCCCGTGCCCTGCTGCAACTGGCCAAAGAAGCGAATGTTTCGCTTGTGCCGGCGACCGAGTTCCAGGAATCCCCCGGCAAGGGCGTAACGGCCCAGGTGCAGGGGGAATTAATCCGCGTTGGCCGTGAAAGCTTTCTGAAGGAAAACGGCGTCGATGTCCATTCAGTCCCGGATCCCTCCATGCACGAGGAACAGGGTTTCAGTACATTGTATGTTTCGAGAAACTCCACATGCATCGGTTGGATCGGTCTGCAGGACAAGGCCCGACCCGAGGCCCAGTCCGCGGTCAAAGAATTGTTTGCCATCGGCGTCAAACGCGTGACCATGCTTACCGGCGACCGAAGCGAAGTGGCCAATCGCGTCTCGGCCGAGCTGGGTTGTACAGACTATCGGGCTCATTGCCTCCCGCAGGACAAACTGGCCGTCGTTGAAAAAATCCGCAAAGAGGGGCATGCCGTCGCGGTCGTCGGCGATGGAATCAACGACGCTCCGGCTCTGGCGGCCGGCGATTTGGGTATTGCCATGGGCGCCGCAGGAAGCGATGTGGCCATTAACTCCGCTTCGATCGCGCTGATGAGCAACGATCTTCGCCGTTTGCCGTTTCTGGTCCAGTTGTCCCGCAAGACACGAATCGTTATCAACCAGAATCTATTGTTCGGGATTTTGTTCATCGTAGCCGGCGTTAGCGCGTCCGCAGCCGGTTGGTTGCCGGTGATCTTGGCCGCTTTTTTACATTTGGCTGGATCGGTTGTCGTTATCTTCAACAGTGCCCGGCTGGTCCGTTTTGGTGAGCATCTCGAAACTCACGCCGTTCCATCCGTGCAATAGCGAATCAGGCGAACCGCGATACAACCTAATTTCACGAGGCATTCAGTGGCAGGTAAAAATGGCGAATTCGTGATTGAAACCATCGCGCTGACCAAAATTTTCCCCGATTGGTGGGGAAGGGCCAAAGTCATCGCGGTGGAGGATCTGAATCTCAAGATCCATCGCAACGAAATCTACGGTTTTCTGGGGCCCAACGGCTCCGGGAAAACGACCACGATTAAAATGTTGCTCAATCTGTTGCATCCGACACGGGGGAAAGCTCTGGTCCTTGGAGGCGAGGGCCGCGATCCGAAGATCACCGAACGGATCGGTTACTTGCCCGAAGAATCGTATCTGTATCGTTACCTGACCGCCCGCGAAACGCTCGATTTCTATGGTCGGTTGTTCAATCTTCCCCCCCGGGTTCGCAAGTCACGAATCGATACCCTGTTGGAAATGGTCGGATTGACCGGCATGGCAAATCGACAGGTTGGCACATTCTCCAAGGGCATGGCCCGTCGTATCGGTCTGGCTCAAGCTCTGATTAACGATCCCGATCTTCTGATCCTTGACGAGCCGACCTCCGGAATGGATCCCATCGGCACTCGTCAGATCAAAGATCTCCTGATCCATCTCGGCAAACGCGGCAAAACCATCCTGTTGTGCAGTCACCTGCTGGCCGATGTCGAGGATGTTTGTGACCGAATCGGTATTCTCTATGGCGGTAAGATGCAGGTCGAAGGACCCGTCCGCGAATTACTCCAGCAAAGCGATAAGAGACAAATCATCACCAACGCCATCAGTGACGCGGCATTGCATAAGATCGAGGCCATCGTTGCCGCTGAACAATCCGAGTGCCAGGTCAGTTCCCCCATGAATCGCCTGGAAGATTTATTCGTCCGTGTCGTTACCGATGCCCAGCAACGACAACAGCGAACCAGCGGCGCCATCAGTACGACGGCGATCGGGGGGTTTCTGGCCGAGGAAGCCGAGGCCGAAGACATCCTCCAACGACTCGCGGCCTCGAAACCGGATACCGATTTCCGAAAACCTGAATTCGTCGAATTGTCTCCGGTCCAAACCACTCCGAGCCCGACGCACATCAAATCGGATTTGCTGGACCAGTTGAGCCATCCCCCCACAGTCCCCACAACCGAATCCTCGGCGCAAACAAGTCGTCCGGCCGAACTTCCCCCTCAATCGCTTGATGAGGTCCGGCAGAATGTTTTAGATGCACTCATCGATCGTTCCAAGAAGGGAAACGCAGACACTCATCCAACACGGCGATCGGAAACGCCCGGAGACCAGAATCATGCGTAGGATTTGGGCGGTCGCTTCAAATACCATAGCCCAGGCGATCCGGCTCAAATCCGCCGGAATTGTCATTGTGCTGTTGTTTGTTTTACTGCCCATGATGGGACTGACCGTCGTCGGAGATCAGACCCTGAAGGGAAAACTTCAGACTTTTTCCAGCTACGGATTATCTCTGACGAGTATTCTGTTATGCCTTTTAACCATTGTCATTTCCTGCTATTCCCTGACCAGCGATCTGAAGTACAAACAGATCTTTCTGGTTACGACCAAGCCCATACGCCGTTTCGAACTTTTGTTCGGAAAATTCCTGGGCGTCGTCGTCCTCGATGCGATTCTCTTGACGCTCTTTTCCGCCATCATACTCGGCTTAACCTGGTCGCTTCCCTGGTGGGTTAAGGCACCCGAAGGACAACAACAGCAGGCCGACCGTGAATTCTTTACCGCACGCGCCGTTTTGGTCCCGACGACGAATGAAAAGGCCATCGAAGAGGAAGTAAAACGGCGATACGACCAATTACGGAAAGAGGATCAGATTCCGGAGGATATGACGCGGGAACGGGTTCTCAGCGAAATTCGAAGCCAGGAATTGTTCCGGGCCAAAACATGCGAACCCGGACGCGCAAAACTTTGGACTTTCGAACAGGTTCGCGTCAAAAATCCAAATGATATGATCTTCATCCGGTACAAATTCCGAATTTCGAACGATCCTCTGGAATCGCAAGTCCTCAGCACTTGGGAGATCGGCGATACTCGTCCTCTGGAATCCGGACAAAATCCGGGCACTCCGATCTTTCCCGTCCAGCGTATGGATGCCACCCAGACTGAATTGGAATTCTCGGTTCCGTCATCTTGTGTCGCTGCCGACGGCTTCTTGGGCATCCTTTTCTTCAATGATCTTCAAAATAACTCGAAAACCATTATTCTGGACGACCTCAAGGTAATGTACCGTACGGGAAGTTTCGAAGGTAATTTTCTTCGGGTTGCAGCGATGATTCTGGTCCGGTTGGTTTTTCTGGCCGCACTGGGTGTCAGCGTGTCAACCTGGTTATCGTTCCCGGTCGCCGTATTGATTTGCTTGGTGGCATATGCATCCGGCATGATCAATGGTTTCATTCTGGAATCCTTGAAGAGTCTATCCCTGACTCTGGATATCCTGTACCGATTGACGATCCGGCCGATACTGTGGTTCCTGCCGAAATTTGACGAGCAATTTAATCCCACCGCGTATCTGGTGGAAGCCAAGTCTCTCGGCTGGTTGTTTCTGGCCCAGGCATGGGGAATCACCGCTTTCATCAAGAGCGGAATCCTGTTGGTATTTGGAATGTGGGTGTTTCACAATCGAGAAATCTCCAAAACGACGAGCGGATAGAAATGAAATGGCGTGATCGATTGATTGTTTTGGCTTCCGCAATTCTCGGATGCGGATTGTTGGGATTAGCGGGTACGCGGCTGGCCCCGTTGACCCAATCCCGTCAGGAAATGGGACTGGTCGCCACAACCCCGCTGGAAAACGCTCCGCCATCGCTGGCGTTTGCCACGGTTGCCATGGGGGCCTTTCGGGGTTTGGTGGTTGATGTCCTCTGGATGCGGGCCGATCACCTGAAGGAAAAGGGACTTTTCTTCGATGCCAAGCAATTGGCCGAATGGATCACCACCCTTCAACCGCGATTCGCGGCCGTTTGGGACTTTCACGCCTGGAATATGGCCTACAATATCTCCGTGGCCGTCCCCAACACCCAATGGGAAGAGCGATGGCGGTGGGTTCGAAACGGGTACGAACTGCTTCGGGACAAGGCCATCCCCCTCAACCCGAAAAGCAT
>JAAYVQ010000192.1 GCA_012517095.1 Phycisphaerae bacterium | reverse complement strand
CCGCCGGAACCGGGTTTACTGCGAGCATCGGCCGGAATTCCTTCGCCGCTGCGTCCCTCCTCGCCGGTCAGACGCGCCGGCAGTTCCCAGCCGTGCGAAAAAATCTGCGGATTGAACCGCCAGCGCAACTCCGGGCTTGTCACCGTGTGCGTCGGTACGGCCGTTTCCTCCACGAACCACCGGGGGATCACTTGTCTGTCGCCCCATCGTCCCCCGTGCAGCATGCAATACGCGATGCGGGCCAGATCGCGGGCCGGCATACCGAGTCCGTGGGTTGGATGTCGGCCGATCGTTTCGCCGCCGTCGAAATACTGAAACCACCAGTGCTCGATCCCCAGCGGTTTGAAGAGCGCCTCGATGGCGAATTGATCGTAGGGTTTTCCGGTTACGGTCTCGCACACCAGCGCCGCATGATGCAGCGCATGCGTCGAGTATCCGCAGCCGGTTCCGGGATCGAAGGCCAGCTTCTCCGTCCGTGGATCCCCGGTGTGGCCGAGGATATATTCCCAACTGCCGTCGTTGTCGGAGCCGTTGGCTTCGGGGCACAGGCCGGAGGTATGATTGAATAATTGGCGGACGGTGACTTGCGCTTTGCGGGGGTCGCTGAGCGGCTGTGCCCAGGGGATAAAATCAAACGCCGGGTCGTCAAACTGCATCTTGCGCGGCGTTAATCCCTGCTGACTTTGTTCGGAGGCGATGGCCAGCACCGTCGCGCACACGGCCTTGGAGACCGAGGCGACGCGGCGAGCGTCGGTCTTGGCGCTGTTGCCCCGCTCGACTTCCAGAACGATGTAACCCCTGCGGATCACTACCGCGGCAAAATCTCGATCATCACTTTGCATCAACCATGCCTTCAATGCATCAAGCTTGATCGGGTCCATCCCTGCAATTTCTCGAATCTCCTCCGGCTTATCGAGTTTTCGCCAGCCACCCTGCGATTCCGGCGCCGGAAAATACTCATCGGCTTTGTCGCGCGCCGACGCCTCACCGCCAACCTGAATCACAATCCTACGATACGCCGCCAGGGGCGGATTTCCATGATCCCGGATCGTGAGAACAACATGGATTGTCTTACCTGAAGCATCATCCGGAATCTTCAGGGCAACGGAAGGCGAGGCGGCATTCGTCAATGTAACCTGTCCCGGATAAGTTCCCGTTTCGCGATAGACAAACCACTCGTACATGAGTTTGTCGCCATCCGGATCCTGCGACCGATCCGCATCAAGGGACACCGTCTGTCCCGGCAGGGCGGTGATGTGTAGGATCTGTTTGCCTTCCGAACCGTTGACGATCACTCGCGGCGGATGATTGGCCTCTTTGCCCGGCTTGATACACCAGTTGAGCCGCGCTCGGAAATCATTCTGCAAGTCCGTTGCCCAGCGGGCCAGCACATTGTCACGACCGGTCATTCCGTTCCAGGTGTCCGATTGGTTGGCCCAGTAGTATGGCTTGTCCGGCATGTCCTCACGCGGCCCATATCGGCCTGCCCAACTGCCCCACAACGGTTGTTCGGGATCGTTCATACCCGTCGGGATCAGATACAGAAACGACATCGTGTCGCCCTCTTTGGCCCGGGGATTCGTATCCGTCGGGTACAATGCGCCCAACGGTCCGTGATCGGTCAACACATCCTGTTCAAGGTCGAAACCTCCGGCCCTGGAGGTCAAGGCCGAAAACCGATGATACCATCGCTTGCCCTCCAACTCCGGTTGGAAAGTGTTGACCCAGATCGGAAAGGGCGGATCGATCTTTGTCGTATGATCGCCGAATTTGTTATACGACGACAACCGCAGCTTCGATTTGAATCGAGCATACCCTACGGCCCCGCGTTCCTTCCGCACGCGATCCAGCGCCCGTTTGAGATTGTTTTCCGCCGCGCCATGGTCCGTGCCCCAGTCCGAGTACCACACCGGCCGCGGATCATCTTTGTCCACCGCGGCGATGATCAATTTGACCGCATCGTCGGTATCGTCATACCCGGCTACGGTTCGCTGCCAGAGATCCTCTTTTGTCGGATATTTCGAATCGTGCCGCACAAGATTCGGATAGCACTGGCCATAGGCATCCAGCAGCCGGCGGACGATGTCCAGTCCCGTATCTGCGGGATTTTTGTTCTCCGGCCGCCGCGTTGCCGGCCGATTAGCGATGATCCCTTCAATGTCCCATTCGTTGGCGTACAACAAAAACCGCACCAGCGACTGTTCATCGTCCGGATCGCCGCCGGCGTCGGTCTCAATAATCAGTCGCAACCGTTCATCTGCGGTTCGCTCCGCCGAAGTCAATCGCCGGATTGCCGCATACACAACCGGATCATCCTTTGCTCCTTGAAACACGAAGGGGTGATACTGATTGACCTCCACATGCATAAATCCCCACGATGCCCCATTGGTTACGCACAGCTCCGCGGCCTTGGCGCCCTCGGCTCCGATCTTTTCATCCTCGTTACATACAATTGGTTTGCTATACTTCTTTAAGGCGGTGATGCATGCCGGAATATCCTCGATTCGGGTACCGTTGAAATGGATCAGCAGAAAATCGCTCGCCTCAGCGACCTTGTCCTGCAGGCGTCCGTGCCCCAATCCGCTGGCTGAGACCAGCAAACCCGGTGCTGTTTGTTTCGCCAGCGTGATCAGTTCGGCAATCCCCTCGGCGGTCTTGATCGAACGATGATCGAATCCACCGTGATCGAACTCGTTGGCGATTTCCAACAAGACATTCGTGAATCCGCTGGCTTTGATCCAGTTGACGATATGGATCACACCAGTTTTTACCGCCGCCTCGTCCCGGAGGATCTGGTCCTGCCGCTGGTAATAGCAGCCGAGGATTACGGCTGCTCCGAGTCGATCGCACGCCTCGATTACCCGTCGTACACGCTGCAGATAGGATTCTCGCAAGGAGCCATCCGGCTCGAAGGCCGAGTTGACGGCCCCCTCGTAACCGGGCATGCCGCCCTGCAAACAGATCGTAAAGGCCCGAACACCGTGAGCGATATAGTCCGAAAGATGAGTCAGAAACTCCTCCGTGTTGGCCTCGGGATTAAAGTCGGTCCGGTTGCGATCCTCGAACACGGCGTTGACCATCCGCACATTCATCAGTAACCCCTCGGCCTTTGTGCCCGGATAGGTTATGTGATCGTTGAGAAACCATCGGCCCTCCCGAATCGATACATGGGTCTGCCGCCGATACGAACCCTCCATTGTTGCCGTTGCAGTTTCGGGAATCGCCGCCATTGCCTGCGATGAAACAATCACGGTAAACAGCCATACCGGAATTCGGAAACAACAAATACACTTGTGGAAACAGTCAAATCGCAATGGACTCATGTACATCCATCCTTCCGTCGTATAAATCTCGATCTTTCCAGGGGACAGCACAATTAAACAATATTCCGCAGTTTCAGGCCGCGGATATTTCAGTGAACTTCCCACGGGGCCCGGGCAAATCCCGGGGCCGCTTCCCGCCCGAAACGCAAGGGGGAATTGCCGTTCTCGAACGCGCCGAGATCCGGAGCCGATCCCTTAAAGTCGTCGTTAAACCCCGGCAACCATACGCCTTTGTCGATCGCCGGATTCGAAACCTGCACGACCGGGTCGGTGATGACGACCTCCCGGTCGCCGCGCTGAAATGGGACCTTGCCCCATTGGATCGAAGGGACCGTCGCCGCCAAAAACCACTCCATCCGATCCGAGGGCACAAACAGCGAACGAACAAATCCGCCGGCGATATATCCGCCGGTCAAGTCGTTTCGAAAATCGTTGGCGGGACCGTCGCCGGAATGGTCGGGATAGGTGTCGCCGCGAACGCGAAAAATATTGTTCTTCGATACCGCGTTGACGATTCCATGTCCGCTGAAAACGCTTGTGGCCCCGTTGGGTTGCAGGGCGGTATTGTGGAAGATATACCGCCTGCCCCAATCGCCGGGAACTTCGTTGCCGTTGTCCGTGAGGGTCCTTTTCGGTCCCCAGGTCTTGAAAATCGTTCCGCCGCCGGGGTCCTGATGCGAAATGCGGCTGGAGGCGAACACATTGCGATAGATATACAGCGGTCCTCTGGAAGTTCCTGCCGAGGCGATGAACACGAATGTTTTGTCGATATAATTGCCCCATATTCGGACATTCATATTGGCGCCTTCGCTCTCGATGGCGTCATCCCAGCAGTTGGCGATAATGTTGCCGTAGATGTCCGAGTCGCGGTTGGGGCTACCCGCAAAACTGAAGTTGCTCGATCCGCCGATCCCGTCGTTGTAGCCGTGGTCCTCTGTGGATCGGATCTCGTTGTACCGGATGATATTCCCACCCGAGGAATTCTGCAGCGTGATTCCCTGCGGACCGTCCGGATGCCCGGATTCCCAGTCGTTGGAGCCGCTGCGGGGATACTCGATCAGATTTCGCTGGAGGATCAGTCCCCCCGCGCCGGTTTCGGCATAGATCGCGCTGTCCGAACCGTACAGGACTCCCCACACCGCGGCCCCTCCGACCCGGCCCCAGAGGGTCATGCGGCAATCCTCGACGATGACATTCTGGACGCCTTTGCGGATCAATACGGCGTTCCGTCCGGCGTTCTTCAGTTCCAGTCCTCGGATGATGACATAGTCAGCCGCCACTTCAACGCAGGTGTCGCTGAGGTTGAATACATCGATTACCGTCTTGGTTCCCGGTGTCGGTGTGACTAAGGTCCAGCCGTCCGGCCTGCCGCCCTCCGTGATCCGGACCGGCTTACCCGTATCCCCTCCCGGCAGGTGAATCGTCTTGCCGATGGGAAATTGTTCGCTGCGGGTCCGGCCGGTAAATTCCACGGTCTGATCCCCGCAGACTAACCGAATAGAATATTCGGTGTCCGGCTTGAGCCCCACCAGACTTCCACGAAACTCTTTTTGGTTGGAATCGTAAACCAGAGGTAAGGCGGTTCGCCATTCCTTTTCCTCCGTTCGACGGTACTTCACATCGCAGGCCTCTTTTCCGTTCTCGCTCGGATAGTACAATCCCAGGCATTCAAAGGTGGGAATGGCCCACGCTTGCTTTTCTTCGGTTTCCGTTCGTCCAACCGACATGATGACAATGACGAACAGAAGGATGGCACTGATATGCGTCCTCACGGTTCGAAATCCTCCGGGATTTTGAAAAGTCCTCATAAACCCTTCTGCAAACGGAATGATATCATTTTCTACAGGACCCTACGAAGAACAACCTGAACTATTCATGAGTTATCAAAATCTCCGGAATGGGTACCACCTATTCAAAAACCAGTGTCCCGAATTTGTCGTATTCGTGAAAGCTGGGTCCCACCCGTGCCCAGTCCCAACCGATACTCTTGTTATCGTCGTAATCGACGCGATAAAAGTTGGCTCGCCACCGAGTTCCGGGTTTGGGG
>JAAYVQ010000191.1 GCA_012517095.1 Phycisphaerae bacterium | reverse complement strand
TTGCCGCTTTCATCGACCATGTTCTGACCCTGGGTCTTCAGATATCCTGCCGCCTGGGACAATTGCGGAATAATTCCAACCATCAGAAGAACAAACAGAATCCATTTCATGCTGTTCGGGTATCGATTGATTCGATCCATTGTTCTACCTCCGTTATCATGGTTTTCGGTTCACGAAACAAACCATACCATCCTCGGATCAACCTGTCAAACGCCAAGCAGAAGGACTTTCATTGGATCATAGACAACCGATTCATTTTCGTAAAAGCATGGTATAATCTTTTGCGAATCGAATACTCAATCAGGAGAGAAAAATGAACATTCTTTGTCTATTGTCACAGATCATTGTGATTTTAGTTCTGTCGTTTCATTGTCGTTTGTTGGCCGCACAAGTCCCGCAGTATGAGGCCGAATTGATTTTCCCCCTGCATGATCAACACAACCACGCGCCCGGCATCGTCGAATGTCCCAACGGCGATCTGTTGGTTTCGTGGTACCGCGGCTCCGGCGAGCGCAGCGCCGACGATGTGGCCGTGTACGCTGCATGGCGAGTCAAGGGCCAGCCGAAATGGGGTGAGCCGTTCGTAATGGCCGACACACCTGGCTTTCCCGACTGTAACACGGCCCTGTTTCTCGACGACCAGCAGCGGCTATGGCTTTTTTTCCCGACGATCCTGGCCAATAGTTGGGAATCGTGCCTGACCAATTTCAAGGTTGCGTCGCGATACGCGCCGCCGGGATTGCCGCAGTGGGACCGTGAGGGTTTGATCTTACTCAAGCCCGAAGACTTTGCCGAGCGCGGCCGAAAACAACTCGACGAGGAACTGGGTCTGCTTAAGATTGTGATGACCGACAAACAGCGGGCCGAGATCGAACAGACCCGCCAACGCATGGGCGAAAAACTTTTCCAGCGGCTCGGCTGGCAACCTCGCTGTAAACCCACACAACTGCCCAGTGGCCGGATTCTGTTGCCGCTCTACACGGACACCTTTTCGATCTCGATCATGGCCATCAGCGACGACCGCGGACAAACCTGGCGAGCCAGTCAGCCACTGATCGGCTTCGGAAATATCCAGCCCACGGTCCTGTGCCGCAATGACGGCACACTGGTCGCATTCATGCGCGAAAACGGCCTTCGTCAGAAGATTCGCGTCTGCGAATCCAAAGATGACGGCGAATCCTGGGGTCCGGTCGGCGTCTGCGATCTGCCCAATCCCGGCTCCGGACTGGATGGTCTGCGGCTGGCCAACGGTCACTGGGTTCTGATCTATAATGATACGACAACCGGCCGAAACCGGCTGGCGATCTCGCTATCTGAGGACGAAGGGCAGAGCTGGAAATATACCCGCCACCTTGAAGATCAGCCCAGCGGTTCCTATCATTATCCCGCAATCATCCAAGGCAAAGATGGGACAATCCATGTCGTCTATAGCTACTTCGTCCAAGAAGGCAAGAGCATGAAACATGTCGCCTTCAACGAAGCATGGATTCAGGCCGGTAATCCGATGAAATATTCCGAATAGAAAGCCCTGCTTCAGTCTTGGCGTCCTAAAAGTGTCACGGGTCCCAGAAGGCCCGACGGCAGCAGCGGCGTGACTGTACTAAACGGATTCCAGGTCGTCTGCGTGATCCGCTGATCCTGCGACAGCGCTGAATCGGCGATCAGGCGGTTGGGCCAGAGGTTGGCCACGCGGATTTCCAGGATGTTAGCGCCGTATTTGAGAGCTGTCGTCGCATCGATCTGCAAAGGAGGCGTCCAGACAATCCCCAGATCGCGACCGTTCAGTTTGACTTGAGCCATGACCTCGACCCGGCCCAGATCGAGAACGACAGGTTGTTTGGCAGCGGCATCTGTTGGTTTCCAGTCAAACTGTGTGGAATATGTCGCTGCACCGGAAAAATGCCGGATACCTGCATCCGCATGTTTTGTCCAGTCGATCAGGGACAGAAAGGTCGCTTGTCTGGGCGCGCCGCGATTAGGCTCAAATCGAACCTCCCACGGCCCGGCGATCTTGGCTATCTGGTTCCATTGCGGAAAATTGCACCCGGGGATTTGACTTGTATCTGCTGCTCTTTGGAACATCACAAAGAACGATTGGTTGGCTGCAAACTCCAGTGGGATCATCGTCCGGCCATCCTTCTCGACAAACTCCGGAAGTGGCCTCCGTTCCGTCGTGATCGGATTCCAGAGTTGCGGTTGTTTACCTGTCACGCGAAATGCGGCCTTCGTTGCGATCGGTTGATTCTGTGGATTGGCAACAAAATAAATCTCCGTATCTCCTTCCGTGCGATGGATATAGCGCAGCGGAAAATCCGATTCAAAATCCGGAACGACGCCCATTTTCGTCAGTACCTCAACTATCCCGCGATACTCCGGGTACAGTTCAGGTTCGGGCATGGCGTTGGGATTTTTATTCCACGGCGCCATCGCGTATCCGCCCAACTCCATCGCACAAAACCAACCGATCTTCGAAGCGGTATCGGTCATCCAATTACTCTTCACCCTGATCGATGTCTGCCATTGTTCATCCGTCGGAATCGACATCGTTTTGCCGTCGGTATATTCACCAACAAGGCATCCTACAAGACCGGCCGGATTGGGCTTGTCACCGCCGTTCTCGGCGGCAACCGCCAGAATATTGACTCCGGGTTGGAGCAGAGAAGTCACATCGAATTCATAAGTTTCGTGGAAGTTGTCGCCGGTACCGGCCCGCTGGCCGTTGACCCAAAGCTCAAAGCGGTTGTCGGCCGTCATCACAATTTGTGCGGACTGGATCCTTCGATTGGGGTTCAAGTCAAAGACCCGCCGAAAATATCGCTGAGCGACCGGTGCCGAAATGGCAGGGTTGCCCTCGGAGTACCAGATCCATTTGGCCATGGCCAGCGCCGTTTGCAGCTTCGATTTTGGCGGCGTGCCTTGCCCGATTGTACTCCCCCAGAAGATTCGTCCTTTGCCGAAGCGTTGTTCCATCAACTCATTGGGGAATTCATTTGTGCCCCAAATCTCGCGAGACATTTTTTGAATCTCGTTATCACAAGCCGGATAACCGGATAAACTCGGCGATTTTCTCGGCGGCGCACCGATGATCGTCCCTCCATCTTTAATCAGTTGTCGGATCTTGGTCAGCAGCGCCGGCGTCATCGTCTCGACAGAGGGAAGGACCAGCAGCCGATAGTTCATGCCGTCGGGTAATACAAGCCGACCATCCTGAACGGACATCCGCTCGATCAATGTCTCCGGTGCACAGCCGTCAAAGCTATAATTCAACCGATCCGGCGGATTGCCGCGCGTGGCCGACTTGGGAGCGCGGAATACATGCGGGGCACCCTCCGGTGCCAGCAGACAGATATCCACAACCGGCTTTCCCTGTCGAAGCATCCACTGACATCTCGCCAGATATTCATGATACGCCTTGGCCATCTCCCACCAGGTCTGTGTCCGTTCCCAATGTACACCGTACGGCCCCATCGTCATCCCCGGCCGATGATCCGGCTGTGGCTGATGCTGGTAGCGGTGGAACACGATACGATTGATCCCCGCACAAAGTGCCCAGTCCCCCTGCGACTTCATCACCCCCGGGTACAGTTGCCATCGTTCGCGATCGTCGGAGGTGAAGGCCTCGGCGGCGACGATTGACCTGCCGTTGGTGTGGGCGATCGATACGGACTCAAAACAACTGAACTCGGTATCGAAGCCGTAACCCTTGGCCCAGAATTCACACATCGGCACATCGGCCGCCGCGCCCAAACTCAAATCGCCGGCGGGATTCATATCGTACGGCTCGATGGACAGCCCCAACCCATGCTGCGAACCAAGCATCTTGAGTTGTGCGGCGTGGTTTTCAAGCACAAGGTCTTGCGCGGTCTTTCTCAGGTCCCACAGGAATCGTTCCGAGACTTCAACACTATCGACAATCCGGCCGGTGATCGCGGGAAGATAACGCAACAGATCATAGCCGCGCCGCCGCTGGAATTCTTCGCGAAATTTCGTCGTCCAGTTCTGCGAGCTCATTTCCCAACTGTCGATATGTAACGAAGTCCATCCGGCGCCGTTACGGTTCGGTGTGCCCACGGTCTTTAGCAACGAGCCCACAAAGGCCTCGAAGTGAGCATTCAGTGCGGTATCGTCGAATTTATCACACTCGAAACCCAACCCCGCCGCAGGAGCTGGACGGGTGTTCTGCCCGGTGCTGGTCCGCCCGAATCGCAGGATCGTCCAGTTGCCTTCCGGAACATTCCAGACGAGCCGTCCTTCCGGTGACAAATGGTTCGTAAGGTCGATAACACTCTCTATGGAAACTCGCTGATTGTCACTGACCGCGGGATATTCGGCTTTAGATTCAATGAACGGACGGACGCCCGGCTGAGAGGAAAAGGGTGCGCGGAAATACAAGGCCTTCTCCTCAACATCCTCAATGAAGGCCTTCTCTTTCGGCGTCGGAAAGGCCAGCACGGCCACATCGCGATAAAATTTTTTACGGGCCGTTTCCAGTTCTGCGGGCAGGCCCCCTTCGCCGAAGAAGGGTTTTCGTGGAGCTGGCTGCGGAAGGACATCATCGAAATGCATCGGTCCATTCACGGTCGTTTCACTGGCGACCAAATGCTGCATGGATTGTTCCGGCTTGACCCACGGTCCGCCGCTGCCCGTCCATCCGGGCCCGGCGTTGAGGGTGATCTGTAGGCCAAACCGCTGGGCCTCGAAGACGGCGTGCCTGAAAATCTCGCGCCATTCGGGGCTCATAAACTTGACCGGTCCCTTGGGAATCCCCGTATCAACCTCCATGAGGATCATCCCGCCCAGTCCGGCCTTTTGCATCGCTTCAAAGTCGGCGGTGATTCCTTCACGGCTGAGATTACCGTCCATGATGAAGTAATAGACCCACGGCCGCGCCTCCTCCGGCGGAAGCAGGAATCCCGATTCTAAAGAATCACCCCAAACCAGCGCCACCCCAATCCACACAATCACGCATAAAAGGATTAAACCGCTTTTCCAATAGATCAAATGGCCGATCACATTCCCAAATCGTGCGCGATTCTGTATGCTCACAATGATAGTCTCCGAATTTCCTCAGTCAGGGTAACAACAGACGACATTTGTATAGCCAAACTAAAACAGGAACCGATTGCACTTCTACTCGCTGACTCAACCCGTCATTGGACCCGACTTCTGCCTTAGTAGAAAATGAGTACATGACCAGATTATAATTATATCCGGCCCTCCATCCGGTTTCCACCGCTTCTCGAGGTTGAGTTCGTCCTGGGGACTCGTTCACGGACAAAGCCACGGAAAGAAACAATCAACGAATGAAACAGGAAAGGAAAACTTCAAATCGAGTATTTGAAACGGAAAACGGGCGGGCAGGGATATCCGTGGGATTATTATTGAACCATGAACATTGGATTGGTACAACAATAGACGAAGGTGAGTTTCGAATATTGCGATACCTTCCGCGGAGACAGCGGGGACGACCAGGCGGTCGGAAATGGCCAAATCCTTCTATGGGTTCCTCAGCAGACAGGATGAAAATGCCGATAATATATCGTTCCGCTATTAAACTTCGGAGCGAAAGTGTCGGACGATTTCCGATCGGAAACTGGAGGACGATTGGATGCGAGTAAACGAATCTAAGCATAAGCGAATCAAGGAGATACACAAACCCATGACACGGCCTGTAACAATTTTATTTTCGTGTATCGGGCGGCGGGTATCGCTGATGAGGGGTTTTCGCAACGCGGGCAAGCGGTTGCATATCCCGCTTCGGATTCTCGGTGCGGACGCTTCGCTGATGAGCCCCGCACTGCAGTTGTGTGATCAGGCCTTTGTCGTCCCGCCGGTGGTCGAAAACGGGTATTTACGGGAAACGCTTTCGATTGTCCGCAGGAACCAGGTTCAACTATTGATCCCCACAGTAGATCTGGACCTGAAGATTCTGGCCGAAAACCGTCATCGATTTGAACGGCTGGGATGTCGCGTTCTGGTGTCGCGGCCGGAGGTGATCGCAATTTGCCAGGACAAACGCAGGGCTTGCCGGTTCTGGCGACGGAACGGTTTCGACACCCCGGACACCCTGTCGGTGTCGGCCGCATTAAAGCAAAAAAGAATCGTCTTTCCATGTTTTCTCAAACCGTGGGATGGTTACGCCAGTCGCGGTAACGCCGTAGCGCACAATCGGGAGGAATTGGCGTTTTACGGGCGACGAATTCCCAACTGCATTGTGCAGGAATATGTCCGGGGCGACGAGTTCACCTGCGACGCGTTTGTTGACGATCAAATGCGGGTACGCTGCGTGGTTCCGCGGAGACGGCTGGAGGTTCGCAGCGGTGAAGTGAGCAAGGCCCGCATTTACAAGAATCGGGAAATCATGGAACGAGTGGCTCAGCTTGTCGAGGTTCTCGGAGCCGGGCCCGGGGTAATCACGATTCAGTTGATTCGCCGGAAGGATGGGATTCTGAAGTTCATCGAGGTCAACCCCCGGTTTGGCGGCGGCGCACCCCTGTCGATTCAGGCCGGAGCCGATTTCCCGCGTTGGATTTTGCAGGAGCTTTCAGGACGGATGCCCCGAATTCGCTTTGACGGATTTGAAGACGGATTACTCATGCTGCGATACGATCAGGAAGTCTGGGTTCATTCGGCGGGGAGTCGGCAAAAATGATGTTCGATCATCTCATCGGCGACCAGCGGCCAATCGGCTGGGTGTTTCAATTTTGGCCGGTTATGGCCGGATCCTTCGGGTCCGGATTGGCGGCTACCTGGTTGTGTAAGCGGATCGCGCTGAAATTTGGGATCGTCGATCGGCCCAATGCGACTGTCAAAACCCATCGCGAACCGATCGCGTATCTCGGCGGCGTGGGGATTCTGGTGGGACTGATTGTCGGGATGTTGACCGGCTTGTATCAACTTCGCGAACAACCGGGGTTTGGGAAAGCGTTTGAGTGGCTAATGGGAATCGCGGCGGGTGCGTCGATCGCATGTGTGGTGGGGGTTATCGATGACATCTTCGACCTGAAACCCGGCCGAAAGATTTCCGGCCAACTCATCGCTTCGGCGGCGCTGCTGATGGCGGGGATTCGCCCGGCGTTTCATTCCTTTACGTCGCCGCTGGGTATTTCTCTTTCTGAACCAATGGAGACCGCTCTGGGAATCCCGGTGGTAATGTTTTTTGTGTTGGGCGCAACCAATTCACTGAATCTGCTGGATGGCCTGGATGGCCTGTGCGGCGGAGTGACCGCGATCATCGCCGGGGCAATGTTGATTCTGGCGGCTCACCTGAGCACATGGGGATTCAGCGAAACGGGCGATCCGGTTCGTGTGATCGTGTGCCTGGCCCTCGTGGGAGGCGTATTCGGTTTTCTGCCGTTCAACCGCCATCCCGCCAAGATCTTCATGGGGGATGCGGGTAGCATGTTGCTGGGTTTCACAGTTGCGGCCCTGATGATCTTGTTTGCCGAACGGATTCCGCGGTGGTGGATGGCCTCGATCGTCGTGTTCGGTTTGCCGATCCTGGATACTGCGACGGCAATGGTACGGAGGTTGATCAATCGCAGGCCGTTGTTTGTGTCGGATCGCGGGCATATCTACGACCAACTCATGGACCGTGGGATGACGCTCCGACAAGCGGTAAAGACCTGTTATGCGCTGGCCGCAGGATACGCGGCGATCGGATTACTGATGAGCCAGATACGGACGCGATATGCACTGGTCGTGTATATCGTCGTTAGCGTATTGTCGGCGGGGGTAATCTGGAAGAGAGGATTTTTGCGAATGGAGGGAATCCGCGGAGCCATACGGAATATAGACATGAAAATGTCGGATAAAGATTGATTCCCCACCTCCATTTTTGTTTTGTACCCAAATCGTTTCGGAAAAATTGACGGTTTTCCAGACCATGCCAAATTTGTCCCGGTATCCAAAGATCGGCGGTTTCGGCCGTTCTGCGTCCGTTCCCCGGAAGGGGACGACCCGGCAGGAACCCACCGGGAGATCGTATATCGATCTTCGAGAGGGCGAACCTTCAGCCACTGAGAACCGAATCCGAAGGATCGGTTTGAGGTGAATAGTCCTTCTGATATCGACTGATTATCCACCGACTGAGAGATGATCTTTGCCATTCCCTCGAACTCTTCAGCGTGAATTCAGCATTGCTCGATTTCCGGATTCCCGATATAATTCCGGCCATGGATAAGTCAATACCGTCAGATCCGTTGAAATTCGCATCGCTGATCGCCCATCAGCTCAAGAGCCCCGTTTCCGTCGTCAGCACCATCCTGAGCACCATTCTCGGCGAATTTTCCGGGCCGCTGACTCCGCAGCAAAAGGACATGCTCGAACGAGCCGTTGCCCGGTGCAATGAATCTCTGGCCACCGCCGGTCGATTGCTGACGATTACGCGGGCCCTGGAACATCCCGAAACCCAGCGAGGAATCGCCGAGATCACCCGCGTCATTCGAGAGTCGGTACAGCGACATTCCGAAAAAGCCAATTCCCGCGAGATCGACCTTCGTGTGGAGTTTGCCGAGCAGCCCCTGTATGCTCAGGGCCTGGAGGCCTCCCTGGCCGAGACGATGGATGAACTGATCCACAACGCCCTCAAGTACACGCCCGACCATGGGCAGGTTCTGATCGAGGTGATACCGGATACGGTGGAACAACAAATACGGATATCCGTCAGCGACAGCGGCTCCGGAATCCCCGAGGCGGTGTTGCCGCGGATTTTCGAGCCGTTCTATCGCGCTCCCAACGCCATGAAGAGCAGCACGCCGGGTACGGGATTGGGACTGGCCATGGTCAAGGCGATCGTGGATGCCTCCGGCGGCTCGGTCAGCGCGGGCAAAAGCGATCTGGGCGGGGCGAAGTTCGAGATTCGTTTGCCCGCCTGTCCCCGCCCCGAATTCGCCGATAAAGGCGATTCAGAGACTGTCTCCATGCGGGTCATCATCATCGGGGGCGTCGCCGCGGGTCCCAAAGTCGCCGCCAAGATCAGTCGTCTCGATCCCAGAGCCGAAATCACCATCATCGAAAAGGGCAAAGTCCTGTCCTATGCGGGATGCGGCCTGCCCTATTACATCTCCGGCGTCGTTCGCGACCAGAAAAAATTGATGAGCAGTCCCGCCGGCGAGGTCCGCGATCCGGTCTTCTTCCAGAAAGTCAAGAATATCCGTGTCATGAACCAGACGGAGGCCATTCAAATCAACCGTGCCGAGAAAAAAGTCCTCGTTCACGATCTCGTCAGCCATCGGCAGACCTGGCTGGACTACGACAAACTGGTTCTGGCCACCGGCGGGAAACCCGTCATTCCGAAAATCGAGGGAATCGAACTGAAAAATGTCTTTACTCTCCACGGTGTCAGCGATGCCGAGGGGATCAAGGCCGCTCTCGAAGGTAGCGGCGCCCGCGATGTCGTCATTGTCGGAGGCGGTCTGATCGGCATCGAGATGACCGAGTCGCTGGTGAGGGCCGGTTGTCGTGTGACGATTGTCGAAGCCCGCGATCAGATCCTGCCAGCGCTGGACTGGGAAATGGCCCGCCTGGTGGAACGCTATCTACAGAGCCGCGGCGTCAAGATCCTGACCAACACCCGTGTCGAGCGGCTTGAAGGACAGGACAGGGTCCATCGCGTGGTTCTCAAGAACTTCTCCCTGCCGGCCGACTTGGTGATCCTGGCGGCCGGAGTGCGACCCAATGTCGAGCTGGCCCGGAAAGCGGAACTGTCGATCGGCCCGACCGGAGGAATCGCCACCAATGCCATGATGCAGACCAGCGACCCGGAGATTTACGCCGCCGGCGATTGCGTGGAACATGTCGGTCTTCTGGTGGGAAGCCCCCTGTATGTTCCGCTGGGTTCGACGGCCAACAAGCAGGGTCGCGCCGTCGCCGTCAACCTCTGTGGAGGCAACGAGCCGTTTGCCGGCGTCTTGGCCACCTTCGTGTGTAAATTGTTTGACTACAGTGTCGGCAAAACCGGCCTGACGGAAACCCAGGCCCGGGA
>JAAYVQ010000190.1 GCA_012517095.1 Phycisphaerae bacterium | reverse complement strand
TCGGCAACCGGTGTCGTATTCTGCGCGTATGGCTGTTTCTGCTGGAGCGGAAATCCCTGCAGTTGCATAATCGATGGCGTGCATCATGAAAAAGATTATATCCTTTTTGACTATTTGGCTACTGTTGATGATTTCGAAGGAGCAAGATATCAACGATGCGAATGCAGTCGAATACAAGGATTTGAGTTTTTCTACCGTAATGAAATCTCGGAAATATATAAACCACACGGAAGAACCTTTTCCCGATCCGAGCCGCTCCCTCCCTATGAAATCCTTTCTCGCGAAATCATTCCGGCAAAGGGCATTTTTGAAAAACCAGAAATACGGTATACGATTCGGGTTTCCCGGAAACAGATGGGAATTTGAGGATGACGGAAGATCGTCAAGCTTTCGGTAATCATTCTCGATATGTATAAGACCGTTTTCATTCACGACTGAGGACAAAATGATGAAGCACATGACGCAATTCCGAATCCTTCTTGGCCTATGTTCCCTGCTGTTTGTCCGTGGATTCGTCAGCAGTGCCGGCAACCCGTCATTGGGTCTAAAAGAGGATCTGCCGTCTTTTTCATTTCGGTATGCCGAACAACCCTTCGATACAATTCGGGCCGATTGGTCCTTTACCCGACAACAGAAGTCGCTGGATGACAACCGTCTGCAGCAAATTATTTTCTTCAGCGACCCTAAAACTCCTCTATTGGTGAAGTGTGATATCATTGAGTATCCAAGGTTTTCCGCGAAAGAATGGCTGGTCTGGTTTACCAATCACGGCAGCGAGGATAGCGGAATCATCGACGAGATTCGCTGTCTGAATCTGCGGATGGCCGCTTCCCCTTCCGACGCCTTCATCCTGCATTTTGCGTTGGGCGACCACAACAGCGCCGACAGTTTCGCTCCCCAGAGCAAAGAGTTGCGAACGGGCGAAAAGGTCGTCTTTAGTCCGCGGGCCGGCCGTTCTTCCGATCCGTATCTGCCGTTTTTTAATGTGCAGGGAAAAGAGGGCGGCATGATCATCGCCATCGGTTGGTCCGGCCAGTGGCAGGCGGAATTCGAAAGGAACTCCGATGGAACGCTATCGATTCGAGCTGGCCTGCAAACCGCTCATTTCAAACTGCACCCCGGCGAGACGATTCGAGTTCCGCGAATCGTTATTCTCGAATGGAAAGGCGATGACCCGCTGAAGGGTAACAACCTGCTGCGGCAGTTTATGCTGTCGCATGTGTTTCCCCGGCGGAAGAATGAGCTGGTCCTGCCGCCGATCTGCGGCAGCGTCGCCGAGACCGATCCGGACGGAACCTATGAAGGCCCCCATGTCCGCGTGATGCCCTTTTACGCCCGTTGCGGGATCGAAGTCTTCTGGTCAGACATGGACCCGCAGCAGTGGTATCCCAGGGGATTTCCCGAAGGAACCGGAACCTGGGAGCCGGATCTGGCCAAGTACCCGCGAGGCCTTAAGCCCATCGGCGATGCGGCTCGTGCGGCCTGGATCGGATACCTGCTCTGGTTCGAACCGGAGCGCGTCCAGCCGGATACGCGGATCTCCAACGAGCATCCCGAATTTCTCCTGGCACGAAACGGCACCAAACAGCTTTTCGCCCTGAATAACCCGGCAGCGCGAAAATGGCTGACTGACTACATCGATGTTCAGGTCACGGCCGCTCAACTGGACTGGATGCGATGGGATTTCAATATCGAGCCGCTGGATTTCTGGCGACAAAATGAGACGCCGAACCGACAGGGAATGGTCGAGATCGGGTATATCATGGGTCTGTATGCCATGTGGGAAGACCTGCAGAATCGTCATCCCGGCCTGATCATTGATAATTGTGCCAGCGGGGGGCGACGCATCGACATCGACAGTTGCCGTTATGGTTTGCCGCTGTGGCATAGCGACATGCAGTGTTTCGGCCCGAAAGCCGACGCTGAACAACTGCAAAACGCCGGGCTGTTCCGGTGGGTTCCGTTACATGGCTGCGCCGCCTTCGGACTGGAGCCGTCGTACGCCTTCCGAAGCGCAATGACGCCGGGCAATATTCTCGTCCCGGGTATTTCCATACCGGATTCCGAGCAGGCCATCAAACAAACTGTGGCGGTCTATCAAAAGGTCCGGCCGTATATGCTGGGCGATTTTTATCCCCTCTTTCCCCACAAGCCGGATAACAATCTCTGGTTTGGTTACCAGTTCCACCGCAACGACAAAGATGCCGGAATAGCGATCCTGTTCCGCCGGGAAAAGAATCCCGAGCCGGAGAAGGCCGTCGCACTCAAAGGCCTTCTCCCAGAAGTTACTTACGAAGTCTCGTTCGAGGGATCAGAGGATCGTCAGGTTATAAAAGGTAAAGAGCTGGCGGATTTCAAAGTTCAAATTCCCGATGCCCCCGGTTCGGTGATCGTGTTTTATCAAAAGAAAGACGGATGAATCAAATCAATCGGATCTCGACAATATGTGACTTCCGTGAATAATCGACATTTATTGATTGAGGAGCGCGTATGGATCGCCAACAGATCCTCCAATGTCTGGAAGAAGCCAAGAAGCACTTGAATCAGGAGTTGTTGCCGTTCTGGCTCAAACGCTGCAAAGACGACGCAAACGGCGGCTTTATCACGCAATTTGACAAGGATGGCAACGACACCGGCGAGGATGCCAAGTCGCTGATCGCCCAGACCCGCTGTACCTACACCTTCTCGGCGGCCCATCGCGCCGGTTATGGCGGCGGAAAGTGCGCTGAGTTCGCCCGCCACGGCGCCGACTATCTGATCAACCGGATGTGGGACAAGGATCACGGCGGCTTTCACTGGATGACCGATCGCAAAGGGAAAGTCACCATCGATAAAAAGGTCGTGTACGGCCAGAGTTTCGCGATCTACGCATTGTCGGAATATACGCTGGCCACCGGCGATTCGCGGGGACTGGAACATGCCAATCGGACCTTCGAGTTGCTGCAAACTCACGCGGCCGACACCCTCTACGGCGGCTATTTCGAGATGTTCGAGAGGGATTGGACACTGTGCGGCCCCGGCCCCGCGGGCGGCGATCGAAAGACCCTCGACGCCCACATGCACCTGATGGAGGCGTTCACCACGCTGTATGAATGCAGTCGTCGTCAGGTCCATCGGCGAAAGCTGCTGGAGGTCATTGAGCTGCTCATGCAGCGGATCCTGCATCCCCAAAGCCGAACGGGGATCCCGCAGTTCTGGGCGGATTGGTCGGTCGCGCCGCAGATCAAGTTCGATATCATTTGGGGTTGGGACCGTTTCACCGGCGGCGAAAAGAAAGCCAATCCGACGGACAATACATCCTACGGCCACAATCTGGAATTCATGTGGCTGTTATTGCACGCCTTGGACATCCTCGGCGAACCGATGGGCAAATACGAAGACACCATCCGCAAGATCGTCGATCACGCCGTCCGTTTCGGCATCGACCGCCAGTACGGCGGCGTGTTTGTCGAGGGCTCGCACACCGGCCCGGCCTGGGACCTCGAAAAGGAATTCTGGCAGCAGGCTGAATCCCTGACCGCGTTGTTGGACGCGACCCTTCGATTCGGTCCACAGCATTGGAGAGATTATTACGATGTCCACCGCTTTGTCTTCGGCAAAATGATGAACCACGCGGTCGGCGAGTGGTGGCCGCTGATGAACCGCGACGGAAGCAAAGCCATCTGGACGCACATGAGCCACTCGTGGAAGATTAATTACCACACGGTCCGCTCGATGATTCAAAGCATCCGTCGCCTGGAAAAACTCCTCGCACAAACTCCATAATCCATGTCCGGTTACAGCATAAGCGATTGCAGTTTCTGGTCCCATGGCGCCGGCGCCGGACCGTGACTGCTGAGCAGAACCTGCACGGCATGTTCAATGTCGCCGATTTTGCATTCCGGCAGCCGGCTGAAGCACCGCAGCGCGTGATAGCGCGCCTGCCACCACGCCGGTTCGGGCGTCTTGCCAGCGACGAAACGCAACGAATCGGCGATTTGTGTCCATAGCTTCACCGCCGAGGCAAATTCCCCTCGGCTCTCCTGGATCCTCGCCTGGCATCGTATCCAGTTGAGATCCGAGAGCTGGCCCCCCGCCGCGATTTCATCCAGGATCCGCATGGCCTCCGTAAGTTTCTCGGATTCGGGCATGACACTGAGTACTTCCGCGCGGACAAACCTCGCATGGCTTCGGAGTTCCGCCGGTGCACAACCAAGCGCATACTCGGATACTGTATCGAAGTCGTTCAAGAACGACCTAAAAGTTGGCAGTGTCTCATACGCTTCGATCTGCTCCAGCACGGCCGACAAACTCAGAACCGCTTCGCCCACGGAGTTACAATCCTGCGGCCCCACCGCGACCGCCAATGCTCGCACCGCCTCGACCGGCCGGTCCAGGATCCGCAACGCGCAGGCCAAAAGGGGAGCAACCCGACGGCGCTCCAGGCCGGGATTCTGCTCCAGCAACACCAGTACCTTTTGTGCGTTGACGGGTTCTCCGCCCTCCAAAAGCAATCGACAAAGAAACCGACACGCTTCTGCCCTCACCCCCCGGTCCAATCCGGTCGCGTCGGTCGGGATATCCGTAATCAACTGTGTCAATTCCTCCATGGCGTTCAATCCCGCCTTTGCGGAATCAGCCCGTTCTTGCAGACCTTGTACAATCCGGTCCAGCCGCGCGGGATTCCGATACGGCCCTTCCGTTCGAACAATCCGATCGAGCAGCGCATCGGCCTCCGGACCCTTACCGCAATTCCGAAGGACTGAAACGAATCCATACTGGATCGCCGGGTCCATCTTCGGCCCGGCCAGGTCCAGGTACAATCGGATCGCCGGCTCAGCCAGACCCGCCTTGTTCGGCTCCGACTGGAATATCCGAATGGCCAACCGTGCGGCCTGTTCAGCCAACGCCAGGGGTTCAATCGGCAGATTGGCGTCGGGCTGTCGATGCTGTTCGGCCGAACATCGCAGATAATACTCCATCGCGCGAACGGGTGAATCCTCCTGCCAGGCCCGCCCGGCCGCATAATAAATCTGCGGATTGGATAACGCCGGAATCTTGCACAGTTCGGCCAGCAAATCGCGGTATTTCTGCGGCCCTTCCGCTTCAGCCGCCTCCACGGCAAGACGCACGGCAGCAAGCGGATACCCCGATACGACCTCGCGGCCCAATCGTCCCCCTCGAAACGCGTCGTCCAGTTCGGCCAACAGGATCGAGCCGGCAAACGATCGGGCCGATGACGGAGTCGGCAAATCCGATAGGATCGTCATCGTTCCGCACTTCAATCGCAATTCAAGAAAACCCGCCGATAACCGCAGTTCGAATTGATCGGCGCAGGTTTCCTTTCGGCACAGCGCCGCCAGCGATTGAATCTGTTGCGGTTCGATCTTGCCTTGGATGGAAAAAGATTGGATCATTGCCGACAATCGAACCGGATCGGGAATCGATGGAGATGAATTGGCGATGATCGTATCGAGAATCTCCAACGCCTGTTTTCTGTCGGCCGGATTCGTTTCGCCCTTCAGGGCCAACACTCGCGCCGTCAAAACCCGCCCCGCAGGCCCCCCAAACGGTTCGGCCTGGCCCTGATGTTGCTCAAGGATTTGCCGGCACAACGACTCTCTCTGAGGGCTCGCCGAAGCCAGGGCCGAATAATAGTCCGCCTGAGCCGTCCACCAATTCCCCGAAAGCCAGTCGGTTCGGAGTCGTCTCCACAATCCCGTTCGTCCGTACAACTCGTCCCAGTCGGCTCCATTGTACCGTTCAATCAAATCGAGCCGTTCTTTTTGTTTTTGCAGTAGCGGATTCAATTGCTCGCGGAGTTTCTGACTCTGTTGGAGCAGGGCCGTTCGGCTGGCCTCGTTGAGAAATCGCCCGGTGTATTCGTATTCAAACCGCGCCCGAGCCGTTTCGCGAAGGTAGGCATCCGCCGTCTGGCGAATCTGCCGCCCGGTCGATTCTACCCACTGCGAATCTGTCGCCGTCTCAACCGCACCGAGAAGATTGCCCGACACGATCAGGCAGGCAAAACAAATTGTCGCCGAAAGTATCCGGATCATTGCAAAGGATTCCCTCGTCCTTGTTCATTCCAGAATAAAAGTGATGTCTTCGATCCCCATCGCGTACAAGCCGTTATAAACCTTCACCAATATTTCCCATGGAACCGAATCGCTGCAGGCGATTTCCACGGGATCGGTCACAATTCGCCGTTCCTGTTCAAGCGCCGTCGTCACCGTCCGCGAGAATACTTCAAGTCCCGCCGACAATTCCGGCTCGGTCAACGCAATCTGTCGTCCGCGCCCCAGATCGATCCGACATTGCCCCCCCTGCATCGCGATGGAAATCCGCAGAGGCTCGGCCGGGATATCCAGCCGCTGTGCCGCAGAGGCCGGGCCCGGAAGACGAATTGGAAGATATTGTTCTTCGCGACTGAACTGCGCCGTGAGCACAAAAAAGATCAGCAGCAGAAAAATAACATCGATCATCGCCGTCATGCGAAGGCCAAGTCCCCCTCCGCTCCGGCTTTGATGCAGTCGGCCCAGAACCCGCCGGTGAATCGACAAATCCGGTTGTTCTCTCAACGACGGCATTCGGCGAACCCCGCCCGCAGGGCTTCAAGATTCAGGGCGACTAAGGCGGCCTTCTTCTGGGCCATCAGGATCTCGATGGCCCGTTCCATGCTTTTTAATTTCAGCAGATCAGCCGTGGCGATCAAGGCGCCGAGAATCACCACATTGGCCACGCGAACATTGCCGAGCCGATGGGCGATCTCGGTGGCGGGAATCGTTACCGATTTCAGATCTTCGCGCTGGACCCCGCGATGCATCATCGATCCATTGCCCACGATCAGCCCGCCCGCCGTCACCAGTGGTTCGAATTTCTCCAAAGAAGGCGTATTCATAACCACCGCAATCGTCGGCCGAGTCACCACCGGGCTGTAGATTGTGCCTCCGGAAATGACCACGGTTGAATTGGCCGTGCCCCCGCGCATTTCCGCCCCATAAGCCACCATCATCGTAACATTCTTGCCCTCTTCCACGCAGGCCTGCGCCAGCAGATTACCCGCCAGCACAACCCCCTGCCCGCCAAATCCGGCGATTACAATTCGAGTCTCTATTTCCGTCCCTGTTTGCATCGCACATCCCGCCGCGATTACTTGTCTTTATATACGCCCAGCGGAAACACCTTCTTCATCTGTGTCTCGACAAACTCCACCGCCTGTACCGGCGTCATTTTCCAGTCTGTCGGGCACATTGACAATACCTCCACCAGAGAGAATCCTTTCTCTTCCAGTTGATTGGTGAAGGCCTTGCGGATCGCCTTCTTGGCCAGGCCGATATCCTTGGGAGTACTGACGCTGACCCGCTCCAGATAGCACACCCCGTCCAGACTGCTCAGCAGTTCGCAGATTCGCAGCGGCCCGCCTTCGCGGTTCTTGCCGCGGCCGCCGGGGGTTGTGGTCGTCGTTTGTCCCAGCATCGTCGTGGGAGCCATCTGTCCTCCCGTCATGCCGTAGATGGCGTTGTTGACAAAGATCACCGTCAGGTTCTCGCCCCGGTTGGCCGTGTGAATCGTCTCGGCCGTCCCGATCGCCGCCAGATCGCCGTCGCCCTGATAGGTAAACACCACCCGGTCCGGCCTCATCCGTTTGATGCCCGTCGCAACCGCCGGACTTCGACCATGCGGACATTCGATGACATCGCAATTGAAATAATCATACATCAAAACCGCGCATCCCACCGGAGCTGTGCCGACGGTTCGCTCGCGGACGCCCAGTTCGTCGATCACCTCGCCCACCAGCCGTTGCGCGATTCCGTGCCCGCATCCCGGACAGTAATGCGTCGGGACATCGTATAGAGCATCGGGTCGCTTAAACTGTGTCATGCGTTTGGCTCATTCCTTCCGGTCGGACTCTCAATTCTCATGCCGGATAGTGGTCTTCAATCCTTTTCAAAACTTCCTCAATCGTCGGATACCATCCGCCCCCGACGCCGAAGAATTCCACCGGCCGGCGACATTGTTCCGCCAGCCGCACATCTTCAACCATCTGGCCGTTGGACATCTCCACGACCAGAAATTTCTCGGCCGTTTTGGCCGCTTTCAAATACGGCTCCTCCGGAAACGGCCATACGGTAATCGGCCGGATCAATCCAACCTTCAGTCCTTTGTCGCGGGCTTGCAGAACCGCACCCTTGGCGATTTGTGCCGTAATGCCATACCCGCTGACCACCAGATGGGCGTCGTCTGTAAGAAACTCTTCGCTCAGCTTCAACTCGCCGCTGATCCTGGCGTATTTGGCGACCAGCCGTCGATTGACCTCGACCAGCGCCTCGGCCGGCTGCAGGTGTAGCGTCTTGACGATTCTTGGTTTCCGGCCCTGGCATCCGTCCAGAATGTAATCTTTGGGAGCCGGATCGAACAGCGGTTGATACTCTTGTGGGACAATCGGTTCCACCATCTGCCCGAGAATTCCGTCCGTCAGAATCATCACGGGATTGCGATAATGGTCCGCATAGTCGAAGGCGTTCATCGTCAGCGAGTACAATTCCTGCATCGTCGAAGGCGCCAGAACAATCAAACGATAATCCCCATGCCCTCCGCCCTTGACGGCCTGGAAGTAGTCGCCCTGTGCGGCTCGGATGTTGCCCAACCCCGGACCGCCCCGTTGGACATTGGCGATCACGCAGGGCAATTCCGCCGCCGTAATGTAGCTGATCCCCTCCTGCTTAAGACTGATCCCCGGCGACGAAGAGCTGGTCATACACCGAAAACCTGTCGCCGCCGCGCCAAAGACCATATTGATCGCCGCGATCTCCGATTCGGCCTGTACAAATACCCCCCCCGCCTGCAGCAAACGCCAGGACATGTACTCGGGGACTTCGTTCTGGGGAGTGATGGGATACCCGGCAAAGAACTTGCATCCGGCCCGTACGGCCGCCTCGCACATCACTTCGTTGCCCTTCAGCAGGATCTTCGCGGTCTTTGCGTTCAACCCACCACCTCGCTGCCCGCCTTCGAGGGCTTTCGCTGAATCTCAATCGCCATGTCCGGACAGATCCGAAAACACATGCCGCACCCCGTGCAACGGTCCGGATCGATCACTTCGGCATATTCGATACCCTGTTGATTCAGAGCCCCACCGATCCGAAGATTATCAACCGGGCAGGCCCCGATACAAAGCCCGCAACCCTTGCAACGCTCAAGATTCAGGTTGATCACTGTCATGTTCATCCTTGACGATTTCATTCCCGTTTCATCGTACGACCGAAGGGCCGCCGCGTCAATCCGCAAATCCTCTCAATTCGGTTCCTCCGGCAATTGAATCGAACCGGGCCTTTCGTGCCGCCCTGTTCTCCTATGGGAATTAGTGGGTTTCCGAAAAGAAAAAAGCCAGATTCAGACAAATACAGAATCTGGCTCCGGAGGAGGGTGATGAAATTTATGCACTCAGCTATTGCTGGTATTCTCTTTTATTAATACGCTTTCCTGTGCATATAGTTCATCCCTCTTGGGGATCTCATGCTACACATTTAGACGATTGACCTTCGAAATTGTTGCACATCGAAGAAGAATATCTATGGTGTAGGTCAAACAGGCAGAAAGAAAGCATTTCAGCTACCGCCCACAAAAGTCGTGTAGAAATTAACGCAGGCGGGCAGATTGTCAAGAAAAAATTAAAAAAATAATATGGGGTTTCACATCAGCCGCCCAAAAAAGGAAATTATCGGACTATCCATTTGTGTAAATTGGAGTCTTAACCTCGCTTCACATAACAATTTCCCGGAAGATCCCGAATCAGTCCCTTGAGTCGCAGGGAAACCATGGCGGCCCCCACCTGAGAAGCCGTAAGTCCAGTATTATCAATGACTTGGTCAACATGAAGGGGTTCGGATCCAAGGGCCTCAAATACCCGCTTCTCCGGACCGTCAAGAGGGATTTTCGGCTGTGTAAACAAGGGGGCATTTGTTCGCTCGTCAGCAGTTCTGGCGGATTGGCAAGCGTGTTCTTTGAGCCCCTGCCCGACATAGCCCAAGGCATCCATTACATCCTCCACCGTCTCAACTAACCGAGCCCCATCTTTGATCAGCCGATGAGCCCCCACACTACTGGGAGAATCCACCCGTCCGGGCACGGCCATTACCTCTCGGTTGTATTCCACCGCCGCCTGTGCCGTCAGCAATGCCCCGCTGCGGCCGGATGCGTCGATCACTATCACACCCAAACTCAAACCCGCGATAATCCGGTTGCGCCCTGGGAAATTCTCTGATAGCGGTTCATACTCGATCGGGAGTTCGCTGACACAGGCACCGGATTCGCCGATCATCCGGAATAAGTCCTCGTTTTCCGGCGGAAACACCCTCGACAGACCGCACCCCTGCACCGCAAAAGTTCGTCCCCTGGCTGCGATCGCGCCCCGATGCGCCGACGAATCAATCCCTCGCGCCATCCCGCTGACAATCGTAAATCCCGCCGACGCCAACAGATGAGCAAAACGAGAAGCTTGTTCCAGTCCGTAATGACTGCAGCGCCGCGACCCCACAATCGCCACAGCTAAATTGTCTCGGTCCTCGATGGTTCCTTTGACATACAGCGCCGGAGGCGGATCGTGAATCGTCTTGAGCAACGGGGGATATCGTCGATCCTGAAGGTGAAGAATCGTCACGCCATGCTTTTCGGCCAGACGGATTTCCTTTTCGGGATCAAACTGGTTCCGGCTCGAAAAGATCCGATGCGCTGTCTTCTCGCCGATCCCCTCCACCTTCGCCAACTCGGACATCGTCGCCGTCAGCGCCTGGCCCACGCTCCCGAAATAATTCAACAAGCGACCGAACAGAACCGGCCCCACCCCGTCGGCGCGGATCAATCGTAGCCATTGGTCGATGCCTTCTGAATGTCCATGTCGATCCTCGATCATCATCCTCCCTTCGAGCCCCCCTTTCGACCCATGTCCGATCATTGATTTCGTTCAATGATCGCCAGATGAATCTCGTTACAGGAAATATCTTTCCATCGACCGGGTTCGAGGTTGCCCTTGTCGGGGACAATGGAATTAATCACGACATAATGCTGATTTTTGCGGTAGTTATCCGGCTCACCCGGAGCCCAGTTGGCATACTCAAATTTCTCGCCGCTGGTCCAGATCCACTTGCGCTCCTCCAGTTCATCGTCCAGGCCGATCCAGTATTCCGTCTGTTCGCCGAAGGTCGCCACCACCCATTCGTTTTCCTTCGCATCGGTCAGCGTCGCCAGATATCCACCCATCTTTTTCGCCATATCCCGCGCCTGATGCCATGGCAACGGAACCGGACTGACGCAATAACTATGATGATTCGTTGGATTTTTCACCCAAACCCCCTGACCCTGTCCGCCTTCGCTGAGTTGTTTCCGCATGGCGGACAACTGCGCATCGATTTGGGTTTTGAATGCGGAGAACTGCTGATTGACCTGGCCTCGCGTTGAATCGCCCGCCGCCTTCAGATCCGTTTGCAGCTTGGGAATCGTTTGGTTAAGGGTGTCTAAGGTCTTTTTCTGCTCGCCCAATTCCCTGCGAAGATCCGCCAATTCCGACTTGAATGGATCGGTAAAGAATCGGCTGATCAGCACAATCAACAGCAAGATCACAATCCCCGCGGCCAGTAGGCGGACCCCCCGCATGCGGGTGAAGCTGATTGCCGTATCGATGAAGGATTTGGCCTTCGGTGTCGTTGGCGTCATTCCCTCGTCGATCTCCGTCGCCTCAAAAATATCCTCACCTGCCGGAGCCGTCTCTTCCCCCGACAGTTCAACCGCCGGTTCGCTTTCCAGTTCTTCCGGCCGTGATTCAAACAATCCCGATTCCGGCAAAGGCGTTGGCGAATAGGACTTTGGCGTTTCTTCCGTCGCCGATGGCGTTACGGTCTCGGTTTGCGGTTCCGGCTTCGGTTCGCCGGTAAAAGCGGTCGGCGAATACATGCAGTCCTCCGCGGGTTTGTCCTGTGACTCGACGGGTTCCGTCGTCTCGATCGTCGTATCTTCCGTCAGCGCTTCCACGCGAATCGTTTTGCCCGCGGGAATCTGTTTGATCGGCGACCAGCGTCCGATCAGCCGTCCGAACACATTGACCGCCGAGGCCGGCCGGATTTCGTCGCCCTCGGAGGCCGGTGTCGCCCCGAAAAAAATACAGAACATCTTCCCTTCCGGCCAATACCCCAGTTCCCCCGGCAGCAATGATTCCCGACTGTCCGTTTCCAGAGGTAAGCTTGCCGGCACCGGAAAATAAATCTCACCTCCCCACCGCTGCGTCTCGCCCGATAGCGGCAACATTCTCAGGATTGCCTCGGCGGTCGGGGTCTCGCGCAGTTCCGCGATAACCCGAACTTCCTCGATACTCAATACGATTTTCTGTGGCATGGAAGATTCCTTCGATCGTTCCTTGTATCGTTTCCGTTCTCTTTCGCCGTCGTCCGGCTGGATGGATCCCCGAACACCGGCGAGGAGCATTGTATCGGACCGGACCGGAGATGGCAAGGGCAAGACGATTGTAACCGCCAACGGGGCCGGATATAATACCCCTCGATTTCGGAGTTTAACGAAAGGACAAACCATGACCCGACAAGGTTTCAAAACCGCATGTATCATGTTCTGCCTGGCAGGCGGTCTCGTCGCGCTGCTCCAGGCCCAGCAAGCCGCCCCTCATGCCGCCCGTTCGGTTCATCTGTGGTACAAAGCCCCCGACGCCGTTGCGTTCTACAATGAAGTCACGGTACAGGAAAGCCAGAGGGGCAGCTACTTTTGTGTCTGCGGTTTTAACCACGGCTACTTCGGCATTCAGGATCTCATCGAGCCCGGCAAGAAGGTTGCCATCTTTTCGGTATGGGATCCCGGCAATCAGAACAACCCCAACGCCGTCCCCGAAGACCAGCGCGTTAAGGTCATTGCCTCCGGCGAGGGCGTTCGTATCAAACGCTTCGGCAACGAAGGCACCGGCGGTCAGAGCATGATCGATTTCGATTGGAAGGTTGATCAGACCGTCCGTTGCCTGGTCCGCGCCGAAGTTCAGAATAAATATACGACATATTCGGCCTATATTATGCTACCCGATACAAACGAATGGAAGCACATGGCCAGCTTTCAGACCCTGACCGGCGGCGAACAACTCAAGGGCTATTATTCCTTCGTCGAGGATTTCTTCCGCAACGGCCAAAGCGCCAAACAGTCCCGCCGCGCTCTGTACGGTAACGGTTGGATTCAGACAACCGAGGGTAAATGGTTGCCGCTGTCCGAAGCGTCATTTACCGCCGACAATACCCCGTCGATGAATATCGACGCCGGCGTCGAGAACAACCGCTTCTTCCTCCAAACCGGCGGCGAAACGGAAAACAAGACCAAGCTGAAATCCAGATTAATCGTCCCCGCAGAGGCATTCTCTCAACCCACAGATCTTCCAGTTCCATCCTCTGCGGCCCCTGCATTTCCGCAACAGATCCAGCGCGGGGATGAAACATGGAAGCTGGTCTGGAATGATGAGTTCGACCGGAATGGCCGACCGGATCCGGCCAAGTGGGGGTACGAAAAAGGGTTTGTTCGGAACAACGAAAAACAATACTACACCCAGGATCGACCGGAAAACGCTCGCGTGGAAAACGGCAACCTGGTGATCGAGTCTCGGAAGGAACAATTCGACAAAGGCGAGTACACTTCCGCCAGTTTGATCACCCGCGGCAAGGCCGAATGGGTGTATGGCCGCATCGAGGTCCGCGCCAAACTGCCCACCGGCCGCGGCACCTGGCCGGCCATCTGGATGCTCGGCGTCAACCGCTCGATCGGCTGGCCCGCCTGCGGCGAAATCGACATCATGGAAAATGTTGGCTTCGATCCCGATGTGATCCATGCCAACATCCACACCAAGGCCTACAACCATGTCAAGAAAACCAACAAGGGCAATCGTATCACCGCCAAGGCCCCTTATAATGATTTCCATATCTATGCCATCGACTGGTATCCCGATCACATGGACTTTTTCTATGATGACCAGAAATATTTCTCCTTCGCCAATGAAGGAACCGGCAACGATGTCTGGCCGTACGATAAACCCCACTATCTGATTCTGAATACCGCGATCGGCGGTTCCTGGGGCGGACAGAAAGGGATCGACGATGCCATCTTCCCGCAGAAATTCCTCATTGATTATGTCCGCGTCTATCAGAAGGCGGATTGATTCGGCGGCCGGCATTCATGTCGCATGTCAATATCGAGATCAAGGCCCGATGCCCCGACCTTTGGCGGGCCCGGGAGATTCTGAAACAGCACAAAGCCGATTTCCGGGGCATTGACAATCAATTAGACACTTACTTTCCCTGTAAGGACGGCCGACTCAAACTTCGCGAGGGCAACATCGAGAACGCCCTGATCTATTACCGCCGACCGGATCAATCGGGTCCCAAGCAGGCCAATGTCACGCTTTGCCGCCTTCATCCCGATCCGGTTCTTCGCCAGGTCTTGTCCGAAGCCCTCGGTGTCCGTGTCCAGGTCATCAAGCAGCGGGAAATTTATTTCATCGATCATGTCAAAATCCACCTCGATAAGGTCGATCCGCTGGGATCCTTCATCGAAATCGAGGCCCTCGATCTCGACGGCTCTATCGGCCGCGATCGGCTCATGGGACAATGTCGCCTCTGGATGGATCGTTTCGGCATTCGATCTGAAGATCTGATCGACCGTTCTTACAGCGACATGATCGAAGACCTCCAGCGAACGACAGGAAACCGCTCATGACACGATCCATTCAGGCCGTCATCTTCGATCTTGGCCGCGTCATCGTCGATGTCAATATCGCCCGCCTGGCCGAACATCTTGGTACCGTCCTGACGGAAGGCGATCCCGTGCAAACCATCTCCCGGATGATGAGCGATCCCCTCGTAGTCCAATATGATAAAGGACGCGTCACTCCCGAACAGTTTCATGCGGATCTCTGCCATCGTTTTGGTTTGAAGGTTCCCTTCAGTCAATTCAGCCGTCTCTGGTGCGACATCTTTTCCCCTATACCCGGAATGGAAGACCTTCTGCGGTCCTTGCATGGCCGAATTCCTCTGGGCCTTTTGTCCGACACCGATGCCCTCCACTGGCAATACATCCGCGACAACTTTCCCATCCTGTCAATCTTTCCCCACCCGGTCCTGAGCTTCCAGGTCGGTACGATGAAACCGGATCCCGACATTTTCCGCCGTGCCGCCGATTCCGTTCATACATCACCCGAAAATTGCCTGTACATCGACGATCTACCCGCGAATGTCGAGGGCGCCCGAAGGATCGGCATGGAGGCCATCATGTTCCGCGGAGCCGATTCCCTCAGGAAGGATCTGTTTTCTCGAAATATTCTTCCATAAAGACGCTATTTCCCGGAACATCCAAATTTGCGTAACTTGTTTTCTCGAAATAAGTTGCAAAAAATTCAACCGTCCCGATTCACCTTCGGATTTCCTTCCGGCCGATAAGGATAGAATCGCCCCAGGACCCAATAGGGTCTTGTGTCCGGGAAGTGTGGATGCAATAATGATTATGAAAATTCGTCTTGTCTATGGATGGAACTGCGGCCGATGTGACCGCCCAATCATATAGAGTAATTCAGTTTCTCAGGAGACCGAAAATGAAAAAGTGGATCGCGTTAGTGGTTGTTACGGCCATCGCCGCCTCCTCCATCGTAGCGTTGGCTCAGGAAGAAAAAAAGGAACAACCCCGCAAAGAAGATCAGCGGATTCGCGCTCGTCAAACGCGTGAAACCCCCGTGCCCACCGCCGCGACAAAACCCGGAGCGACCGTTCCAAACACGAGCATGGACATGACCAGCATAATGGAAAATCGCTCCAAGCAGTTACAGGCCCGGAAGGCCACCGCCATGGCCGAGGTGGACCAGTGGAAAGCCATCCTGAAACTGGCCGAGGATGAAAAGGCCGCAAAAACCGCCGAGGCCATCAAGAAAATGATCGCTCAGAAAGAGGCCGAGATTAACAAGGAATTCCAAGCCCAGGAAGAGCAGATAAAAAAAATGCAGGAACAGATGAAACAGCGAATGGAAGAAATGAAGAAACGCCAGGATGCCGCCAAGGAAGGAAAATCCACGACTCCCGCAATTCCCGCCACGCCGGCTTCTCCGGCCTCCAAGGCCGCCGAGAAGGGTAAAGACAAAAAGTAATTCCGACTCAATCAGCAGGGCCGAAAGGATCTTTCCTTTCGGCCTTGTTTATGCGCATCGTCGGTCCCATCTATTTCCGGAAGGCCCCCGACATCCCGCCCGAGATCAGCGCGATCAGGTTCGCCAGGATCGTCGGCAATTGCCATCCCCGCGGACAGGCCAGATATCGCGGAGTCCACTGGGGGTTGAATTTCGATTTGTAGTGATACAAGCCCTGGAAATTGTAGAAAAGTTCAGAATGCCGGTAGATCAATCCTCCAACCCGTTGCCACAACGGGGCCTGTTGTCGCCGTTCCAGACCCGATAGCGGGGCCATTCCCAGATTAAACCATCGATATCCCTCTTGTCGTCCCCAAAGCATCAGCTCCACGAAAAGAAAATCCATCACGCCATGGCCCGATTCGGGATCATATCGCATCAGATCGACTGACAATTCCTCACGGCCTCCCGACAACCAGAGGTTACTGAACGCAAGAATCTGTTGATCGTCGCGGACCACCGCCACAGGCGTCTGCGACAAGTAGGCCCGATCGAAGTATCCCAGCGAAAACCGTTTCTCCCGCGCGTGTTTGATTGACAGCCACCGCTGCGATATCCGTTCCATCGAATCGAGATATGCCGGAACTTTCTCGGCCGGCACAATCTCCATCCGATACCCCTGTCGATTCATCTTATTGCGCGTATTGCGGAAGTCCCGCGCCTGGTTGCCCTCCAGAGAAAATCCTGCCAGTTCGACCCTGGCCTCTTCGCCGAGTTTGTGAAATCCCAGCCCAAGGTCGGTATAATATCCGAGCGTCCCCCGTCCGATTTGGTAAAACACCGGCCAGCTGGAGTATCGATCGCAGAGATCACGGAATCGCCAGATCACATCCGCCCAGGATTCCTCTGCCCCGACAGGATCCCCCATCGCAATCCAGCTTCGCCCCTCGACGGCATACATGATGAATGCTCTGCCGTCTCCGCTCCAGACAAATCGTTTATCCGGCAACAAGGCCAGATAGGCGCTGGACCGCGGACAGGCCTCCACAATTTTCCGAATTCGGTTCTGTTCCTCGCTGTCCGGAGACGACGCTCGCCTGGGCGGCGCCGGCAACAACAACCGAAACATCGCGTACGCCAGTAAAATCACTACCGAAGCCATCGTCGCCCGCATTGATCGCGGTGCGTGCGCGTCGAATGCGAATTGCCACCACAATTCCGATGAATATGGCACATGCCGATAGCTGAACAGAGAAATCCAGATTGTACAGGTCAACGCCACCAGCATCCACATAACCCAGGTCGCCGAAAATGGCTGGGTCAATAGCGAAGCCCTTCGATAAAAGTG
>JAAYVQ010000189.1 GCA_012517095.1 Phycisphaerae bacterium | reverse complement strand
GATGGCAACCGCAATCCGGCTGCTGTTGATGCTGCGCAAAAACGACTTGCTTGTCCCCACAACGGCCCGTAAACGATCCGTGGTGACTTTGAATACTGTATGAAGTTGGCAAAGAGCAAATACCGAGCCGAACAGGATTGGGACAGTCACCTATTATTAGTCGTATATGTATGTCCACTAACAATATAACCCCATTCGTCCGTCCCATTTTTTGTTAACCGGTTATTCCATCTCCTCATCCGTCTCGTATTCTATCCGTTATCTTCTTCCCCATCAATCCCAATCCTGTAAATCCCGTAACTCGCGTCGAAAAAGAAATGGTAAAGGGAACCAGAGAGAGGGTCAAGATACTGTCGGTCGATAATGTTCTCTTTGCAACGGACAGAATTTTTCGCTGATCCAATCCGATTATTTTCATCCTCTTGCCGGTTTTGAGTTTGCAGGAAACCTTCAATTTCCCGCCTCAGCGGGAGAATGACAAGTGAACCCCATTAACTCAGATTCTTCTCGATAAACCCCGTGTCAATGTCGCCGCGAGCGAACAGATTGTGCGAGAGAACCTTCAGATGAATCGGAATCGTCGTCAGGATCGGCTCGATTCGGAATTCCCGCAACGCCCGTTTCATGGTGTTGATCGCCTCGTCGCGGTTGCGCTGGTGAACGATCAGCTTGGCCACCATCGAATCGTAATACGGCGAGACCTTGGCGCCCTGATAGACATGCGTGTCGATCCGGATGCCGGGACCGCCCGGCGGGATAAAGGTCGCGATCGGTCCGGGACACGGCGCAAAGCCGCGCGACGGATCCTCGGCGTTAATCCGGCACTCCATCGCAGCGCCGTGAATCTGAATATCTTTTTGCCGAAGCTCCAGCGGCCGGCCCGCCGCGATCTGAATCTGCCGTTTGACCAGATCCTGGCCGGTGATCATCTCGGTGATCGTGTGCTCGACCTGGATGCGGGTATTGACCTCGATGAAATAGAAATTCTTGTTTCGGTCGAGCAGAAACTCCACCGTGCAGGCGCTGTGGTAGTTGGCCTCCTGCACCAGCCGCAGCGCGGATTTGCACAGGTTCTCCCGCGTCTCGTCGTCCAGGACCGGACAGGGACACTCCTCGATCAGTTTCTGATGCCGCCGCTGGACGGTGCAGTCGCGTTCATAAAAGTGCAGCGCGTTGCCCGCGCGGTCGGCCAGGATCTGCACCTCCACATGCCGCGGCTGTTCAATGTATTTTTCGAGGTACAAGGTTCCGTTTTTGAACGCGTTCTCCGCTTCCGCCTGCGCCGCGGCGAACGCGCCCTTCAAGCTGATGTCGCTGTGCGCCACGCGCATTCCCCGGCCTCCGCCGCCGGCGGCCGCCTTGAGAATTATCGGATAACCGATCTTGTTTGCCAGATTTATCGCCTCCTCCACGCTTCCCAGCGCCCCTTCCGATCCCGGCACGCAGGGAACGCGGGCCTTTTTCGCCAACTCGCGGGCCTGAACCTTGTCGCCGAGCATTCGCATTGACTCCGGCGATGGGCCGATGAAGGCGATGCCGCACTCGCCGCAAATCTCGGCAAAATGGGCATTTTCCGCCAGGAATCCGTATCCCGGATGGATCGCGTCGGAGTCGGAGATCTCCGCAGCGCTGATGATACGAGGAATATTCAGATAGCTTTCGCCCGGAGCGGCCGGGCCGATACAGATGGCCTGATCGGCCTGTCGAACATATTCAAAATCCTTGTCGGCTTGAGAATACACCACGACCGCTTCGATCCCCAGTTCGTGGCAGGCGCGAATGATTCGAAGGGCGATCTCCCCCCGGTTGGCAATCAGCACTCGTGAAAACATAACCTCTTATCCCTTCGAAGGTTACGGCTTGTTAATCGGGTCGTACGCGGAACAATACCTGACCAAATTCCACCGGTTCTCCGGCCCGACACTTGACTTCAACCAGCGTTCCGGAGATTTCGGCCTTGATTTCGTTCATCACTTTCATCGCTTCGACAATGCAAACGACGGTATCGGGTTTGATCCGATCGCCGATTTTGACATAGGGTTCGGAATCGGGACTGGGAGCGGAATAAAAGGTTCCGATGAGGGGAGAAGCGATTTCGAGAAGTTTTTCGGCCGGAGGAACGGAGTCGGAAGATGCGGGTACCGAAGACGGGGCCAAGGAAGGGAAGGGAGCAGGAGACATCAGGGGCATATTCATCGGAAGTTGAGTAATGACAGGAGTTTGCGCTTGCGGACGTTTGAGGTGAATACGGTTTTTGCCGTCGGTCAGTTCGACCTCGGCCAGATCGTTTTCCCGCATCAGTGCGATCAATTCCTTGACTTTTTTGATATCTAATGCGTCTTTTTCCGCCATTTCAGGGATTCCTCGAAATTGGATTCGTTTCCAGACCTTCTCCGCCATTTCCTGATCGATTTTTGCAGCAGTATAGCAGTCGGAATCCACGATGCAAAGGGAATTTTTGGAACGATCGGCCGGATGATTTTCCGGTGGAAAT
>JAAYVQ010000188.1 GCA_012517095.1 Phycisphaerae bacterium | reverse complement strand
GGACAGGGAGACGGAATGAGAAAAGTCTTAAATGGAATTGCGGTCTCACTGTTTTGGGATTTCAATCGCAACTCGATCTTTCTAATACCGCTTTCCTCGTCGATCGCCGTAAGGCCAAGTGTAATCGGCTCCGTAGCAGAACTCGCTGTAAATGATTCAATCCTCGGCGGAGTGGAATCCGATCCCATCTTGCGCACTTCGATCAAAGCCGAATCTGTTTCCGTATGATCCCCGGCCGTGATCTTCAATTGCAGATTATAGAAGGCGACATCCTCTGTCATGTTCGGGAAACTCACTTGCGGATTCAACATATTCGACGACGGAAAGAATACTACATCGGCCCCGACAGGCGCAGTAACCCTCCACTCGTACTCCAGCGGCATATTCGACGCACACACCGCCGTTGCATTGTTCAGCAGCAGCGCTTTGGGTAGCACGACCTTATCATAACTTCCGGCGTCCACCACAAGCACTTCCGATTGCGGATACACCGTCACATTGGCTTTATCTTGCGTCGTGCCATAGGTCAAGGTCAGCACATATTGTCCCTCTGCGGAAAATGCCACCGTCGGATTGACGATTTCAGAATTATCAAAGGAAACCCCTGTCGATGGCTCACAAGACCATACAATCCCTGTTGGTGTTTCAGGAAGAATCATCGCGTCATCGATGGTCAGTACCGCCGGTTCCCCCTTTTCACCCAGAATGGCTACCTTGTCGCTTCCCGCATGAACAACCGAGCCGGTCCATGTTGCCGTGCTATACGCCCTCACCGTCACCGTATCCATCCCCACGGCCACACCGCCCGACATGGCCACCATCGCCACGGTATAAATTCCCGGCTGCGTGAAGGTCGGTATCGTCGGCCGGGAATTGGTCTCCGAAAAGCTAACCGATTGCGAACCGATCAGGACGGCCCACTGAACATCAATATCATGCTCTTCGCTATCATCGAATGTTACAGATCCATTTAACCGGATATTCGGATTCGGTTCAGAAAGATCGAGAACATAGAACTTTCCTTCGGGCTTCCATTCGGACTCGACTTGCTTTTCAACCCACGCCCGCACCATGATATTCGGATAGGTCACGGTGATCTCCACCACATCCGAACAGAGGAATTCACCGTCATCAAAAACCTCGGCGGCCACCACATAAATCCCCGCTGCGGAAAACCCGACCGATGGCGACCATGTTGTGTAATTATGGATTGCGGCGATCGGCTCGATCGTTACATCGGATTCATGTCCCACATCTGCCGGTTCATTTCGATACCCCGCCAGATGCCAGCGAATTGTCGCACCCTCCGGCAGGATCCCCGACGAAAGGTCGGCGCGCAGCGGCAGCGGCGTTGTGCGGCCGAGTTCATAAGTAGTGCTTTCGGGCTCTACTGTAATCTGGACGCCGGAACCCGACGGATTCCCCGGCGTGATATCATCCGGATCACAATCGCCGACACAGACAACGACCTGCCGGGTCACAAGCGGCTCTGTCCCTTCGACATCCCATACCGCGGCCTGAATTGTATAACAACCATCCATCGAAAAAGTAACCCAGGTCTGGTTTGAATATGCCTCGCCAATATTACAAGTAGCACCAACCGGCAAACTGAGAACGCTCCATTGAACATGATCCCATTGTCCGCCTTCGACAATGGCGAATAGATTGACGATCCGCTTTTCGCTGCTTCCCCCCTCGATCCGAATCACATCCATGTGATTGTTCGCGTCGGCCCGGTCCGCGATCCGCAGCAATGGGTCTCCCGGCCGCAGTTCCGCCTCGACGGACGCAAAGCCGACCGTCTGCGAGTCATTGCCTCCCTCGCCGATCTTGGCCAGCAGTCCGAACTCGTACACGCCTGGCTGTGGCAATCCGGCCGTCGTAATGAGGGACTCGGCGTTGGCGATCGTCACCTCGGCCGGCCCGCCAAGCTGGACCCACTCGAATCGGTCGATCCGTCCGCCGGCCGCCATTCCGTACAGGTCGATCGTTGCCCCGGCCTGACCACCATCGACCGTCGCCGGTCGTTCGACCGGCGCCGAGGTATCCGCCCGAATCGTCAGCGTCGGCCGGTTGGCATTGATCGTAATCGAATCCGACCCGACCACCCGTCCGCCCGGGTCCTTCAGCGTCAGCATCACCGTATATTGCCCCGGCTCGGCGGGCAGCGTAATCGACGGGCTCAGATCCGGAATTGTCGAAGAATTCGCCTCTTCCAGCCCCGCAAACGGGTAGTTGCCGGACCATTCGATGCTAAATTCTTCCGGAATATCGCCTTGCCAATTTACAATTTGATTTCCGTTGTCGTAATAACAACTTAGACCTTGTAGCGTTATCGTTGGACCTGAATCATTCGATGACAGGGATTGATAAATCGGGCCGTCAATAAGATTAGTTCCATCCTTCAGTTGAACCTTGACCCCCGGC
>JAAYVQ010000187.1 GCA_012517095.1 Phycisphaerae bacterium | reverse complement strand
TTTTCCGGGTTATTCGCTCAAAAATGGCCCTTCCTTCCAAAACCGGATACTATTATACCAGCTTTTTGGGAATAATCAAGTAAAATATTCGCCTGTATTTATCATGGAACCCCAAAACGATTTATGAATATTATATATACACTATTTCCTGTGTCAAACCGGGTCGATTCTCTGTTCCCCACCGAAGGAACGTATTCAGGATTATTGTTGTCCTATATCGACGGCCGGCAAACCGGAGAAGGCGACATCATGTGTCTTTGTATATTCCTGGCTTTCGATAGGATATATAGACTACAGAGCCGATTAACGGATAATTCAGGTCCAATAGCAGAATCGTCACAAATCGCCGCGGAAAATCCATAACCTGTTGCGGATACAGGATTTGCATAACGAGGGGGGTGTGGTGCATCGAGAAACGCTCATAACTCTATGAAACGAAAGGAGATACAATTGAAAAAAGGCCATTTTGGCCCTCAGTGGACCCTCCACATTTTGTCACAATCTTGTCGAATAGAAGACTAAACCCCATCGTGAATTAGGGATAGTATTCCGGTGGGATAGGTGGTTAAACCCGACCTATTTTCGATACGCCATACCCTGAAATGACGCAACCAGGTTCCCCTCGTCGTCAGTGACATCGACCGAGTAGGTCCCGATTTTTCGGCTCAGCGACACTTCGCGCGCTTTGGCGATCAGCGTTCCCTCGGACACGGCCCTGAGGTAGTGAATGTTGACATTGATCGCCACCGCCGGCGTGTCGTAGGAGTTGCACGCGGCCGCAAAGGCCAGATCCGCCAGCGAAAAAATCATTCCCCCCTGCACGCTCCCGACGCCATTGAGATGATGCGGCTGAATCTTCAACCGCGCCTCGGCGTGTCCGTTTTCGGCTTCGATCAGCTCGATTCCGCAATACTGCGCGAAGGCGTCCTTGTCGAAAAAGGTTTGTTTGTCCGTCATATCCGGTATTCCTTATGCCTTGTTTTCCCCGTTGGTTTCGGTCTTGATCCGGCCGAGGATAGCGACCATCGTATCGTGAATCCGGCCGTTGGTGGCGACCAGCTCACCGGGCAGACCCGCGTCGCCGCCGGAATAATCGGTCGTCTTTCCGCCGGCCTCCGACACGATCAGCATTCCCGCCGCGACATCGTAGAGCTTGAGATTCAGTTCCCAGAACCCCTCCAGCCGGCCGCAGGCGATGTACGACAGATCCACGGCCGCCGAGCCGGTCCGCCGAATGTCACGAATCCGGGGGAGGATTTGCAGGAAATACGGAAGGTTGTTGCCGGGCAGATTATCGCGCATGCACGCGAATCCCGTGGCCAGCAGCGAATCTTCCAGTTTGGTTTCTTTCGACACGCGGATCGGTTCGCCGTTGAGGGTGGCTCCCTTTCCCGCCCGGGCCTCGAAGAGTTCCTCCAAGGCCGGCGCGTTGACGGCCGCAAGAATCGTTCGGCCGTTTTGCTGCAGGGCCACCGACACCGAATAAAACGGATGGCCGTGCACGAACGAGGTCGTGCCGTCGATCGGATCGATCACCCAGCAGAATTCGTCGCCGTTTTGTTTGCCCGTCTCTTCGCCGAAGACGCCGTGCGTGGGAAATTCCCGCCGGATTTGTTCGACGAGAAACTGTTCCACCGCGCGATCGGCCTCGGTGACCAGGTCCTTGCTGGATTTGCGATCGACTCGCAGGCCGCCGGTTTTCCGGCGGAAGTCCAGCGTGATCCGGCCCGCCTGAACGATGATATCGCGGAGAAAATCTTTCATGGCAATGGACATTCCTTGTGGGTAACGGCGGGGGAAATCCCGGATTGAATCCAGCGAGCGGTCATCATCGACTCCGAATGAGCAGTTCGGTTTTCCACGGGAAATCGGGACGGCGGATTTTGAGGTCCTGAATAAAGCGCCGGCCATCCTGCCAGTAGCCGGCCGTGGGACGCAGGTCGCGGCACTGGTCACAGAAGAAGCGGTTCATGGACTCATTGAGGACTTCCCGGACATATTTACTCAGCATCGAGGCCAGAGCCACCGGCAGGCACTTCAGTTCGGCGCCGACGGGGAAATGGATGCGCAGGGTTTTGCCGCGGCCGGACAGCTCGTAGCTGCTGAGAGTGTCGTCTTCGCGGACGATGGCCAGATCCATTTCGGGGAACATCCGCTGCAGGACCGGGCGGTAACCGCTGCGGCCGCCCTGCCGATCGACGACGACCTGCAAGGTTCGTCCGGCGGGCAGATCGTCGAACGATTGCTGAATCAGCGTGCAGACCTCGGTGAACAAAACCGCTGCCTTGTTGCGGACGATCTCGACCTGTCGATTGTAAAAGCCCACATCCAGACAACGCGACCGGATGGGGCCCAGGCCGATGTTCTGTTCGGACAGGGACTTGCGAAGAACGGATGCGGCCAGATGAATGTCGTCGCGGTTGCCGCCCAGCGGAGCGGACGCCAAGTCCTGATACCAGGGATACCCCGTCAGGCGGGGGCTACAATTGGGACATACCGCATCCAGTAAACCTTGCGTATGTCGCGGAAAATCGAGGGATTGGGTCTGCGCGGCCAGACAGGCCAGGACGGAGCGGCGAAGGGTATCGACGCCGGAGGCGGGGGTGTAGGCCTTTTTGCTGTCGGTGATGAGGATCCGGCCGGACAGGCGGCGTTTTTCCTTGGCGACGGCCTTGCTCAGAACCGTCCACAGATCGGCGCGCAAGAGCGGCTCCGGCAGCGACAACGCCACGCCGGAAACCACCAGCGGCCCCAGAAGCGGGCCATATCCCGCCTCGTCAATGCCGAGAAGCGTAATGGGATGATCGTTATTTACCAT